>JBCCIN010000300.1:0-6723 GCA_039028235.1 Pseudomonadota bacterium
ATCCGAAGGACTACACCATGTCCGATGCCGTCGCCTTCATGACCGGGGCGAAGGAGCCACCGCCGGAAGCCGTGCACTGACTCCGAGCGGCGTTCGATCGGCTCAGGCGGTGTCGGATGTGCCGGTGACGCGCCAGATGACGTCACCGACATCGTCCGCGACCAGAAGCGATCGATCCGGGCCGATCGCCACGCCGACGGGCCGCCCGTAGGACATGGTTTCGTCAGGCGCGAGAAATCCCCAGAGAATGTCCCGCGGCCGGCCGGATGGCTGGCCATCCTCGAACGGGACGAAGATCACCCTGTAGCCGCTGAGCGTGCTGCGGTTCCAGGAGCCGTGCTGGCCGATGATCATGCCGTCACCGAATCTGGGCAGCGTGCCGGCGGGATGCCAGCAAAGACCAAGAGACGCGGTGTGGCCGCCGAGCGCATAGTCCGGCCGGATCGCCTTGGCAACCATGTCCGGGTCCTGCGGCACCCGATCGTCGACCGTCTGGCCCCAGTAGCAATAAGGCCAGCCATAGAAGCCGCCTTCCTGTACCGAGGTCAGGTAGTCGGGCGGCACCTCGTCGCCGAGACCGTCGCGCTCATTGACCACAGTCCAGAGTGTTCCAGTGGTTGGCTCGAAGGCCATGCCCACGGCATTGCGCAAGCCTGAAGCGAAGATGCGGCTCTCGCCGGTTTCGAGGTCGAGCTCATAGATCGCGGCACGGCCTTCCTCCACCTCCATGCCGTCATCGGCGATATTGCTGAGCGAACCGACGCCGGCATAGAGCTTTTGCCGATCCGAACTGACCAGGAGGCTCCTAGTCCAGTGTCCGCCGGGCTTGAAGTCGACGAGTTTCTTGCCCGGACCTTTGATGCGGCGCGCTCCCTCCTCGTAAGCAAAGGCAACGATGCCGTCGGTATTGCCGACATAGAAGGTGCCGTTCACTTCGGCCATGCCGAAGGGCAGGTTCTGGCCTTCGAGAAAGACCTCGCGGATCTCGGCGACGCCGTCCCCATCCTCGTCCCGCCAGAGCGAGAGGCGGTTGGCGCTTTTGCCCCGGGCGCCGGCGCGCTCCAGGGTGGTCTGCATGGCGTAGTCGAAGAGGGACTTGGCGGCACCGCCTTCGGGCTGCGCCTCGGCGACCAGCACGTCCCCGCTCGGCAGCGTGTGAATCCAGCGCGGATGATCGAGCTTCTCGGCGAAGGCATTGACCGCGAGGCCGGCGGCGACTTCGGGCGTCTGCCCTCGGTCCCATCCTCGCGCACTCGGCAGCTTCAGTGTCGGGATTCCCTGCGGCTTCGCCTCAGGGATCGCCGGCTCCTGACCGAAAGCCGGCAGGTTCGCGCTTTCGCTTCGCCGCCTTATGAACACCAGAACCACACCGATCATGGCGACGATGCGTGCGAAAAGATTGGACATGGTCATTCACCCTCCGTTCGAGCATGCCCAGGCTATCGGAGGCGATGCCCGCCTGGAAGCGGCGGCGGCGATCTATCGCGGCAGGCTATCCTCCGTCAGACCCTGGCCGGTCCAACGGATGTCGTCGAAGCGCTCGACGAGCGTCGCTTCTTCCAGACGATAGTAAAGGCCGGACGGGTCGTTTTCGAGCAGCTGGAAAAGGCCCGCGACCAGAATGGCTCCCTCGCTGAACTCGATCGGATCGGCTGCTTTGACATCGACCATCAACGTGGGGCCGGCCGGCAGACAGAAGGGGCAGCTCGGCGGCCAGGCGGTCAAAAGGAAATGCTCATGGGCGACGCCGCCTTTCAGCGGGTAGAGAAAGCCCATGATGCGAACGGTCTGATCGTCGAGCGCCTTCACCTCGTCGGTGAAGCTCTTGGTCATCTGGGATTGCAGGGGAGCGATGATCTCGACCTCGATGTCCATCGTGCCGAGCACATCCCAGCTGACCGTACCCTCCGGCACCTGGTAGAACGTGTTGTGTACCGAGGGAATGTCCTTCGGATCGATGGAATCGGCCTGATCCTGAGGTGTTTCGGCGCCGAGCGGCAAGACAAGGACCATCGCGAATAAAGCTGCGAGGGCGATCGTCGGACCTCGGCAAGCGAGGCTGGAAGCCCCGTTCATCGTCCCGCTCATTGACGCTGTCTCCCTGGCTTGTCCGTTTCTCTGCCTTCAATCTTAGCGGATCAGCGGCCCGATGCCAGCACCGCTGCGATGTCGGTGCGGTAAGCCTGAATCGCAGGAATCAGAGCGGCGACCAGCCCGACGGCTAGCGCCAGGGCGACGACGTAGGCTTCCTCGGCCACCCAGGCGAAGCCGGAGAGGCCCAGAGTCTCGATGCTGGTGAAGCTCGCGGCCAGGAGGCTTGCCGCGCCGTGGCCGAGCAGGAGGCCGAGAACGACACCGCCGCCTGCCAGCAGCATGCCTTCCAGCAGAAGCTGCACGAACAGGATCGATGGCGATGCACCCATGGTGCGCATCACGGCAAGATCGTAGCGCCTCGCCTGCAGTGCATTGGTAAGGCCGATGAACAGGCTGAGCCCAGCGGTTGCCATCAGCAGGAGGCTGAAGCCGCGGATCGCATCGACGCCAATCCCGATCATCGACAGCAAGCGCGCCATCTCCAACGCCGGGGCCGCTGCTTGCAGCCCCTTCGTCTGGTTGACCAGTGGAGGCAGCTGGACGGCTGCGAGCGGGGTGCGATAGCTGAGCAGCAGGGCGGTAACCGCCTGCCGGTCGTCGACGGGCTGTGGTGCGACCGCGCGCGCGTATGGCTCCTGCTGCTGATCAGCATCGCCACCTGGTTCGATCTTCGATTCGTCATGACGTTTCGCCACCTCGATGCCGTGGGCCGCCCAGACGCTGTCCACGTCGGTCAGCACCAGCCGATCGAGGACGCTTGCCGAGGGTATAAGAAGGCCAACCACCTCATAGGGATGATCGCTATGGGCAGGGCCGCCCGGGGCTAGGCCATGATTGCCGAAAAAGCGATCACCGATGCCTAGATTGGTCCTTTCGGCAACATCGCTGCCGAGCACCGCCTCGAAGGGGGCGTCCCAGAAACGGCCTTCCGACAGGCTGGCACCATAATGTCCGGCATAAGCGGGCTCGGTGCCAACAATACGAAAGCCGCCTAGGCTGTCGCCGAGAGCGAGCGGAATCACCGTCTCGACCAGATCGTGGCTTCGCCAGCGTTGCACCTCCGAAAATGGGATGTTCCCGGTGGGGATGTCGAGATGGTAAATGCTGGACAGGATCAACTGGAGCGGGCTGCCCTTGGCGCCGATGACCAGATCCAGTCCCGAGGCATCACGGGTCAGGCGCTCCTCGAGCTTGGCGCTAAACAAGAGCAAGAGCACGATCATGCCGACGCCGAGCGCCAGGAGCAGCAGGTTCAGACAGGTGCCGAGAAGCCGCATGCGAAGATAAGCGAGGCTGAGGCCAAGGAGGCTCATTCGTACGCCTCCAGGACCAGCCGATCATCGAAGTGAGGAGCTATGCGCTGATCATGGGTGGCGACGATCAAGGTGGCACCGGAGAGCGTCGCCTGGCGCAGGAGAAGTTCCATCACGTTGTGAGCATTGTCGTCGTCCAGGGCGGAGGTTGGCTCATCCGCGAGGAGCAGCGTGGGGCGGTTGACCAGCGCGCGCGCGATCGCCGCCCGCTGGCGTTCGCCATGGCTTAGCATCTCCGGCTTTTGCCGCGCGAGGGAGATGAGGCCGACCTGGTCGAGAAGCTGAGCGATCCAATCCGGCTCGATCGCACGTCCGGCCAGTGACTGGGCAAGTCGGAGATTGTCTCGCAGGCTAAGCGCCCCGATCAGATGCAGGTTTTGCAGCACGATTCCCAGATGCCGGCCGCGAAAGGCATCCCGCTCCCGGCCCGAGAGGTCGGAAAACCGTTGGCCGCTGACAGTGATCTGCCCCTCGCTCGGGGAAATCAGGCCAGCGATCAGATGCAGGAGTGTGCTCTTGCCCGATCCCGATGCGCCGAGAACGAGACTGTGCCTTGCGGCTGGCACGCGCCAAGCGTCGACGCGAAGCACGGTCCGGTCGCCATAACGCCGAACCAGGCTATTGATTTCAAGCAGGGCAGTGGAGGGGGCAGCCATGTTGTTTGCTGGTCTTGGTGTAACCTTTTCGAGATGTCCAGATTGAAAACTACGGCCATTCAGCGGTCATGTGAAAGGCTCTGATTCAAGCACAGCCGGCCGGCATTGCATTGTGGTGCTGGCTGATCCAGGCGCACCCTTAACCTCCAATCCTATGTCCGCAATGTGAATGCAACTCCGAGGAGACCGTAGGCATTGATTCGTCGCCTTGACCTTCTGTTCTGTTGCCCCATGGCTCCGACACGCTTAGATTGCCGGTCCTTAACGATTTTACGCGCACAATAAAGGGTACCGATCTTCGAAGGCGATCGGACAGACGAGGGAGACGATCGCATGAGCCGGCGTCTTATTCTTTTTGCCCTTCCCGTGATTGTCGTCGCGGCCGGTGCGGCCTGGACATTGATGGCAAGGGAACATCCTCCAGGCGATCCGCAGGATGCAGAGCAGGTTGCGGTCGGTGCTGCGCTCTACGCGTGGAACTGTGCGCGATGTCATGGCCAAGATATGAGCGGCGAGCTTGGCTGGGTCACGAAGGAGACCGGCCTCACCGATGAGGACATTAAAGAGATCGCCGACAAACTCGACGATATCGCGCCTGCCCACGATGAGAGCGGGTCGACGTCAAGTCTTGATGACGCGATGCTCTTCAGAATCATCGACGAAGGTCCGGGCAAGGTGAGGAACATGGAGGACACGCGCATGCCCGGCTTTCGTGATCGTCTCTCCGATGACGAGATCTGGTCGCTGATCGCTTTCATGAAGAGCAGCTGGCAAGTGACCAAAGGGGAAGAAGCCAACTAGGCGACCGGCATATCCTGATCGGTGCCGCGCTGAAAGTTGCGGCGCGCTTCGGCAAAGCCGCGGATGCGCCTCTCGACCCTGTCGTTGATGCTCCCCTCCGGATAACGCTCATCCCCGGCGCGCGCGCCGGCGGGCATGCCTGTAAGAATTTCGATGCCCTCATCGATCGTCTTGACCGAAAAAATCCTGAATCTGCCATCACGAGCCGCGTCGACGACCTCAGGCTTCAGCATCAGATTTCGGACATTGGCGGGCGGGATCAGGACGCCCTGGTCGCCGGTGAGGCCCCGCTCCTTGCAGATCTCGAAAAAGCCTTCGATCTTCTCGTTGACCCCGCCGATAGCCTGAATCTCGCCATATTGATTGACCGATCCGGTGACCGCGAGCCCCTGCTTGATCGGCACGTCGGCGAGTGCCGACAGGAGGGCGTAAAGCTCCGTAGAAGACGCGCTGTCGCCGTCAACGCCGCCATAGGACTGCTCGAACACCAAGGTGGCGGCGAGCGACATCGGGAAGTCCTGCGCGAAGCGCGCGGCGAGAAAGCCCGAGAGGATGAGCACGCCTTTGGTGTGTAGCGGCCCGCCGAGTTCGACCTCGCGCTCGATGTCCACCACCTTGCCGCTGCCCATGCCGACACGGGCCGTGATCCTGGTGGGCTTGCCGAAGCTGAAGCCGCCTAGTTGCAATACGCTCAGGCCATTGATCTGGCCGACTCTTGCGCCATCAGTGTCGATCAGGATCGTGTCTTCGGTGATGGTTTCGTAGGAGCGCTCGCGAATGCGGGAGAGGCGTCGATCCTGCTGATCCAGTGCTTTTTCAATATGGTCGGCGGACAGTACCTCGTCTCCGTCTTCCGCCGCCCAGAAATCCGCTTCCCTTATCAGGTCGACGACGGGGCTCATGCGTACGGAGAGCTTGTCCGATGACCCGGAAAGGCGGGCGCTATGGTCGATCACTTCAGCGACCGCCGACGCGTCGAGCGGCCGAATGTCTTCCCGGCGCGCGACCGAGCCGATCAGACGGGCGTAAAGCAGGTCTACATCCTCCTCACGCTCCAGCACCTCCTCGAAGTCGGCGGCGACTTTGAACAAGTCCGAAAAATCCGGGTCGAGACCGGCGAGCTGGTAGTAGAGGCCGCGATCGCCGAAGAGGACCACCTTGATGTCGAGCGGGATCGGCTCCGGCTCGAGCGTCGTCGTGGTCATCGGGCTGGCAGCGGCACCTGGTGCTTCGATCTTGACGCAAGCGCTGCGAAGGACCCGCTTGAGCGCCTCCCAGGCATAGGGCTCGGTGAGCAGCTTCCTCGCCTCCAACAGCAGATAGCCGCCATTGGCACGATGCAGTGCGCCCGGTTTGATCAGGGTGAAGTCGGTCATGAGCGCGCCCATTTGCGCGCGATGTTCGATCCGCCCGACCAGATTGCCAAGCGTCGGATAGTCCTCGTAGACCACCGGCGCGCCCGTGCTGCCAGCACCTGGTCGACTTTCACCGATGTCGCCTTCAGCAGCTACATCCGCTCCGTCGCCGGCGATGATGTTAACCTGATAGCGGCGGAACCGGCCGTCATCTTGATTTTCGGGGGACGCCTGTGGAGCGCCTGGCCCCGCCGGAGCCTCCGGCGCGCCTGACGGCACGAACATCTCGATATTGTGGATCAGATCCTTTCGGGCGCTTTCCAGGTAAGCCTGGACCGGCTCGGTCCCGTAGAACGCCTGCTCGACGTCGCGTAGGGCCTGGTTCACGGCGACCGCTGCCAGTTCCTTGTTGTAGTCGCGGATCCTGTCCCGCCGCTCCTGGTTCAGCTTCGGCAGGTCTTCCATGATCACGGCAAGTTCCTTTTGGAGCTCGCCGATGGTCTC
>JBCCIN010000301.1:0-6695 GCA_039028235.1 Pseudomonadota bacterium
CATATGCAAGGCCGATGATCTTCTTGAGCGTCGGCGACAGGACGGCCGACGTTACCCGGCCGACGATATCGCCGTCCCGGATGACCAGGTGGCATTCCTTCGGGCATGGGTCCTGGTCATTCGCGAGCGTAAAGCCGACCAGCTTCCTCGTTTCACCCCGATCGTTTTGGATCTCGACCGCACGCTTGCCGACATAGAACGTCTTCTTCTTGCCGATCGCCCAGCCCATGTCAGCCTCATAAGGCTGGGTCAGGCCATCGGTGTCCTGGCCAATGATAATATGGCCCTTTTCCAGACGCATGACGCGCTGCGCCTCGACCCCGAACGGCTTGAGGGCGAAGGGTTCGCCAGCTTTGGCGAGATGGTCCCAGAGCGCTTCGCCCATCGAGGACGCACAGTGGATCTCGTAACCAAGCTCGCCGACGAAGCCGACACGCAAAACCCGCACCGGAATGCCCGCTATATGGCCCTGGCGCACGCCCATATAGGGAAAAGCGTCGGCGGAAAAATCGATGTCGCTCACCAGCGTCTGAACCACGTCCCGGCTCTTCGGCCCTGCGATGTTGAGCCCGGCATAGGCCGCCGTGACTTGGGCGATGTCGATATCGAGGCGCCACTGCGCATTCCACCAGAGCATCTGGCGATAGACGGCATCGACGCCTGATGTGGTCGCGGTGACGTAGTAGTGCTGCTCATGGAAGCGGCAGGCCACGCCGTCGTCGATGATCACGCCCGCCTCGTCGCACATCAGGAGATAGCGCGCGCGCCCGACCTGCTGCTTCTTGTAAGCCCAGGTATAGATGCGATTGATGAACTCGGCAGCATCCGGCCCGCGGATGTCGAGCCCCCCAAGGGTCGATACGTCGATCATCGCCACATTCTCGCGACAATACGCGACCTCGGCCGCAATCAACTGCTCCGCCTGATCTTTCGGCCCATAAAAAGCAGGCCGCAACCAGAGGCCCGCGGTCATCATCGTTGCCCCAGCCTCGACATGGCGGTGATGCATTGCGGTCAGGCGAACCGGCTCGAAGGCGCGGCCGGCGAGATGGGCGAATTTTTCCGGCGCGAAGGGCGGCCTCGCCGTGGTGGTGCCGACCTCGTCCTCGCTCCTGCCGGTGGCCTCCGCGACCAGGCGGATGCCGGCAATGTTGGAGTTCCGCCCCTGGCTCGGCCCCATGCCCAGAGTCGAGTAGCGCTTGACCAGCTGGATGTCGTCATAGCCGTCCTTGACAGCGTTCCTTATGTCCTTGATCTGCAGATCCTCATCGACATCGACGAACTCGCGGCCCTTGGGATGCGGGAACATCGGGAAGGGATGCGTTATCTGGCTCGCCAGAGCATCGGCCGGCGCCTCCGGCGGGCGGCCGTCGACTTTGCCGAAGACCTGGGCGGCGTGCCAGCCGATGCGCCGACCATCGGCGAGCACCGAGTCGAGCTGATAGATGCCGTTCAGAGATCCGGCTGCCGTTACGCCCTTCGGCAGCACGGAGATCCGATGCATCGACGTGTCGTCGTCATAGGAAAAGGCGCCGCCGGCATACCAGACGAGATTTCCGGCCGGACTGTAACCAGTTGCCGTGCAGACGAAGTCGCAGGCGATCTTGGCCCCAGGCTCGCCAGTCTGGCCCTGACCTTCGATACGCGCGAGGCGGATGGCTTCGACGTGATCCTTGCCGATCGCCTCGTAGATCGCCTTGCCACGCTCGACGCGAACGCCGCGCTCGATCATGGCGTCGGTGAGCACGTTGGTGCCGGGGTCGTGACGCAGATCGACCACGGCTGCAACGTCGATACCCGCATCGAGAAGATCGAGGGCCAGCTCATAGCCATGATCGTTCGACGTTGCGATCACACCACGCCGCCCCGGGGGAACAGCGTAGAGGCGCATCAGCCGCTGGGCGGCTGAGGATAGCATGACGCCCGGAAGATCGTTGTTCCTGAACACCATCGGCTGCTCGAAGGAGCCGGTGGCGAGGATCACATGGCCCGCCCGGATTTTGTAAAGGCGATTGCCCCTGATCACCGGCAGCCAGTTGTCGTCAAAGGCGCCGGTGCATGTCGCTGAGGTCATCACCTCGATGTTCGTGCTGGCTTCGATCTCGGCGATCAATTCCTGTCCGATCCGCTTCGGCGTCTTGCCGCTTCGCCCGAAACGTCCATAGGTGAGTGAGCCGCCGAGCACCGGCCATTCGTCCAGCAGGAGCACATCGAGACCGTGGCGTCCGGCTTCGAGCGCCGCCGACATGCCAGCCGGACCGCCGCCGACCACGACCACGTCGTAAAAGCCATAGGCCTTATCGTAGTAGCCGTGCTCAGCCTCCTTATTGATCTCCCCAAGGCCGGCCATGGCGCGAATACGCGGCTCCCAATGCTTCCAGGCGCCCTTGGGCTTGAAGAACGTGCGGTAGTAAAAGCCGACCGGCATGAACCGCCCGAACTTGTCGAGCCAGGCATAGTCGTCTTTTTCCAGCGAGCCGCGATAGTTCTGGCCCATGACCTCCAGCCCCGCCGAGATTGGATGGCGATCGGCAAGCGCATTGGGCTCGTCCGGCAGCTGGACCAGGGTGTTAGCATCCTGCCCGGCCATGGTGAGCACACCGCGCGGGCGATGATATTTGAAGGAGCGCGACAGCACCCATTGCCCGGATGACGCCAGGGCCGACGCGATGACGTCCCCTTCGAAGCCGCTATAGGCGCGGCCTTCGAAGGAAAAGCTGATCGGCTTCGACCGATCGATCAACAGCCCAAACCCCTCCCCCAACCGCTGGCCGCGGGCCGGGGCGTTGACCTGTCGTGGCTCCGATAGCGACGCCGAAGCTTCTTTGGTTATGGCCATCGGTTACATTCCAACCTGGTGAGACCGAGCATCAAATGTCAGCGGACCGTGACATCCCATGGTCGGGTCGGAGCCTTTAGAGAGTTTCCCTGCCGACTTACGTCGCCCCCGGATCAATGGTCCTTCGATGCCAAGGCAGCTTCGACGTCGGCGGAGCCGTGAGCGGGCGAAGATCGGGATCGAGCGGCGGCGTGGGCCGGAATTAACGATTTTCCAACTTTTTCCGTCCAGAAAGCGTGTTGAATTCAGGTCCATGCGATCCTGGGAATCCGCGCGCCGGCGGTCTTTCTTTCCAGCGGTCGGATTCCCAGGATCGCATGGACCGTCAAGAAGTATCGCAGGAGGGAATGAAGAAAGGGTTAACATTGTCGGCTCACTGTTTTCGTCAGGAGATCGGAGACCTGTTGTTCGGGCTCTGGGGATGATTCCGCCCGATCCTGCCTAACAAGAGAGGCTCCAATCGGGCTTCAGGCCAGCGGATGACCAGTGGTTCAGGATATCTGGATGGGCAATGGGGTGATTGGCGTTCCTTATATCCAGCACCTGTCCTGTACAGTTTGATTGATCAACAATCCCGGCTCTGGCGCCACTCTCGACTCTTGGAATATATCCAAGACGATCAGTTCGTTACGCCGCTTCCTTGTCGACGCTGGCATCCGTCGATGCCCCGAAGAACTCGTCGACCGTGTAGGTCTTGATGATGTCCTCCGTGACCGTGTTGCGGCGCGCAATGAACCAGTAGGAGGTGGGCGCGTGCATCCACCACTCGACGACCTCGCCAGCGACATTGTCTTCCATGAAGAGATGCGCGGCCCAGGTCGCGTCGCTGCAGGTCGACGGGTCCGGCATTTCCTTGACCTCGCGCCCGCAGACGAACTCGGAGATGTTGCGCGGCCCGTTCAGCGGGCACTCCATGATCTTCATGTCGATGTCTCCTCATTCCCCATTTAGCTCGAACCCCAGTCAAGCGGGACCGAGGTCGATGCGTCGGGCCGCGCCCGGCTAATGACCGACCGCGGCCGCGCCCTTTTCCCCGACCAGGTCGAAGGTGTCGAACCGCGACAGAGCGAACGGCGCCAGGAGCTTCGGCTGCTCGCCGGTCGCGATACACTCCGCCATGCGCCGGCCGGAAACCGGCGTCGCCTTGAATCCCCAGGTCCCCCAGCCAGCGTCGATATAGTAATTTTCGACCGGCGTCAGACCCATGACCGGCGAGAAATCCGGGGTCATGTCGGCCATCCCCGCCCACTGGCGCAGAACCTTCACCTCACCGAGATAAGGAAAGAGTTCTAGCATGTGACCCATTAACCCTTCCTTAAAGTCCAGGGAGGATCGGGTCGAATAGAGGGGGTAAGGGTCGGTCGAGCCACCCATCACCAGTTCGCCGCGCGAACTCTGTGAAACGTAGACGTGCAACGACCCGGAAACGATGATGGCGTCCAGGAAGGGCTTCAGCGGCTGCGAGACGCAGGCCTGGAGTGGTATGGTGCGGATCGGCAGCTTGATTCCGGCCATATCGGCGATGATCGAGCTGGAGCCGGCGGTCGCCTGCATCACCTTGTCAGCATAAATCTTCTTCTCGCCGACCTCGACGCCTTTAATTCGGCCACCCTCGATGATCAGACCGGTGACCTCGCTGTGCTGATGGACCTGAACGCCCATCTCCATCGCCCTGCGCGCATAGCCCCAGGCGACGGCATCATGCCGGGCGATCGCACCGGGCGGGTGATAAAGGGCACCCATGATCGGGTAGCGGACGTCATCCGACAGGTTAAGTTCCGGGCAGATCTTGGCAATTTCGTCCGGAAAGACCAATTCGCTGTCGACGCCGAGATGCTTGTTGACCTCAGCACGCCAGCGTGACGTGCGCACGGCAGCGTCGGTGTGGGCGAGCGTCAGGTGGCCGCGCTCGGAGTACATCAGGTTGATGTCGAGTTCGATCGAGAGGTCACGGTAAAGCGCCACCGACTCTTTGTAGAACGCGACACCCTCCGGCGTCAGGTAGTTGGCGCGGATGATCGTGGTGTTGCGCGCGGTATTGCCGCCGCCGAGATAGCCCTTGTCGAGTACGCAGACATTGGTGATGCCGTGGTTCTTGGCGAGATAATAGGCGCAGGCGAGACCGTGGCCTCCCGCGCCGATGATGACGACGTCATAGCTGCTGCCGAGATCGGGTTGCGGCGGGAAATGCACCTCCGCCGGATGTCCTTTCGTCAGTCCATATTTCAACAGGGCCAAAGGCATGGCTGCCCGTCACTCCGTCTCGCAAGGGCCGACCTGAAAACGATGTCGGAAGTTCAGCAAAAGATGCCGAAGGTTTAGGCCGGAACCTTCTAAAATGCAACTCATCAGCAGGTATTGGCAGCGGTTCCACTCAAGGTGAAATGAGGCTGACCGGGCATGCCAGCCAGCCTCATCCTCACCCGATGTCGATGGTCAATCCAGCCGGTGCTGCTTGAGCGCGCGCTCGAACAGTTCCGGCTTGTTCATATGGGTCATGTCGTCGTCATAGGTCCGCTTCTCGAAGCCGATCTGCCAGATATGAAAACCGATCCAGAAGACCAGGCCGAGCACGAACCACAGCATCTCCGTGCCGACGAAGGGATAGATCGGACCGACGGTCGAGAGATCGACGGCCCAGCTGGTGACTTCCGTGGTAGACATGTCTGTTTCCTCCCTCAGTCAGAGCCGCCAGCGGGGTTGGGAAGCAGCCCGCGGTCCCGCGCGTCCTGGATTTCAGCCTCGATCACCTCCAGTTCCTCGGCGTCGCGGCCGTGATAGTCGGCAATGTCGAGACCCACCAGCTCGATCTGATGCGGAATCCGCAGCATCCCGAAGCTCTTGAGCAGGCCGGCAAGAATCCAGGCCGGCAGAAAGCCGAGCACGAAGAACATGATGATCGCCCCGAGGAACTGGCCGAGCGGGTTGATCGCCGCATAGCCCTCGAAGGCTGAAGACGGGTGCCCCCACAGCATGAAGCCGGCGATCACCAGCCCCGCAAAGCCGGCGTAGCCATGAACGGCGACGGCGCCGACGGCGTCGTCGATCTTGAACTTCCGCTCGACGAAGTAGTGCATCTTGTAGGCGATGACAGCGCCGGCGGCACCGATCAGCATTGCCTGCATCGGGTGATAGAGGTCGTTGCCGGCGGATGCCGTGATGATGCCTGCGAGACCGCAGCTATAGGTCCAGAAAGCGTCGCCCCTGGAGACCATATAGCCCGCGATCATGCCGCCCGAGAGCGACAGCAGAAAGTTGAAGACGATCGCCGACAAGGTGGTGGGCGTAAGATAGATGGTGGTGGCGGTAAACGTCACGCCCGTGCCGCCGATGTCCGCTTCGCTGATGATCGGCACGTTGCAAGCGACATAAAAGCCCCAGAAGCCGGTATAGATCAGGAACAGACCGATGGTCACCAGCCAGGGATGGTGGGGAGCGATGTCGCGCGCCGTGCCGTCCGCCCGAAACTTGCCGATGCGCGGCCCAAGATGGACCAGCACGCCGAGGGCGGCACCGCCGGCGATCGCGTGGATTACGCCGGAGGCATAGGCATCGTGATAGCCGAGCAGCTTCACCATCCAGCCGTCCCAGTGCCAGCCCCAGGCGGCGTCGATGACCCAGGTGCAGGAGCCGACGAGCACGGCAATCAGCCAGAAGGCGCCTGACCGGATACGCTCAATGACGGCGCCTGAGACGATCGACGCGGCCGTCCAGGAGAAGAGCAGGAAAGCCGCCCAGAAGACGCCGTTGATCCGCGCCCAGAACGCGTTGTCGTCGGCGGTCGTGCTGTCGGTCGCCGGCGGGCCGCAGAGATGGGCACCCATCAGCTCAGACCAGGGAACCGCATTCGCGGTGG
>JBCCIN010000302.1:0-6687 GCA_039028235.1 Pseudomonadota bacterium
CGCTTCGTTGGCCTTTCGGCGACAGTCGAAAAACCGGAGGAGCTGTTATCGTTCCTCTCATATGGTGAGCGGCGTGCCGAACTCGTTCGAGGTGCTCCAGGACCTGAACCCGATGTCGCCGTGCTCCTTCCCGAAGGTCGCCTACCCTGGTCCGGCCATTACGGCACCTATGCGGCGCCATCGCTCTACCAGACCATCAAGTCAGCGAACACCACGCTGGTGTTTGTGAATACGCGGGCGCAGGCCGAGGTGATGTTTCGCGAACTCTGGCGCGCGAATGATGACAATCTGCCGATCGCGCTACATCACGGCTCGCTTGCGGTCGAGCAACGGCGTCGGGTCGAAGCCGCGATGGCATCCGGCAAGCTGAAGGCGATCGTCTGCACCAGCTCGCTCGATCTCGGCATCGACTGGGGTGACGTCGATCTCGTCGTCCAGATCGGCGCGCCCAAGGGGGTGTCGCGCATCCTGCAGCGCATCGGCCGCGCCAATCACCGCTTCGATCAGCCGAGCCGCGCGCTGCTCGTGCCGGGCAATCGCTTCGAGGTCCTGGAATGCCGCGCCGCGATGGATGCGATACGCGAGGAGACCCTCGATGGCATGCCGCCGCATCCGGGCGGCCTCGATGTCCTCGCCCAGCACATCACGGGCGTGGCCTGTGCGGGAACTTTCGATGCGGAGGCGCTTTATGGCGAGGTGGTGACCGCCCATCCCTATCGCGATTTGACCAGAAAGGACTTCGACGACGTCCTCGACTTCGTCGCTACCGGCGGCTATGCGCTGCAGGTCTACGACCGCTATCGGCGCCTGCGTCAGGAGAAGGACGGGCGCTGGCGTCTTACGCACCCGAAGCTCGCCCAGCGCTATCGGATGAACATCGGCACCATCGTTGAACAGCCGATGGTCAAGGTCCGCCTGAAGGGCCGCCGTCAGAGTCTGGGCGAAGTCGAAGAATGGTTCGTCACCTGGCTGACTCAGGGCGACACATTCCAATTCGCAGGGCGCACGCTGGTCTTTCAGGGCATGCGCGAAAACACGGCCGAGGTGACCCTGGCGCCTCCCGGCAAGGAGCCGAGCGTGCCGAGCTACATGGGCACGCGCATGCCCTTCACCACACATCTTTCCTCGCGCGTGCGCGGCTATCTCGCCGATCCTTCCCTTTGGCATGACCTGCCGGATCAGGTTCTGGAATGGCTGGAAGCGCAGCAGGACCGCTCCTCGATGCCGGCCGCGGATGAGATGTTGGTCGAGACCTTTCCCAGGCGCGGGCGCTACTACATGGTGGTCTACGCCTTCGCCGGATGGAACGCGCACCAGACCCTGGCCATGTTGGTGACCAAGCGCATGGAACGCTTCGGCCTGAAGCCAATTGGCTTCAACGCCAGCGACTACATTCTCTGCATCTGGGGCATGGAGCCGATCGAAGAGCCGGCGGCTTTGTTCGACATCGACATTCTCGGCGAGGAGCTCGAGGATTGGATGGCGGACAGCAGCCTCCTGAAGCGCACGTTTCGGAATGTCGCGGTGGTTGCAGGCCTGATCGAGCGCCGCCATCCCGGTCAGGAGAAAAGCGGCCGTCAGGTCACCATCAACTCCGATCTGATCTATGACGTGCTCAGAAAATACCAACCCGATCACGTCCTCCTGCGCGCCACCTATGCCGAGGCCGCGGTCGGCCTCCTGGACGTCCGCCGCCTTGCCGATTTTCTCACCAGCGTGCAGGGCAAGATCCGTCACAGGAAGCTCGACAGGCTCTCTCCGCTCGCGCTTCCCGTCATGCTCGAAATCGGCAAGGAAGTCGTCCCAGGCGAGGCGGACGAGGCAGCGCTCGCCGCCGCATCCGAGGAGCTGATCGAGGAAGCCTTCAGCGATGGACGACAGTAAGTGCAGGCGAAAGCATCTGGAGCCGCGGAACCGGCCGTGCTAAGGAGCGACCAACGTCCTCAATACCAAGATGCGGTCTCAGGCAAGAAGCCCACGTGCAAAGCCTCCCCCTCGCCCCTCCCTATCAGCATTTGATCGCTGACTGCTCCGGTGCCTTGATCTGGCCTGACGAGCGCGTCCTGGTGATCGCCGATCTGCACCTGGAAAAGGGATCGTCCTTCGCCCGGAGTGGCTCCGCGATCCCTCCCTATGATAGCCGTGCCTCAATCGAGCGCCTGACCGCGACGCTCTGCCGTTGGTCTCCGGAGCGGGTCATCAGCCTCGGGGACAGCTTCCATGATCAGGACGGCTGCCATCGCCTGTCGTCCGAGGACCGCCAAGCGATCAGAGATCTGACATCGCGCCACGACTGGATCTGGATCGCCGGCAATCACGACCCTTCACCGCCGTCGGACCTCGGTGGGCGGTCGGCATCGGAGGTCACGATCGGCAGCATGGTCTTTCGTCATCTTCCGAGCGAGCGCGCCGAACAGGCGGAAATTGCCGGCCATCTCCACCCGAAAGCCAGCGTGCGCGCGCGCGGACGGCGGGTGTCGCGCCCCTGCTTCGTTTCCGATCAGCGCCGCGTGCTTCTGCCCGCTTTCGGCTGCTACACGGGCGGGTTGAACGTCCTTCGTCCGCCTGTGGCCAGCCTCTTTCCCGACGCCTATCACGCCTATCTTCTCGGTGAGAATCGGGTGCACAAAGTGGCCAGACATCAGATCGAACGCGCGGCCAATTGAGCCCCATCCCTCCCATACGAGCGACCGCACTGATCCGACGGCGCCGGCGCCTCGTAATGATAGCCGAAACTAAATGAGTACGCCTGGCTGCACCATGAGTACGCCCACAGAATCCCATCAGCGTCGGCCGCTCTGCCGCCAATCTTCAAAACAATAAGTGGTGGCAATATGCGTGTAGCGATCATCGGCACCGGGATAGCGGGCTTAAGCTCTGCCTGGCTGCTCAACAAGGCTCACGATATCACGGTCTATGAAGCCGAGAGCCGAGCCGGCGGCCATAGCCATACCGTCGTCATGCCGACCGATGGCGGCGACGTGCCGGTCGACACCGGCTTCATCGTCTACAACGAACGCAACTACCCCAATCTTACCGCGCTCTTCGACCATTTCGCCGTGCCGACCAAAGCAAGTGAAATGTCGTTCGGTGTCAGCCTGGATGGCGGTCGCTTCGAGTATTCGGGCAGCGAGAGCTACGGTACCCTCTTCGCTCAGAAGAGCAATCTGCTTCGTCCGGCCTTTCATCGGATGCTGGTCGACATCGTGCGCTTCAACGGCGCGGCCAGACGCTTTCTCGATGAGAGCGACAACGGCGAACCGCTGACGATCGGCGAGTTCCTCGATCACGGCCGCTATGGCGATGCATTCCAAAACCGCTATCTCCTTCCGATGAGCGCTGCCATCTGGTCGGCAAGTCTTGAGGGTATGCGGGCTTTTCCAGCGCGGAGCTTCCTCAGGTTCTTCGACAATCACGGTCTGATATCGCTGAATGATCGGCCATCCTGGCGAACCGTCGCCGGTGGCTCCGCCATCTATGTCGACAGGATGACGGCGACCTTCGAAGACCGGCTTCGGCTCGGCACCGCTGCGCATCGAATTCTGCGTGACGACAACGAGGTCTTCGTGGTGGATTCCCGCGGAATCACAAATGCTTACGACGCTGTCGTGCTTGCCTGCCACGCCGATCAAGCGCTGGCGATGATCGACATACCCACCAAGGCCGAGTGCGACGTGCTGGGCGCGTTTTCCTACCAGCCAAACGAAACGATTCTGCATTCCGATCCGAAACTGATGCCCAAGCGACGTGCGGTCTGGTCGAGCTGGAATTATCTGGCGAATGGCAGGCTGTCCAAAGCTGCCAATGTTTCGATGACCTACTGGATAAACCACCTGCAGCGGCTGGACACCGATCGCCTGGCGCTAGTATCCCTCAACCCTCTGCAGGAACCGGCCCCGCACCATGTGATCGCATCCATGCGTTACGATCATCCGCTATTCGATCACGGCGCTCTTCAGGCTCAGGCACGACTTTCCGAAATCCAGGGGCATCATCGGCTTTGGTTCGCCGGCGCCCATTGGGGGTTCGGCTTTCACGAAGACGGTCTTTTGTCCGGCCTGCATGTGGCGGCCAGCCTCGGCGTGGCACCACCCTGGTGGCTGAATGTGGAGCCGTTGATCACAGGCTGCTCACTGGAGGAGCCAAGACTTCCCCAAGCTGTGGCTGCAGCCGATTGAGCACATCGCACGCCAGCCTCTATGTCGGCCGGGTTATGCACCACCGCATACGACCGCGACGCCACCGCTTCGTCTATCGCGTCTTCACCCTTTTGATCGATATCGACCGCCTCGATGACGTCGATCGGCGGCTGCGCCTTTTCTCGCTCGAACGCTTCAACCTGTTCTCGTTCCACAACAAAGACCACGGGCCGAGAGACGGCTCATCCCTTCGCCCCTGGGTCGAGCGCGAACTCATCGCAGCCGGCATCAGGCGACATCCCAGCAAAATACAGCTGCTGGCGATGCCGAGATTTTGTGGCTACGTGTTCAATCCGCTCAGCGTCTACTATTGCCATGACGACGAAGGGCAACTCTTTGCGATCATCTACGAGGTCAAGAATACCTTTGGTGGCCAGCATCCTTATGTCTTTTCATTAGAGCCATCATCAACGCGATCCGGACGCCTGCGTCACAGCTGCGACAAGAACTTCTACGTCTCCCCGTTCATCGAAGCCCACGCAAATTACCGGTTTAGCCTGAACGATCCGGGCAACAATCTGGACGTTCGCATCACGGAATATGTCGAGGAAAGCCCTCTGCTCGTCGCGACATTGCAAGGCCGACGCAGGGCCTTGACCGACCGTCAACTCCTCCTCCAAGCTCTTGTTCAGCCCTTTTTGCCACAGAAGGTAATCGCATCGATTCACTACGAGGCGCTGAGGTTATGGCTGAAAGGTATCCGCCTTCAGCCACGACAAATCAGGACGTAGCGTCCAGGCCTCGATCTGTCTGAAGGCGCTGATTGCCGGCAGTTCGAATTGATACGGACCAAGAAGAGCAGGGAGGTTCGATCGATGACGTGGTTTCTTCGTAGAGGCGAGGTTCCCTCTATGAATGATCGAATGATGACGCTGGTCCACGGCATTGCCGAGAAGCTGCAATGCGGCCGGCTGACGATCATCGCGCCTGACGGCACCGCACGGCATTTCGAGGGTCGCGACGAGGGGCCGAAAGCGGTTCTTCAGCTAAACCGGCTGCGGGCTATACGTCGTTTCGCCATCGGCGGCTCCCTTGGCTTCGCCGAAGCCTATCTCGACGGCGACTGGGATAGCCCCGATCTGCCTCGCCTCCTGGAACTCCTCGTTCTCAACGAGAAGGCCTATGAGGAGCATTTCTACGGCAAGAGCTGGTTTCGATGGCTGGCGCGGGCGCGACATCTCTTTCGCCCGAATTCGAAGCGAGGCAGCAAGCGCAACATTCTCGCTCATTACGACCTCGGCAATCGCTTCTATCAGAGCTGGCTCGATCCGAGCATGACCTACTCCTCGGCGCGCTTCGAGCGGCCGGACACCTCGCTGGAAGCTGCCCAGACCGCCAAATATGCGAGCCTCGCCGAGAAGCTTTCGCTCCAGCCGGATCATCATGTGCTCGAAGTCGGCTGCGGCTGGGGCGGCTTTGCCGAATTCGCCGCGCGCGACGTCGGCGCCAAGGTGACGGCGATCACTATCTCCGACGAGCAGCACGCTTTTGCGTCCGAGCGCATCCAGAAAGCGGGTCTCGGCGAAAAGGTCGATATACGGCTTCAGGACTACAGAGACGTGGAAGGGCGCTTCGATCGCATCGCCTCGATCGAGATGTTCGAGGCTGTCGGTGAGCCTTATTGGCCAGTCTATTTCGACAAGCTCGCAGGCATGCTGCAACCGAATGGCGTCGTCGGGCTGCAGATCATCACCATCGCCGACAGCTACTTCGAGACCTATCGGCGCAGCGCTGACTTCATCCAGCGGCATGTCTTTCCCGGCGGCATGCTGCCGTCACCCTCGGTGCTGCAAAAGCAGTTCGAGCGCGCCGGGATGCAAAAGTTGTCGGAAACGACGTTCGGCCTCGATTATGCGCGCACACTGGCTGCGTGGAACCTGCGTTTTCAGGACGCCTGGCCGGATCTCCTGCAGCTCGGCTTCGACCAGCGCTTCAAGCGCCTTTGGCACTACTATCTCGCCTATTGCGAGGCGGGTTTTAAAGCGGGCTGGATTGACGTCTGCCAGCTCGGCCTGCGCCGCGCTTAGTGACGTGACCACTTCATTCACGTTAGGCTGAGCATGGACGTTAAGCTTGAGCTCGACTGGCCTCCCAGCCGCTCGATCAGCCCCTCATCCAACGAATCGCATGGCGGCCCGAGCAGCTTTTCCGCTTCCGTCCACACAGCCGTAATGATCGGGCACGATCGCCTGCTCGCCCTTCGCCAAGGTTAAGAGGCAGGTGCGGCGGCAACATCGGTCTATTGCACGGCCACCAATGGGCCGCATAGCCCACACATCGCTGGCTCTTACGGTGGAACCGGGCTCAGGCAAGTCAACACCGCGCGCCGCACCCGCTACGAGACGGGCCGTGCCCGTTTTTTGCTGGGATAGCGCTTAGCGAAGTCGCTAGCGATCTCCTCGAAGGTCCCCCACTTCACGCCGGGATAACGGTTGATGTGGTTGATAATGCGCCTTCGCTCCTCAGCAAAGTCCAGCCCATAGATGCC
>JBCCIN010000303.1:0-6659 GCA_039028235.1 Pseudomonadota bacterium
CTTATGGGCGCCGGTGTGGTTGAGCTCGTCCCGCTTGAAATAGATCCTGGCGCCGCCGAGTTCCTCGCTCAAGCGCTCGGCGAAATAAAGCGGGCTCGGCCGGCCGGTGTAATCGGTGCCCCATCGCTGCAGCTCGGCTGCGAAACCTGGATCGTTCTTGGCGTCCTCATAGGCTTTCTCGAGCTCGAGGATCAGCGGCATCAGCGTCTCGGCGACGAAGCGGCCGCCATGAATGCCGAAGCGGCCGCGCTCGTCGGGGCCTTGTCGCAGGCTGTTGGCAAGGGTCATCGAAGGAAACTCTTGTCGAGAGGGCTCATGGTGTTTCGCTAACGGCTCGGGCGCTTCAGGGCAAGTCCCGGGCGCGCTCAAGGAAGTTCCGGATTTTGGCGACGTCCTTGATGCCGGGCGCTTTCTCGACGCCGGAGGAGACGTCGACAGCGGGCGCTCGGCAAAGGCGGACGGCGTCCTCCAGATTGGCCGCATCCAGCCCGCCCGACAAGAGCCAGGGCACATCGAGCGCAAGATCGTCGAGCAGACGCCAGTCGAAGGTAAGGCCGTTACCGCCGGGAAGGCTGCCCGGCGTCTTCGGCGGCTTGGCATCGAACAGGATCATATCGGCGACCTCGGCGTAGGCGGCGAGCGGCTCGAGGTCTTCGGGCTCCCCGATCCGGAGCGCCTTGATCACGATTTTCCCGGTCTTCTCCTTGACTTCGCGCACGCGCTCCGGGGTTTCCTTGCCGTGCAGCTGGATCGCATCGACGGCTTCCAGCACCTGGTCGATGAGATGATCGTCAGGGTCGACGGTGACGCCGACCTTGATGCGGTCCGGCGGGACAGCCTTGCCGAGCGCGATCGCCTCTTTCGGCGTCACGGCGCGCGGAGAGGGCGGGTAGAAGATGAAGCCGACGTAACCCGCGCCGCCCTCGATGGCGGCGTTCATCGCTTCAGGGTCCTTCAGGCCGCAGATCTTGACATCGATAGGCATCAGCGCTGAACCGTCATGGCTCAGGCGGCGAGCCTTGCCGCGTCGATCTCGTCCCGGATCGCACGGGCGGCGGCGCGCGGGCTTCCGGCGGCGGTGATCGGCCGTCCGATCACCAAGTAGTCCGCACCGGCCGTGATCGCCTCACCGGGCGTTAGCGTACGTTTCTGGTCACCGGCAGAGCAACCTGCGGGGCGAATGCCAGGAACCACCAATTTCATTTCGTCGCCGAACGTCTTCCTCAGAGCCGGGATCTCCTTGGGCGAGCAGATCATGCCATCCAGGCCGGTCTTCTTGGCGAGCATGGCAAGGCGCAGCACCTGATCCTCAGTCGACCCCTCGACGCCGACCGCGGCCAGATCCTTGTCGTCCATGCTGGTGAGAACGGACACGCCCAGGAGGAGAGGGCGCCTGTCGCCCAGGTCCTTGATCGCATCCGCCGCCGCCCAGAGCATGGCCGGGCCGCCCTGCAGATGCAGGGTCATCATGGCGGCACCGAGGTCGGCGGCAGCTTTGACCGCACCGGCGACGGTGTTGGGGATGTCGTGAAACTTCAGGTCCAGGAAGACCGGCAGACCCAGATCGACGATGCTTTTCACGCCGGCCGGGCCGTTGGCGGTGACAAATTCGAGGCCGAGCTTCAGTCCGCCGACTGTCTCATGGCCGAGAGAGCGGGCGAGGAGGAGTGCCCCGGACAGGTCTGCCCTGTCGATGGCGCAGAAAACAGGTGATGTCGTGGTCATGAACCGCCGCTTCGTCAAACCTTCGGCATGAAAAGGAAATATCGCGGCTTATAGCAGAGACCGGCGCCGCTGCCAAAGGGTCAGCGGAAAAACGAGGGCGCCTGGCTTCGTTAGCTGCAGCCGGGTATATCCATCGTCCGATCAAACCCCCACCGGAGGTAGGCGGGGCTCGCTCAGCCCGCGCTGGCGAGCTGCTTGAGCGGTGTCGGCGACTGAGCGGCGAGCCTCGCGGCCTTTGCCTCCTCGTAAGCCTTGGCTTCAGCCGTTTCCTGCTGCTGTCGGACGGTTTGCAGCTGGCCTTCGAGATCTTCGGCCTTCCGACGGAACTGCCGGCGATCGCGGCGCTTGCTCATGCCGCCAAGCCAGGCGCCGATACCGCCAAGCAGGGCACCGACCACCAGGCCGAACAGGAAGACCCAGAAGAGCTGCACGGTGATCGTTTCAGGCAGCGGCCATAGTGCCATCTCGACCTGCTGACGATTGCTGACGGCGAAGGCGACGATAATGACCAGGCCGATCAGGCCCAGCAACGCACGAAGAAGTTTTGCCATTGCCTCACTCTCAGTACCGAACGTCCAAACACTGGTTGAACGGAGACGCTCAGACCTCGCTTCCCCGGCACCGACGTCCTGTCTCTCAACCCACCGGAGATCGCATGGTGAGTGAAGCCGGTGGCCGCGTCAATCGCTATTCAGACGTTCACGCAGCTCTTTACCGGTCTTGAAATAGGGCACCACCTTGTCGGGCACGGACACTTCGGCGCCCGTCCTCGGATTGCGGCCGACACGAGCCTCGCGCTCGCGTACGGAGAACGCGCCGAAGCCGCGGAGCTCCACCCGATCGCGCCTGGCGAGCGCCTCCGTCACCTCGTCGAAGACAGTGGAAACGATTTTTTCAATGTCACGCTGTGTGAGATGCGGGTTCGCGTCGGCGAGGCGTTTGATCAGGTCTGATTTGGTCATATAGGTCGCTCTGACAGCTGAGGCGTTGTGGAACCATCGGCAAGGTTACCGTTAGAACGTGCCAAAGCGTTGAGAACGCGTCAAGTTTGGGTGCGTTTCAGGTGAATGAAACGCACCCGCACGCCTATTCCTCAGCGTCGTCGTTCTGACTCTGGCGGCTCTTGATCGCCGGACCGAGGATATCACCCAGGCTGGCACCGCTGTCCGAGGAGCCGAATTCGGCCATCGCCTGCTTCTCGTCGGCGATCTCAAGAGCTTTGACCGAGAGGGTGAGCTTCCGGTTGTTCGAGTCGATATTGGTGACCCGCGCATCCAGCTTTTCGCCAACCGCGAACCGGTCAGGACGTTGCTCGCCGCGATCGCGGGCAAGCTCCGACTTTCTGATGAAGCCGCGAGCGCCGTCGCTGGTCTCGACCTCGAGGCCGCCGGTGGAGATCTCGGTCACGGTGCACGTGACACGATCGCCCTTCTTGACGCCGGAGGTCGCCCCCTTGAACGGATCGTCGGTGAGCTGCTTGATGCCGAGCGAGATGCGCTCCTTGTCGGTATCGACGTCGAGCACCACCGCCTTGACCACATCGCCGCGGTTGTAGCTTTGCACGGCATCCTCGCCTGACTTCTCCCAATCGAGATCGGAGAGATGGACCATGCCGTCGATGTCCTGATCGAGACCGATGAACAGACCGAACTCGGTGATGTTCTTGATCTCGCCTTCGACCTCGGTGCCCTGAGGGTACTTGTCCTTGAAGCTGTCCCAGGGATTGTCCATGCACTGCTTCAGGCCAAGCGAGATGCGGCGCTTGTCGGGATCGACCTCGAGCACCATCACCTCGACCTCCTGGCTGGTCGAGACGATCTTGCCCGGATGCACGTTCTTCTTGGTCCAGCTCATCTCGGAGACGTGGACCAGACCCTCGACGCCCGGCTCCAGCTCCACGAAGGCGCCATAGTCGGTGATGTTGGTGACCCGGCCGGTGAATTTGGTCGACACCGGGTATTTCATGTCGACGCCTTCCCAAGGATCGGCCTCGAGCTGCTTCATACCGAGCGAGATGCGCTGGGTCTCACGATTGAAGCGGATAACCTGCACATTGACGGTTTGGCCGACGGACAGCACCTCGGTCGGATGATTGACCCGGCGCCAGGAAATGTCGGTGACGTGCAGAAGGCCGTCCAGGCCGCCGAGATCGACGAAGGCGCCGTAGTCGGTGATGTTCTTGACCACGCCTGAGAGAATCTGGCCTTCGGAGAGGGTGGCGAGCAGCTCGTTTCGCTGCTCCGCACGGCTCTCTTCCAGGACGGCCCGGCGGGAAACGACGATATTGCCGCGGCGGCGATCCATCTTCAGGATCTGGAAGGGCTCGTCTTTATTCAGGAGTGGCGAGACATCGCGCACGGGGCGGATGTCCACCTGGCTGCCAGGGAGGAAGGCGACCGCGCCGCCGAGATCGACGGCGAACCCACCCTTGACCCGGCCGAAGATGTGACCTTGGACCTTGGCGGTGTCGTTGAAGGCCTTTTCGAGCTTGTTCCAGCTTTCCTCCCGTCTCGCCTTGTCGCGGGAGAGAATCGCTTCACCATTCCGGTTCTCGAAACGCTCGACATAGATCTCGAAGCTGTCGCCGACCTTGACCTCAATCGGGTTGCCCTGGGTCGAAAACTCCTTGATCGGCACCCGTCCTTCGGCCTTCAGACCCACGTCGACGACGGCTTCGTCATTCTCGATGGCGATCACGGTACCGGTGACGACGGTGCCTTCGATCTTATCCTTTTGCTGGAAACTTTCTTCCAGCATCGCGGCGAAATCTTCCATGGGCGCCTGCTGGTCGGCTACGGTCTCGGCTACGGTCATAAGGTCTTCCTAAGGTCCTCACATGACGGGTGGTCGCCCGCCATGATCAACCGGCTGAGCTCAGCCGGGTTGGGGTTGACAGGTTGTGTCGGCGAAGCGTCGAAGATCAGGCAGCTGTCCTTCGCCCGGCGATGAAATCCCGGGCTGTTTCGAACGCTACCTCGATGGATTGTTCCGTGGTATCGAGAATGAACGCGTCCTCTGCCGGCACCAACGGCGCGACCGCACGCGATTGATCGCGTGCGTCACGCTGACACAGCTCTTCCAAAACACGCTCATATATAGCGGCGACTCCGTGCTCCTGCAACTGCTTGCAGCGCCTTTTCGCGCGCTGCTCCACACTGGCGGTGACGAAGACCTTGTGGCTGGCATCCGGGCGCACCACCGTGCCGATGTCGCGACCGACCAGAACGGCCCCTTTGCCGTCCTCGCCGAAGCGTCGCTGAAACTGCAGGAGTGCCGTGCGCACCGCCGGGATGACGGCCACTTTCGATGCCGTCTGGCCGACCAGCTCGGTCATCAGGCTGGCCGGAGCGAGGTCGGTGGTGGTGATCGTAGAAGCGGCCTCCGAAGCGGCCCTCTGGTCATCGGCGGCATGGCCGCTTTCCAGCAAACGGCGCGCGGTCGCCCGGTAGAGCAGCCCGGTATCGAGAAAGGCGAGATCGAAGTGTTCGGCCAGCCTGGCGGCGAGCGTGGTCTTGCCGGAGCCGGCGGGGCCGTCGATCGCGACAATACGGTGGGCGGACTTGGTCATGCGACGGCTTCGATCCTGGCACCGAGGCCATTCATCAGCTCGGCGAAGCCGGGAAAGCTGGTGTCGATGGTCTCAGCACCGGTCACCTCGATCGGCTTCTTCGAGAGGCAGCCGAGGATGAGAAAGCTCATGGCGATCCTGTGATCATGGCCTGCGTCGATCACACAGCCGCCTTCCGGCGGTCCGTCAGAGCCCTCGACGATCAGGCTGTCCTCGCCCATCTCCACGGTCACACCGGCCGCCTCGAGGCCATTGGCCACGGCTAGAAGCCGGTCACTCTCCTTCACGCGAAGCTCGGCAAGCCCGGTCATGCGGGTGCGCCCCTTGGCGCAGGCGGCGGCAATCGCCAGGATCGGATATTCGTCGATCATCGAGGGCGCGCGCTCCGCCGGCACGTCGATCGCCCGAAGCGGTGCCTGCCGCATCCCGAGATCGGCCACCGGCTCACCCGCCTCGGAGCGTTCGTCGCCGATCGTCATGTCAGCCCCCATCTCCTGGAGACAGGTGAAGAGACCGGTGCGCAGCGGGTTGATCCCGACATGATCGATGCGGATCGACGAGCCCGGACAAAGGGCCGCGGCGACCAGCGGGAATGCGGCGGACGAAGGATCGCCCGTGACAGCCAGATCGCGAGCGGAAAGCTCCGGCTGTCCCCCGATCGTGATCGCGGACCTGCCGTCGTTCTGGATGGCCGTCTCGACCTCAGCGCCGAGATAGCGCAGCATGCGCTCGGTGTGATCGCGCGACGGCGCTGGCTCGATCACCGTGGTCTCGCCCGGCGCATGTAGTCCCGCCAGCAGGATCGCAGACTTCACCTGGGCCGAGGCCACCGGCTGCTCATAGCGTATCGGGATCAGACTGAAGCTGCCCGTCAGCGCCAGCGGCAGGCGCTCGCCGCTCTTGGCGATCACGCGGGCACCCATCTCGGTCAGCGGTCGGGTGACCCGGCCCATGGGACGGCGGCGAAGCGAGGCGTCGCCCGTAAGAAAGCTGGTGAAAGAGTGACCGGCAAGCAGGCCGCAGATCAGACGCGCGCCGGTGCCGGCATTGCCGAGGTCGAGCACCTCGTCGGGCTCGGCAAGGCCGCCGATACCGACCCCTCGAACCCGCCAGGCGTCATCGTCGCGCTTCTCAATATCCACGCCCAACCCGGCAAGCGCCCGCCTGGTGGCCATGACATCGTCACTTTGCAGAAGGCCGGTCACCAACGTGTCGCCGACGGTCATCGATGCCAGCATCAAGGCCCGGTGCGACAACGACTTGTCCCCAGGCACCCTGGCATCACCGCTTAGCGCCGCCGCGGCACTGGCCTTCAATCGCACCTGTCGGCTTCCCTCATCGCCACGTTCCCCCGGCCGAAGACAAG
>JBCCIN010000304.1:0-6654 GCA_039028235.1 Pseudomonadota bacterium
CCGAACAACCGCCTGATCGTCGCCGAGCATGACGGCGAGGTGGTCGGCTGCATGCAGCTCACCGCCATCCCGCATCTGACTTTCACAGGCGGCAAGCGGATGCAGATCGAAGGCGTTCGCGTCAAGGAAGCCTTCCGCAGCCAACAGGTTGGAAGGCGCATGATCACCTGGGCCATCGACGAAGCGCGCGCCTGCGGATGCCATCTGGTGCAACTCACCAGCAACCGTCAGCGTACCGACGCGATGCGCTTTTACGAAAGCGTGGGCTTTGAGCCCTCCCATGTCGGCTACAAACTCTATCTCAAGTGAGAATTGGCGATCGGGGCTTAAGCAAAAGAGGAAAACTGGTATAGTTTGTTCAAAATTAACCAAGGCTTAAGGTCGGGGCTGTATAGCCGTTCCGGGAACATCCTTTTCAGCTTGACCGGGACGGAAAGATGAAAGGCTTACTCATGGCGACGCGGTTGTACGACCAGAAGGAAGATCTGCTGTCGGGCGCCGTCGCCCGTCTCCATGACAAACTGGACAAGCGTCAGGCGGACCTCGGCGAGACGTTCCTTCGCCATTACTACCGTTCCGTGGCACCGGTCGATCTGGTGGATCGCGACGCGCTCGATCTCTACGGCGCGGCGCTCGCTCACCTGCGTTTCAGCGAACAGCGCGAGGCCGGCAAGGCCAATGTGCGGGTCTACAACCCGCAGATCGAGCAACATGGCTGGCAATCCACGCACACCATCATCGAGATCGTCACCGATGATATGCCGTTTCTGGTGGATTCGGTTACGATGGCGATCAATCGCCTCGGACTGATCATTCACCTCATCATTCATCCCGTGCTGCCGGTGACCCGGAACGACGACAACACACTGCAGTCGATCGGCACACCCGGCGGCAATGGCAGCGGTACGGCCGAATCTTATATGCATGTCGAGGTCGATCGGCAGAGTGATCCCGCACGCCTGGATCAGATCAGGGAGGAGCTGGAACACGCACTCGAGGACGTGCGCGCGACGGTCGAAGACTGGAAGCCGATCCTTGGCAAGATCGATGAAGCGCTCGGCGACCTGGATCGGGCGAAGAAGGTCGTGCCGGCCGACGAGCTTGCCGAAGTGCGCGCCTTTCTGGAGTGGATCGCCGACAATCATTTCACCTTCATCGGCTATCGCTGCTACGATCTGGTCACGGTCAAAGAGCAGGATCAGCTGCATCGCATGCCGGGCTCGGCGCTCGGCATTCTGAAACATCGCGAAGACGGCAAGGTTTCCCAGAGCTTTGCCGTCCTGCCTGACGACGTGAAGCGCCAGGCGCGCTCCGCTAAACCTCTCGTGATCACCAAGGCCAACAGTCGTTCGACCGTGCATCGCCCGGTCTATCTCGACTATCTCGGCGTGAAGCGCTTCGACAAGAAAGGCAAGGTCATCGGGGAGCACCGCTTCCTCGGCCTGTTCACCTCGGCGGCGTACAACCGCAATCCTAAGGACATTCCGCTTCTGCGGCATAAAGTGCGCCGCCTGGTCGCGCGCACCGACATGCCGCCGAGCAGCCATGGCGGCAAGGCTTTCATCAATATTCTCGAAACCTACCCGCGCGACGAACTCTTCCAGACCGACGAGGACGAGCTGTTCGACACGGTCATGGAGACGCTCCATCTGCAAGAGCGTCAGCGCATCAGGCTCTTCGCCAGACGGGATGCCTTTGCACGCTTCGTTTCCTGCTTAGTCTACGTGCCCCGGGAGCGCTACAATACCGAGCTTCGCCGGCGCTTTCAGGAGATCTTGGAGGACGCGCTCGGCGGCAGCGAGACCGAGTACCAGATCCAGGTTTCCGAATCGACACTGGCGCGCATCCATTTCATCGTGCGTATGCCACACGGTCTCAAAGGCGACGTCGATCTGGCAGCGATCGAAGCCCAGCTGATTAAAGCGGCGCGTTCCTGGTCAGATGGGCTGCGCGACGCGCTGATCGACACCCATGGCGAAGAAGAGGGCAACCGCCTGTTCGGCGCCTTCGGCTCGGCTTTTCCGATTTCCTATCAGGAACAGGTGCCGGCGAGGGCAGCGGTTCCCGACGTCGATCGGCTGAACAGACTGACGAGACGGCCGGATGATCTGGCGCTGTCGCTCTTCCGGCCGCTCGAAGATGACAAGGGTCTGCTACGCTTCAAGATCGCCCGTCAAGGAGGCGGCATTCCGTTATCGGACGCCCTGCCGATTCTGGAGAATATGGGCCTGCGGGTTATCGATGAGCAGCCGCATGAACTGGTCGCCAAAGACGGTGCGGTTTTCTGGATGCATGATTTCGGCATGCGCCCGATCGAAGCCGTCGACGTCAAACTCGATCAGATCGGTCCAACCTTTCAGGACATGTTCGAGCTTGTCTGGAAAGGCGAAATTGAGAACGATGGTTTCAACCAGATGGTTATATATGCCGGTCTGACCAGCCGGCAGATTCTGGTGCTGCGCGCCTATTGTAAATATCTGCTGCAGATCGGCATTCCTTTCAGT
Source organism: Pseudomonadota bacterium (assembly GCA_039028235.1). Lineage (GTDB taxonomy): Bacteria > Pseudomonadota > Alphaproteobacteria > Geminicoccales > Geminicoccaceae > JANQPX01. The sequence continues at coordinate 2,505 of JBCCIN010000304.1, forward strand.
CAGGCCTATATGGAGCAGACGCTAAGCCACAATCCGGAGCTGGCAAGGCAGCTTGCCGAACTATTCGACGCACGCTTCGATCCGGCGCTTGAGAAGAATCGGGATCGCAATGTCGCCGCGCTCGAGGCGTCGATCCGTGAAGGCCTGGAAGCGGTCGCCAATCTCGACGAGGATCGCATTCTTCGGCGGTATATGCGCCTGATCCTGGCAACACTCCGCACCAATCATTTTCAGAACGACGCGGGTGACAACTTCAAACCTTATCTGTCGCTTAAGATCGACCCGGCCGAGGTGCCCGAAATGCCTCTGCCACGCCCGGCCTTCGAGATCTTTGTCTACTCGCCGCGCGCTGAAGGCGTGCATCTTCGGGGTGGCAAGGTGGCGCGCGGCGGCATTCGCTGGTCCGATCGCCGTGAGGACTTCCGCACCGAGGTCCTGGGTCTGATGAAGGCACAGATGGTCAAGAACGGCGTCATCGTGCCGGTCGGCGCAAAAGGCGGCTTTGTGGTCAAGCGCCCGCCGAAGGATCGCGCAGCACTTCAGGAAGAAGTGATCGCCTGCTACAAGATCCTGATCTCCGGCATGCTCGATCTGACCGACAATCGCACGGTTGATGGCATCGAGCCGCCAGACAATGTCGTGCGTCATGATGACGATGATCCCTATCTGGTGGTCGCCGCCGACAAGGGCACTGCAACCTTTTCCGACATCGCCAACGAAGTCAGTGTCGCCTATGGCCACTGGTTGGGAGACGCCTTCGCATCCGGCGGCTCGGCTGGCTACGACCACAAGGGTATGGGCATCACCGCACGGGGTGCGTGGGAGTCGGTGAAGCGTCATTTCCTCGAGATGGGCAAGGACTGCCAGACCGAAGCCTTCACGGCGGTTGGCGTCGGCGACATGTCTGGCGACGTGTTCGGCAATGGCATGTTGCTGTCGGAGAAGACGGCGCTGATCGCCGCTTTCGATCACCGGCACATCTTCATCGATCCCGAGCCGAACATCGAAAAGAGCTTCGCCGAACGCAAGCGCCTGTTCGATCTCCCGCGCTCCAGTTGGGACGACTATGACCGCAAGCTGATCAGCAAAGGCGGCGGCGTCTTTCCGCGAACGCTGAAATCGATCAAGCTCACCGCTGAAATCAAGAAGGCGCTGGATATCGAGGCTGACAGCCTGACGCCACACGATCTGATTCGGGCGATCTTACTGGCGCCGGTCGAGCTTTTCTGGAATGGCGGCATCGGCACCTATGTAAAAGCGTCGACCGAGCGACACGCCGATGCCTTCGACCGTGCCAACGATCCCGTCCGCGTCAACGGCGGTGAGCTGCGTTGTCGAATCATCGGCGAGGGCGGCAATCTCGGCCTGACACAACGGGGGCGGATCGAATTCGCCAGCGTCGGCGGTCGCATCAATACCGACTTCATCGACAACTCCGCTGGCGTCGACTGTTCGGACCACGAGGTCAACATCAAGATTCTCCTCGGCGCCGTCGTCGATGCCGGTGATATGACCGGCAAGCAGCGGGATCAACTGCTGGCGCGCATGACCGACGAGGTGGCGGAACTCTGCCTGCGCAACAACATCCTTCAGGTCCAGGCAATCTCCCACGCTCTGACCTATCCAGGGCAGCTGCTGGACAGCCAGGCGGCGTTCATGCGCCGCCTGGAAGCCGGCGGCAGGCTCAATCGCGAGCTGGAACTGTTGCCGGATGATGAGACGCTGGCACAACGGCGTCAGGCCGGCCTCGGCCTCTATCGCCCGGAAATCGCCGTTATTTTAGCCTATGCCAAGATGACTCTGTACGAGGATCTTCTCGGCTCCGATCTGCCGGATGACGCCTATCTTCGACACGACCTTGTGAAGTATTTTCCGAGGCCGCTCCGTAAGACCTACGAATTGCAGATCGGTGATCATCGCCTCCGTCGCGAAATCGTCGCCACGCTGATCGCCAACAGCATCGTCAATCGAGGCCTTGGCGAATTCCTTGGTGACCTTGCCGAGCAGACAGGAGCAGCCCCGGCAACCATTGCTCGCGCTTACATCGTAGCGCGCGCCGCCTTTGGTCTAGTGCCGATGATCGGCCAACTTGAGCAATTGGCCGGCTTGATCGGTGCGGAACGTCAGATCGCCTTGCTCGATGAGACCAGGCGCGCGCTTGCCGAGGGCACCCAGTGGTTCCTCTCCAATCTGACGCAACCCATCAACATTCAAAGCAGTGTGGATCGCTTTCAGCCCGGCATCACCGAATTGCTTGGCAAGCTCCACCAGGTCCTTGGGCCGAGAGAGCGCGATCGGCTGAAGAAAGCCGAAGCGGAGTACCAGGCACTTGGCATGGACCAGAACGCAGCGGCTGGTTTCGCAAGGCTGCCCTATCTTTGTCCGGCGGCGGAAATCGTTTCGGTCGCCGGTCAAACCGGGGTTGCCGTCGTCGATGCTGCTAAAGCCTACTTCGCCCTTGATGCCGGCTTGCAGCTCGGCAAGGTTCTCGAACTGCTGCAGCGCGTCGCCATCGACAATCACTGGGATCGCCTGGCGATAGCGGAGCTGCATGATGACATCGTCGAAGAGCATCGGCGCCTGGCGATCCAGGCGCTGACATCGCCCTCCCTCAATACGGCCACCAAACAAAGCGCGGAGGAAATCTGCCGACAGACGGTCGACTGGCTCAACGCCAACGTCACGGGCTATGGGCGCTGGGGACGACTGCTTGCCGAGATGGAAGGCCGGCTTAATCTCGATCTTGCTGTCTTTCTCGTTGCGGTTCGCGCCCTCGGCCGCCTGAATGCGGTCTCTTCGACCAAACATTGAATAGCGACGGGCGAATGTTTCACGTGAAACATCCCTAGCCGACGGGATCGTCCGACTAGACAGAATTTTGGCCGCCTTGTGTTCAGGGCAAGCACTGGCATTGACGTGTCTCCCGCACCCGGACAAAAAGGCATCATGATCATGGATGATGTCATCGTCATTGGCGGCGGCCACGCGGGCGTCGAGGCTGCAGCCGCGAGCGCACGCCTTGGCGCGCGAACGCGGCTTATGACCCATAAGCGCGATACAATCGGCGTAATGTCCTGCAATCCAGCGATCGGCGGACTCGGCCGCGGCCATCTGGTCCGGGAAGTGGACGCCTTGGATGGCCTGATGGGTCGGGCCATCGATGCGGCAGGCATCCAGTTTCGCGTGCTGAATCGAAGCAAAGGTCCAGCCGTCAGGGGCCCGCGGGCGCAGGCTGACCGTCGGCTCTATCGAAAGGCCATACAAGAGCTCTTAGCCGAGCAACCGAACCTCTCGATCGACGAAGGGGAAGTCGCCGATATTGAGACCGACAAGGATAACTCTGTAACCGGCGTTGTCACGACTGATGGCCGAGCCTTTGGCTGCGCAGCGGTCGTGCTGACCACCGGCACTTTTCTTCGCGGCGAAATTCATCTGGGGAACAAACGATGGCCAGCGGGACGGCAGGGCGACACCGTGGCCTTGCGCCTGGCGCAAAGCCTGGACCGCGCCGGCTTTTGCCTGGGCCGACTAAAGACAGGAACCCCGCCGAGACTGGACGGTCGCACAATCGACTTCGGCGGACTGACCATGCAATCCGGAGACGGGACGCCGGAGGTCTTCTCGCCACTCACAACCAAAATTGACAATCCGCAAATCGAGTGCGCGATTACGCATACTAATACCCGGACTCACAACATCATTCGTGCGCATATCGGCGAATCACCAGTCTTTTCCGGTCAGATCACCGGCAGCGGTGTTCGCTACTGCCCTTCAATCGAGGACAAAGTCACCAGATTTGCCAGCCGGCTCCGTCATCAGATCTTTCTCGAACCGGAAGGTCTGGATGACGACACAGTCTATCCCAATGGAATCTCGACATCGCTACCGGCGGAAACGCAGAGATCGGTCGTTCGCTCAATCGCCGGACTGGAAAGAGCTCGTATTCTGCAGTCCGGCTACGCGATCGAATATGACCATATCGATCCGCGGGAACTGGATGCCAGCTTGGAAGCTCGCCGTATGCCTGGCCTATTCCTTGCCGGCCAAATCAATGGCACGACAGGATATGAGGAGGCCGCTGCGCAAGGCGTTGTTGCCGGCGCCAATGCAGCGCTGAAAGCGGGCGGCAGCCCGCCATTTCTGATCGATC
>JBCCIN010000305.1:0-6648 GCA_039028235.1 Pseudomonadota bacterium
GAGGCCGCGGCGATCTCGTTGACCATCGTCGAGGCTTCGGTGATCGCCTCGACGATTTCGCCGAGAGCCTCGCCCGTCTGGTTCACGAGCTTGACCCCTTCGTCGATCTGCTCATTGCTACTCAGAATAAGTCCCTTGATGTCCGATGCCGCCTGGGCCGAGCGCTGCGCGAGCTGACGAACCTCCTGGGCGACAACGGCAAATCCCTTGCCTGCCTCGCCGGCACGCGCTGCCTCCACACTGGCATTGAGAGCGAGCAGGTTGGTTTGAAAGGCGATCTCGTCGATGACCCCGATGATATCGCTGATCTTTTCGCCCGAGCCCTCGATGTCGCTCATGGCCTGAACCGCCTGCTCGACGATGCTTCCGCCCTTCGCTGCTGCGAGGCTTGCGGCGGTTGCCAGCTCGTTGGCATTACCGGCATTTGTCGCATTCTGCTCGACCGTGGTGGCCATGCGTTTTGCCGATGACGCCGTGCCTTCGAGGCTTGCCGCCGCGTGGTCGGTACGTTTGGAGAGATCGTGGGTGCCATTACTGATCTCGCCCGCGGCGCTGCCGACTTCGTCGGTCACGGCCTGAATTTGAAGGACGATATCGGCGAGCTGATCGGCCGTCTGGTTGGCGTTGTTCTTCAGTGCGCCAAGGGAGCCGAAGTACTCCGCCGAAATTCTCTGAGTGAGGTCGCCCTCGGCCAGCGAGCCGAGCATGCTTCCAAGGTTGACGGTCGCATCCTGGATGAGCCCGGCCAGACCATTCACCCCATTGGCGAGATCGGCCATCGTCCCGTTCATGCCGGCAGTCTCGACGCGTCTGGTGAAATCACCCGCACTCGCCGCTTCGACCACCGAACCGATCGCCTGCCGAAGCCGGCGCTCCTCGGTCTCGTCCATCCATTGCAGCACCACGCCAAGCCGCGCTCCATCGAGCCCGCGCACGGGGCTGACTGCAAAGGACAGATGCCGTTCACCGACTCGCAGCGTCTCGTAATGGCCGGCATCGAGATGCTCGATGATATCCCTCACCTCAGGCTTTAGCTGATAGAGGAAATCGAGTGTCGCACCGTTGAGGCTGCGGGCAGCGAAGTCGGGGATCTCAAGCCTTATGTCGGCCTCGGCGGCCTCGAACAGGCGGTCTAGGCCGGCATTGATGTAGATGATCCTGTGATCCGAATCGGTCACCATGATCGGTGAATCGGCACTGTCCAGCGCGAGCTTGATCCTGGTCGCTCTGATCGCCTGATCATGAATGACACCTAGTGATCGGGCGAGATCGCCCAGTTCGTCCTGGCGATCCGATCCTGGCACCGCCACCTGCTCGCCTCGGGCGAGACGGCTCACGCTACGGCTGATGCCGCTGATGGGCGTTACGATATTAGGACCGACATAGAACAGAACGACGGCGATCGCGATGACCAACGACGAGCAAGACAGCACGACGAGCTGCCATCGGCCGCTGGCAATGGCTTGCTGGACCGCATCGCTACTTTTGCGGACGTCGACATAGGCGAGTTCGACGATCTCGTTGACCGCCCGCGTCAGCATGGTTTCGAGGTCAACCGTGAGGTCGATGACCGCCTGCTGCCTGCTCATGATGTCGAGCTCTTGGGCGCGCAACTCCGCAACGCCCTCCGAACCGCTTGCTCGCTCCAGCATGGTAGCCAGAAGTCCGTCGAGCTCCGTCACCGATGCCTCTGGAAGACGCAGCATGCTTCGATAGACGTTGAGATGCTCGACAGCGGCGTTGATGCGCTCGACCAAAGGTTGGAGAGCCGCGTCGTCCGTCTCCATCGACGCCTGGCGGAGAAGGCCGGCCAGCCAGTTGGCGTCGGCCGCGATGCCCAGAAGACCATGAAGGTTACCGACCGAATAATCGATCAACTGATTGATGGTCTTCGCATTGTCCGAAACGGCGGAATCGCTGAGGATCACAAGATCGAAGCTCGCTTCGTCGACAATCGGTTCCAAGGCTCGAAGAATGGCTTCACGCGGTCCGTAGATACGGTCCGTCCAGGTCGATGGATCGATGTTCCGGCCTTGAGCCGCGGTATCGAAGGACGCTCGACGAACCTCGAAGACGCCATTCGAGCCGGCACCCAGTTCCTGAAGTTCGCGAATGAGCGCTTCGATCTCGGCGAATTCAGAAACATCTTCGAAAGCCGCCAACTGATCGTCTACAGTGTTCTTCGCGGCAATGAAGCGATCGGAAGCAACCTCGAGCGCTCCGTTATCCGGTGCCACGGCGGCTTCGATCAGGATACCCGCCATGAGATTGACCTCCGCCCGCAAGGTCAGCGCAGACTGCAGGCGCAGCACCCCGTCGGCCATCAGGGTCTCGATCTGGCCGCTGAGACTTTCCGTCGTGCCCTCGGTCTCGATGATGAGTTCGAAGCCCGCGTCATCGATCTGGGGAAGCAACCAGTCGTTCAGGCGGCCATGGGCCGCCGCGGTTGCATCAACGGCCTCTTCCTTCCTGGTTACCATCTCGAGCCGATCGCCCACATGGCCGGAAAGATCACGAAAGGCATTGAAGAGATCGTCGTTCAAGGTTTCGATCGCGTCGATCTTCGCCGCTGGCGCCTCGGTCTCAGCCATCTCGTCGAGAATGGTGTTGATCGTATGTCGTCTTGAGTCGAGCTGGACCTTTGCCGCAGCATGTTCGTCATGGTGTGAGGCGCCTGCGAGGCCGGATGCGATCGTGCGCAATCCCGTAACCTGCTCGACCATCTGAAATGCGTCGGCCATCGCCGGCACGCTTTTTTCGGTCACCTCGAGCGAAGCGGACTGGATACTGTCGTAGGAGAGAATACCGATACCACCGGCCAGGACCGTCGTGAGGGCGACCAATCCAAAGGACAGCATCAGACGTCCTTTGATGCCGAGACCCTTCTTGCTCCCGGTGTCCTTACTCGTCCGCCTATTGGCCTGATTGCTAGCGATGCGCACGACAGTTCCTAATCATCGAATAAGGCTGAAGATCTCGGATGAGATGTCGACGGTGATCTTGCCCGCCCCGGCCGGAATGGACCGGGGCGGGTCGATGCTCAACTGGTCGGGCTCAGACGATCGACGGCACGAAAGCTTCCGTCGGACTGAATAACGGTCAGAAACACCTCGTCGGATCCCTGATTGTCGCCCGGACCGAAGGCCAGATCGACGCCACCCAGGGAGAAACGGCCAAGTGCCTCCACGGTTTTCATGAAGTCCTGCCGGGTCACGCTGCCGCCCATTTTCTCCAGCACGTCGATGGTGAGGCGACCGACCAGATAACCTTCGAGGGAGACGAAGCCAGGTTCGGCACCCGGGTCCATCGCCCGAAGGGCATCCTGATAGTTTGCGACGACCGGAATCGAACGATCCCAGGGGAAAGGAACCACCTGCGTGACCACGACGCCGGCGCCATCCTTGCCAAGCTCCTCAGCCAGGGCTTTCGAGCCGACGAAGGAAATATTGACGAAGGTCGCGTCGATGCCGGTCTTCTTCGCCAGCTTGACGAAGGCGGCGATCGGCTTGTAGGCGCCGACCATGACGACCGAATCGGCATTGGCCTTGCGGATCTTCAGCACCGCCGATTTGACCGCCGTGGTGTTGCGCTTGTAGGTGCCCTCGGCGACGAGCGACATGCCGCGCTTCTCCAGTGCTTTTTGCACGCCGGCGAGGCCGACCCGGCCAAAGGAGTCGTCCTGATAGAGGATGGCGATGCGCTCGTGGCCGAGATCCTCCGTCAGATGCTTGATCCAGGCCTCGGTCTCCTGGGCATAGGTCGCCCGGTAGTTCACAATGTTGCCGAGACTGGCGTCGCGCAGAAATCCGGCACCGGTGAAGGGACCGATGAAAGGCACCTTGGCCTCGGTAGCGATCGGTTGCGCGGCCTTCGACGTTGGGGTGCCCACTTCGCCGATCAGTGCAAACACCCGATCCTGGTTGATCAGCTTTCTGGTGTTGTTGATCGCCTTGTCCGGCTCATAGCCATCGTCATAGCTCTTGAGCATCAGCTGACGTCCGGCGACGCCTCCAGCGCGGTTAGCCTCTTCGAACGCGGCCATGATGCCGGCTTGCATACCCTGCCCCAGTGCCGATGCCGGGCCGCCAAGCGCGGTCGACTGGCCGAAAATAATTTTGTCGGCGGTGACGCCGGGCTCCGCCGCCGCCATGTCGATACCGATCGACGCCATCAAGGCCGCGAGGGGCAGCGTAAGTCGCTTGAATTTGGGCAACATAGTCCACCTTTCGATTTTTTCCTGCACTGCTCCTTCCTTAAACGATTGACCTTCAAGAACGGTTAAAGTCGCCGTCAGTCATTCATTTTTTTGTTAAGCTCTACTAAACACCTTGCCCGGGCCGCTTGCTTCCGAGATAGAGCCGCTTGCCGTTCCAGTGGCGGTGATGGATGGCCGACGGCTCATTTGAAAGGATCACTTCATGACCGGACTCATCGATTTCGAAACGCTCTACCAGATGGCCGCCGGTCGGAAGGGCGGCAGCGATGCGTTCGAGGCGACGCTCCAGGCTCCTGCCTCCCCGGACGCGTTGGCGGCAATCACCGACGATCGCTGGCTGTCCGCCATGTCGAAAGCGGTGTTTCGGGCCGGCTTCAACTGGAAGGTCGTCGAATCCAAATGGCCGCGCTTCGAAGACGTGTTCGAAGGCTTCGACATCGGCCGCATGTCGATGATGTCAGACGATGATCTGGATCGCTATCTCAGGACCGACGGCATCATTCGCCATGGCAAGAAGATCCTCTCGATCCGCGACAACGCCGCTTTCCTACGCGGTCTGGCGGCCGAACATGGCGGTGCCGGCAAGGCGATTGGCGGCTGGCCGAAGGAGGACTTCGCCGGCCTGCTCTGGATGCTGAAACGCCAGGCCAGCCGGCTTGGCGGCACCACCGCGATGTATTGCCTGCGCGGCATGGGCGTTGACAGCTATGTGCTGTCCCGCGACGTCGTCCGAGCCCTCATCCGAGAAGGCGTGATCGAGAAGGAACCGACGTCGAAACGCGATCTCGATCGCGTCCAGGCCGCCTTCAATCAATGGTCAGCCGAGAGCGGACGTCCGCTCAATCACATCAGCCGCGTGCTCGCCTGCTCGATCGAGTGACGACCCCGTCCGCGACCCAGCGGTCGAAGACCACCAGCGCCGCATCGGCGAAAGCCTGGTCGTTGATATGGGCATCCACCTCGGTGACCGTCACCGGCGGGCGGATCACCCTTCTCATTTCGTCGAGAAAGGCTGCGAGGCCGTTCGGATCATGAGCGGGCTCGCCCGGCTTGTCCCACTCTTCGATGCCCAGGAGCGGCAGCAGCACATGGGCAGGCGCCGATGACGGTGCCAGTCGCCTGGCGATTTCCCGCGCGGTTTCCCGGCGCTCCTCCTCGTTCAAGGCGGAGGACTTGATCAGCCGGTTATGGGCATGAAATGGCCGGTCGGCATAGCGCTCCGGGATCTGCTGCCAGCCGGCGAAATCGATCAGGTCGAGACAGCCGGGCGCGATCAGCTGCGGAATCCCGGCGCGGCCGGCGTTCAGCATGCGGTCGGCGCCGGCATGGACCACGGAACCGGCGAGCAGGTTGCCAAGCTCGGGCAGGGCGAAGTCCATGACGCAGGCGAAGCCGCCCTTGGCCGCGATGCTCTCATAGGCCATGCCGCCCATGCCGGTGGCGTGGAAGATGGCGACCTCGAAGCCGCGCTCCTCAAGGGCCGGCTTCAGGATCTTCATATAGGAAAGGCAGGAGGAGCCGAGCGACGTCATGCCGACCGTAGAACCGTCTGCCCTAACGGGCTCGACTGCCCGCGCCGCACCGAGAACGGCGCCTGCCGCCTGGCTGAGCGACGATTTGCAGACCGCATTGAGGCCGTAGAGCCCGCCTGCCCAAAGGATCATCTGAATGTCGGGCGAGAGGCGATCGGCCGGAATCAGCGGCGAGAAGGCGACGGTGGAGACGACATATTTCGGCACACCCAGCGGCAGGGCCTGGCAGACATCGAGCGCCAGATCGGTGCCCATGGTGCCGCCAAGGATGATCACGCCGTCAATACTGCCTTCGCTATGCAAACGCACGGCCTCCAACGACGCCCCTAGCGCCATGATCTGCATCGCGCTGTTCTCATCGCCACTGCCGGCAGCCGCCTCGATCGAGCTGCCGGCCGCTTTGGCCACTTGATCTTTGCCGATACTGCAAGCCCGGCTCGGCTCGCCGAGGACGCTGACATCCATCGTCATCACGCCGCCACCCTGGGCACGAATACGCTCGGCGATGTACAGGAGCTCGTCCTCCTTGGTGTCGTAGGTGCCGGCGACGAGGATGGTTTTGACGGTCATGATTGGGCTTCCTTGGGCTCTTTGTCCCGACCGCCTCGCCAATGAGACCAGACATGCGCAGCGAGGACCGAGAGAATGATCATAAAAAGAACGAACGCGATCGGCCGGTCGATGAAGTCGAGCGGCGTCTTCACCCTCGCCATCGAGGTGCGGAGCTTGGCCTCCATGATGCCGCCCAGCACCATGCCAAGGATAATCGGCACGATCGGCAGACCCTGGCGTTTCAGGATGAACCCGAACACGCCGAAGGCACCGGCGATGGCGCAGTCGATCGGGTTGTTGCGCAGCGAATAGACGCCGACGAAGCTGAGCGTGAGGATCGACAGCCCC
>JBCCIN010000306.1:0-6639 GCA_039028235.1 Pseudomonadota bacterium
GATCATCTTCACCGGCATCATCGCATCACTGCCGTCAGCTTTGGCGAGCACGCTGGAACTCGGCCGCACCGGAGCGATCTCGACCTTCCTGATCGTCTTCCTGTTCATCATGTGCGTCGCGGTGATCGCGTTCATCGTGTTTATCGAGCGTGCGCAGCGCCGCATCCTGGTGCAGTATCCGAAGCGTCAGCAGGGCAATCGCATGTTCGGCGGCGAAAGCTCCCACCTGCCGCTCAAGATCAACGTCTCCGGCGTGATCCCCCCCATTTTCGCAAGCTCGCTCCTGTTGATGCCGGCGACACTCGCCAGCTTTGGTGGAGCAGGCGGGCCGGAATGGCTGGCGCAGATCACGGCGCTTCTCGGCCGCGGTCAGCCGCTCTTTCTGCTGCTGTTCATCGGCCTGATCATCTTCTTCGCCTTCTTCTACACGTCGATCGTCTTCAACCCGCAGGACACGGCCGAGAACCTTCGCAAGCATGGCGGCTTCATCCCCGGCATCCGGCCCGGCCAGCGGACGGCTGAGTATTTCGACTATGTGCTGACCCGCCTGACCACCGTCGGTGCGCTCTATCTTTCCGCGGTCTGCATCCTGCCTGAGATCCTGATCTCGCAATATGCCGTGCCCTTCTATTTCGGTGGCACAAGCCTTCTGATCGTGGTGTCCGTGACCATGGACACGACCGCGCAGATTCAGTCCCATCTGATCGCCCATCAGTATGAGGGACTGATCAAGAAATCGCGTTTGCGCGGGGCGAGACGCTGATGATTCTGATCCTGCTCGGACCGCCCGGCGCCGGCAAAGGCACGCAGGCCGCGCGCCTCAAGGAGCGCTACGACATTGCCCATCTTTCCACTGGCGACATGCTACGTGGCGCTATTGCCGCCGGCACGGAGGTCGGCAAACAGGCGAAAAGCGTGATGGACGCCGGAAAGTTGGTGTCCGACGGCATCATCGTCCGCCTGGTGGAAGAGCGCATCCAGGCCGATGATTGCGCCAACGGCTTTCTCCTCGATGGATTTCCGCGCACGGTCGCGCAGGCTGAAGCTCTTGATGATCTCCTGGAGAAGAAGAGCAAGACACTGGATGCGGTGGTCGAGTTCGCCGTCGACGACGAGGCGCTGATCGGCCGGATCTCCGGCCGCTACGCCTGCGCGAACTGCGGCGCCGGCTACCACGACGTGTTCCAAAAGCCGAAGCAGGAAGGCGTTTGTGACAATTGCGGCAGCACGGAATTCACGCGGCGTTCCGATGACAATGCGGATGCCGTGCGCACGCGGCTTACCGCCTATCACGAGCAGACGGCACCGCTTCTTCCTTACTATGGGAAAAAGGGCGTGCTGAAGACGGTCGACGGTATGGCCGAGATCGATGCCGTGACCGAACAGCTCTTCAAGAAGATCGAGGGGTAGCGGTCCGAAGGGCTTGAGATTGACAGGGAAGGGCATCGGCCTATAATCGCGCGGTTGGCGCGACCGCGTCGCCCTTTCTGACATTGAAACGACAGAACCCAGGCCCCACCTAAGGCCTGGCCGGAGTTCGAGGAGACCAAGAGTGGCGCGTATCGCCGGCGTTAACATTCCAAGCGGCAAGCCTGTGGGCATTGCGCTGACCTACATCTACGGCATCGGACGGACCACGTCCGAGAAGATCCTGGCCGAGGTCGATATCGACTTCGCCCGCCGGGTGAACGAGCTGAGTGATGCCGAGGTTGCGAAGCTTCGCGAAACCATCGACCGCACCCAGCGCGTCGAGGGCGAGCTTCGCCGCGATGTCGCGATGAACATCAAGCGGCTGATGGATCTTGGCTGCTACAAGGGCCTGCGCCATCGGAAGGGTCTTCCCGTGCATGGTCAGAGGACGCACACCAATGCGCGTACGCGAAAAGGGCCGGCCAAGCCGATTGCCGGCAAGAAGAAGGTGACCAAGTAACATGGCCGAGTCCTCCGCTCCCCGTCTGCGCCGCCGCGAGCGCAAGAACATCTCCTCCGGCGTCGCCCATGTGAACGCGACCTTCAACAATACCATGATCACCATCACCGATGCCCAGGGGAACGCGATTTCCTGGTCGTCGGCCGGTGCCCAGGGCTTCCGCGGTTCGCGCAAGTCAACCCCGTTTGCCGCGCAGATCGCCGCCGAGAACGCCGGCAGGAAAGCGCAGGAGCACGGCATGCGTACACTTTCGGTCGAGGTTCGCGGTCCCGGCTCCGGACGTGAGTCGGCGCTTCGCGCGCTCTCCGCCGTCGGGTTCGAGATCACGTCGATCCGCGATGTGACGCCGATCCCCCATAATGGCTGCCGTGCCCGAAAGCGGCGCCGCGTCTGAGTAGACCAGATAAGGAGCCGACTGGCGCTTTCGATCGCCGGCAGGTTCGAAAAGGCCTCGGCAATGATGCCGGGGCTTTGCACTTGAGACATTCGAGGTGTGCCCGTGATTCAGAAAAACTGGCAGGAACTGATCAAGCCGCCCAAGCTCGAGGTTCAGCCCGGCATGCGGCCGGACCGCGAGGCGACGATCATCGCGGAGCCGCTGGAGCGCGGCTTTGGCGTTACGCTCGGCAATGCGCTTCGCCGCATCCTGCTGTCATCGCTGCAGGGCTCGGCGATCACCGCCGTGCAGATCGACAGCGTGCTGCATGAGTTTTCGACTGTGCCCGGCGTGCGCGAGGACGTCACCGACATCGTGCTCAATCTGAAGTCGCTGGCGATTCGCATGCACAGCGAGACTCAAAAGCGCATGTATCTGAAGGCCAAAGGGCCGTGCGCCGTGACCGCTGACATGATCGAAGTCGGCCATGATGTCGAGATCATGGATCCGGACCACATCATCTGCCATCTCGATGAGGAAGCTGAGCTTTCCATGGAGATGACGGTCAAGACCGGCCGTGGCTACGTGCCCGCGGCGATGAACAAGTCCGAAGATGCGCCGATCGGTTTGATCGCGGTCGACGCCATCTACAGCCCCGTTCGCAAGGTCGCCTACAAGGTCGACCATGCCCGTGTCGGTCAGGTCACGGACTATGACAAGCTGACCATGCAGGTCGAGACCAACGGTTCGGTTACGCCGGAAGACGCTGTGGCGCTGGCTGCGCGCATTCTGCAGGATCAGCTGCAGCTCTTCATCAACTTCGAGGAGCCGAAGTCCGCGTCCGCTCAGGACAGCAAGCCCGAACTCCCCTTCAACCCGCATCTTCTCAGGAAGGTGGACGAGCTGGAGCTGTCGGTGCGTTCGGCGAACTGCCTGAAGAACGACAACATCGTCTATATCGGCGATCTCGTGCAGAAGACCGAGTCCGAGATGCTCCGTACACCGAATTTCGGCCGGAAGTCGCTCAACGAGATCAAGGAAGTGCTCTCGCAGATGGGCCTGTCGCTTGGTATGGAAGTTTCCGGCTGGCCGCCCGAGAACATCGAAGAGCTCGCCCGCCGCATCGAAGAACCTTACTAAGGTCTAGGTTACTTTTTCCGACTTCGTCGGGTTAAGAAACCGTCTGTGTTACACGGAGTTAGAAAATGCGCCATCGTCTAAGTGGCCGTAAGCTGAACCGGACCTCGAGCCACAGGAAGGCCATGTTCGCCAATATGGCGGCGGCGCTGGTGAAGCATGAGCAGATCACGACTACGCTTCCCAAGGCCAGGGAGCTTCGCCCCTTCGTCGAGAAGCTGGTGACGCTCGGCAAGCGCGGCGATCTGCATGCGCGCCGTCAGATCATCGCCAAGACCCGCGACGAGAAGACCGCAGCGAAGCTGATCGACACGCTGGGTCCCCGCTATGACGGGCGTCCCGGCGGCTATATCCGTGTCCTGAAGGCTGGCTTCCGTCGGGGCGACAACGCGCCGATGGCGGTCATCGAGTTCATCGATCGCGATGTCGATGCCAAAGGCCAGGACAGCGGTCCGGTGCAGCATCAGGTGGACGAGGAGGAGGCCGAAGCCGTCGCGGCCTGACGCCGGTTTGCTTCGAACTGAGACCCTGAAGACAATGTCGAACGAAGAGGCCGCCGGCTTGCCCGGGGGCCTCGTTCGATTTCTGGCGGGATCGTTTCTCGCGATCCTGCTCCTGCCCCTCTTCGTCCAGCCTCTGGTCGCTGACCAGGTGCCGAGGAGCAGGGAGCAGATTGCGCTGTCCTTCGCGCCTGTGGTGCGCGACACGTCCGCGGCCGTGGTCAACATCTACACCCGAAAAGCCAGCCGGGCATCCGAGTTCGATCCGTTCTTTTCCGATCCGTTCTTTCAGTTTTTCTTCGAGGGTCTGAACCGGCGGCGCGCGCCACAGCGTCAGCAGAACTCGCTCGGCTCCGGCGTGATCATCGAGGGTGACGGGCTGATCGTCACCAATCACCATGTGATCGAGGATGCCGACGAAGTCATGGTGGTGCTGAATGATCGGCGCGAGTTTCGGGCGGAAGTGGTCGGTGCCGATGCTGCGGCCGATCTTGCCCTCCTGCGCATCGACCCGCCTGCGACACTGCCGGCCCTACCCATGGGCTCCTCGGACGCCCTTGAAGTCGGTGATCTCGTGCTGGCGATCGGCAATCCCTTCGGCATCGGCCAGACCGTCACATCAGGGATCATCTCGGCCTTGTCACGCACAGGGCCGGGCGTCGGCTCGGATCTCTCTTTCATCCAGACCGATGCCGCGATCAATCCCGGCAATTCCGGCGGTGCTCTGGTCACGATCGACGGCAAGCTGATCGGCGTGAACACCGCGATCTTCACCCGTGGCGGCGGCTCGATCGGCATCGGATTTGCCATCCCGATCGATCTGGTGAAGGCGCTGGTGCGCTCGATCGAAGGCGGCGGCAGCAGCCTCGCCCGCCCCTGGCTCGGCGCGAAGGTGCAGACGGTGACCTCAGAACTTGCCGCCAATCTCGGCCTGGATCGTCCGGTCGGCGTCCTGTTGAACGATGTGCATCGCGCCGGCCCCGCGAGACGTGCCGGCCTCCAACAGGGGGACGTGATCACCGCGGTCGATGGCGCCGAGATCGTCGACAATCACGGCCTCAACTTCCGTCTGGCCGTCGGCAAGCTGGGCGATTCGGCTTCGCTCGATGTCTGGCGCGAGGGTCGGGTGCTCACCACCGGGCTGTTCCTCGAACTGCCGCCGCGCGATCCCCCGCCCGAGGTCACCGAGCTTGACGGCCGCCATGCGCTTGCCGGTGCGACGGTCGCCAATCTATCGCCTGGCTTCAACCAGGATGCCGGCCTTGATCTTTTCGCGGAGGGCGTGGTGATCCTCAAAATCGACAGGCACAGCCCCGCTGCCCGTCTCGGCATGCGCCGCGGCGACGTCATCGCGAGCGTCGCGGACCAGCCGATCGACAGCGTGGCCGACCTCACTGACGCCCTCTACCACATCCCCTCGGTCTGGCGTCTCGAAATCGATCGCGGCGGCCGCCGCCTCGGCGTGACCATCGGCCGATGAAAGATCTGTTTTCACAAGAGACGCCTCCTTCGCCATCGTCGAAGGAAAAAGCCGGAACCGAGTCTTACCAGACACCCGTCAAGGCCGGCGGACCTTCCGCCCCTCTAGCTGAGCGGCTGAGGCCGGAGGTGCTGGAGGACGTGGTCGGGCAGGATCACCTCCTTGGTCCCGACACCCCTCTCGGACGCATGCTCGCGCGAGAAAAGATCAGCTCGCTGATTCTCTGGGGACCGCCCGGCACAGGCAAGACGACGCTCGCCCGGCTGCTGGCCCGGACCGTCGGGCAGCCGCTGGTGCAGCTCTCCGCCGTCATGTCCGGCGTCGCCGATCTGCGCAAGGTCTATGAGGAGGCGAAGAAGCGCCGGCATACCGGCCAGCCGACCCTGCTGTTCATCGACGAGATCCACCGATTCAATCGCGCGCAGCAGGACGGCCTGCTCGCCCAGGTCGAGGACGGCACGGTCATCCTGATCGGCGCGACCACGGAAAATCCTTCCTTCGCATTGACCGGCGCCTTGATGTCCCGCTCGCAGGTGCTGGTGCTCAACCGTCTCGATGAAGTTGCTCTCCTCGGGCTGATCGAGCGCGCGGAGACGGCGATCGGCCACAAGCTGCCGCTGACCGACGAGGCACGCAGGCGCCTGACCGAACTGGCCGATGGCGATGGCCGCTATCTTCTGAACCTGGTCGAGTCTCTTGCCGATTTGCCGACCGAGCCTTTGCTCGACCCAGAGGGCCTGGCCACCCTATTGCAGCGGCGTATGCCGTTATACGACAAGCAGCAGGAGGCCCACTACAATCTGATCAGCGCATTGCACAAGTCGGTGCGCGGCTCTGATCCGGACGCGGCGCTCTATTGGTTTGCGCGCATGATCGATGGCGGCGAGGACCCGCGCTATCTGGCGCGCCGCATGGTGCGCATGGCATCGGAAGACATCGCCGCCGCCGATCCCACAGCACTTCCGCTCACACTTGCGGCCGCAGAGGCCTATGAGCGCCTCGGTACGCCGGAGGGTGAGCTGGCGCTGGCGCAAGCCGTCGTCCACCTGGCCATGGCGCCGAAATCGAACGCGGTATACGTCGCCTTCAAGCGGGCGATGGCGGCCGCGAAGGAGAGCGGCTCCCTCCTTCCGCCCGCCCACATTCTGAACGCACCGACCCGCTTTATGAAAGACCAGCTCGGCTACGGCAAAGGCTACGATTACGACCACGATGC
>JBCCIN010000307.1:0-6614 GCA_039028235.1 Pseudomonadota bacterium
ATCTGATCGTGGGTGACGTAGATCATGGTGGCATCGAGGCGCTGATGCAGGCGTTTTATTTCAACGCGCAGCTCGTTGCGGAGTTGGGCATCCAGGTTCGAAAGGGGTTCGTCGAACAGAAAGACCTGGGCATCCCGAACCAGCGCCCGGCCGATCGCCACCCGCTGACGCTGGCCACCGGAAAGCTGATCCGGGCGGCGGTCGAGAAGATGGTCGATCTGCAATGTCGCGGCCGCTCGGCTGACCCGCCGCTCGATCTCATCCTTTGGCGTCCTCGCCATTTCCAGACCAAAGGAAAGATTGCGGCGCACGGTCATGCGTGGATAGAGGGCGTATGACTGAAATACCATGGCAATGCCACGATCCTTCGGCTCCTCCCAGGTGACGTTCTTCTCTCCAATCCAGATCTGGCCCGCATTGACTTCCAAAAGCCCCGCGATCGCATTCAGCAATGTGGACTTGCCGCAGCCGCTCGGTCCGAGCAGCACGATGAACTCCCCGCTCGCCACCTCCAGATCGAGTCCGTCGAACACACGGGTCGCACCAAACGCCACCCCAATATCCCGCACCGAAACCTCAGCCATGGTGGTGTGTCCAGTGGTGTGACCACATCATTGACTTGGACCGCCTCTGTCTGGACCGACGGCATGGCGCCCGGCTTGGGAACAGGTCGGTGCTTCATGCTTCTCCAGTGCTCTCACTCCCGCGCTTCCCCTTACACCCCTCGTTCTCAAACCAGGCCGCATACCATCTCTCCAGGCTCCCAAGGTCCGAGTCCATGAGTTGACCACGTCACTTGACGGCGCCGGCGGCGATGCCGCGGACGAACCAGCGCCCGGAAATGAAGTAGACGAATAGCGGCACGAGGCCGGTGAGCATGGTCGCGGCCATGTCCACATTGTAGAGCCGCTCGCCCTGCTGCGAGTTGACGATGTTGTTGAGTTGCACGGTCATTGGCAGGTTGTCGCGCCCGGCGAACACCAGGCCGAGAATGAAGTCGTTCCAGATACCGGTGACCTGAAGGATGACCGCAACGATGATCATCGGGGTCGACATCGGCAGGAGTACGCGCAGGAAGATCGTCCAGAATCCGCCGCCGTCGACGCGCGCCGCCTTGAACAGCTCTTCCGGCAGGGAGGCATAGAAGTTGCGGAATAGCAGAGTCATGATCGGCATGCCGAAGATGGTGTGGATCATCACGATGCCGAAGAGTGAGTTGTAAACACCAACGGTCGAAAACAGGCGCACCAACGGATAGAGGAAGACCTGATAAGGAATGAACGCGCCGATCAGGAGGATGGCGAACATCAGATTGGCGCCTTTGACCCGCCAGTAGGTCAGCGCGTAGCCATTAATGGCGCCAAGCATGATGGAGACGATCACCGATGGGATCAGGATGCGAATCGAGTTCCAAAATCCGACGCTGATGCCATTGCATTCGAGGCCAGTGCAGGCCGAGGACCAGGCAGCGATCCAGGGCTCGACGGTGAGGTTGGTCGGCCAGGCGAGAATATTGCCGAGGCGGATCTCGTCCATAGGCTTCAGCGAGGTGACGATCATGATCCAGAGCGGCAGCAGGAAAAAGAGAGCCACGCTCACCATGAAGGCGTAAAGCCCGACCCGCCCCCAGGTCACGTGTCGTGGCCGCCTGCCAGAAGGTGTCATCGTCAATGCCGGGCTCATCGCACTCATCGGCGGGCGGCCCGACCGTTAGGTCCATATTGCGCATAGAGCCAAGGCGTCAAAACCACAATCACGGTGATCAGCATGAAAGTGGCGCAGGCCATGGCGAGACCGACATTCTGACGCTCGAACAAGTGATCCATGACGAATTTCGCGGGCACTTCGGTCGCCCTGCCCGGCCCGCCGCGAGTCATGGCGACCACGAGGTCGTAGACCTTCACCACGTTGATCGCGAGTAGCACGGTCGCGGTGATGACCATCGGCTTGATGATCGGCAGAACGATCGAGAGGTAATAGCGCCAGATGGGAATGCCGTCGACGCGCGCAGCCTTGTAGATCTCATTGTCCACGCCTCTAAGCCCAGCGAGCAGGATCGCCATCACCAAGCCCGCCGATTGCCAGATCGCGGCGATCACCACCGTGTAGATCGCCATGTCCCGGTTGACCAGCCAGTCGAAGGTGAAGCCCTCGAAGCCAAGATCGCGACCGATCTTCTGGAGACCGAGAGTCGGGTTCAGGAACCACTGCCAGACCAGGCCGGTGACGATGAAGGAAAGTGCGTAGGGATAGAGATAGATGGTGCGAAAAACACCCTCCGCCCGCACCCGCTGGTCGATGAAGACCGCGAGCAGAAAGCCGAGCACCAGACAGCCGATCAGGAAGAGCACGCCGAAGACCAGCAGATTTTCGAGCGAGATCAGAAAGCGGCTGTTGGAGAACAGGCGCTCATATTGAGCGAAGCCAACGAAATCGAGCTTGGGAAGCAGCTTGGAGCTGGTAAAGGAAAGCCGCACTGTCCAGAGCATGCAGCCGAGATAGACAACGATCACCACGAGAGCCGCCGGCAGGAGAGCGATGGTCGCCGGGATCTGACGTCTTATCAGCCTGCCGCGGCCGCTGGCTTCATCCTTGGATGGCATGGCGATCGCCATCTGGCGGTCATCCTTCGAGGAGGACCGGCGAACGGCCGAAACCGCCCGCCGAAAACGGTGTCAGCCGGCACTCTCCATCGCTGAGATGGTGTTCTCGATAAAGGTGTCGACGCTCATGTCAGGATCGTTCCAAAACTCCGTGACCACGTCAGTCACCGCACCGGTGAGGTCTGGCGTTGCAAGGAAGTTGACCGACGGGATCTGCTTTGACTCGTCCTGGAGGATCGCCATGCCCTGTTGGGCGCAGGCATCCATCGCCGAAACGTCGACATTCAGAAGAACCGGTACGGAGCCTTTCTTCTCGTTGAACGAGACCTGCGTTTCCTGCGACATCATCTGACGTGCGAGCGTGTCCTGTCCTTTCTGGTGCGCTTCGTCGTCGACAGTTGGGAAGACAAAGACGTCGCCGCCGATGATGTAGCCGTTGTCCGCATTGATCACGGAACAGCCATACTCCTCACCGGGAGTCATGCCGGCGGCGATGAACTCGCCCTTCGCCCAATCGCCCATGACCTGCACAGCGGCCTTTCCGGTGATCACCATCGAAGTGGCATCGTTCCAGTTGCGGCCAGGACTGCCCTCGTCGACCAGGTCGCGAAGGGTGGCGAAGGTTTCCGCGGCCGTTCTGTAACCGTCGCTCTGCGCCGCTTCGGTGTCGTTATCGCCAAGAACGGCCTTATAGAGATCAGGGCCACCTTCAGCGAGCAGCACCGTGAGGAAGGTAAGACGCTCCTGCCACGCCTGTCCCCCGAGCGCCAGCGGGATCACACCTGCCTCCTTGAGGGCGGGACCAGCGGCGATCAACTCGGCAAACGTCGTCGGTGGTTCGACACCGGCATCGGCCAAGACCTGGTTATTATACCAAAACCAGTTCTCGCCATGGATGTTGACCGGTGTCGCGAAGATCTTGCCGTTGCGCTCGATCGCACCGGTGATCACCGGCGGCAGGTTCTCGCGCCACTGCCCCTCGGCGGCGACGTCATCGAGATCGCGCAGCACACCCGCCTCGACCAGTTCGTCGAACTGCTTGCCCGTGTTGAATTGCATGGCGGTCGGTGGTTCGCCGCCAACGATCCGGTTGACGCCGGCTGCACGCGCGTTCTCACCGCCGGCAATAGCCGTGTCAATCCACTCGCCGCCGGCTTCGGCGAAGGCGTCGGCAAAAACCTTGATGGCAGCCGATTCACCGCCGGACGTCCACCAATGCAGAACCTCTGCCTTCATGTCCTGAGCTTGGGCAGCGCCGCTGACGAGAATGGTCAGCGCCGTCGTTTTTACGAGCGTCTTCAAGCCGTTCATAGCGAACCTCACCTTCCCTGATTTGTAGAGAAGCGTAACCGGAGCGTCGCGGCACTGGCAAGGGCAAGATGAAACCTAAGGGATAATTTGACGAGCGGCCCCTCATCACTTAACGGTCAAGCGCATCGCCGGTGCATTTAATCCTGCGACCTGCATCACCATGTCTCTCCTTATCGCATAGCGAGGTAGGGAATCATGTCCGAGAAAATCAAAAAGACCGACGCGGAGTGGAAGGTCCGGTTGACACCCGAGCAGTATCGCGTGGCGCGACTAAAAGGCACGGAGCGGCCGTTCACGGGCGAATATAACGATAGCAAGGCTAAGGGCACCTATGTCTGCGTCTGTTGCGGCCAGCCGCTCTTCGCGTCGGACACCAAGTTCGACAGCGGCACCGGCTGGCCGAGCTTTTATGCGCCGATCGAGAAGGGCGCGGTCGCCGAAGAGGCCGACTACAGCCTCTTGATGTCCAGAACGGAAGTGCTGTGCAGCCGCTGCGACGCCCATCTCGGCCATGTCTTTCCGGATGGCCCGGAGCCGACGGGTCAGCGCTATTGCATGAATTCCGCGTCCCTAAAGCTGATGCCCAAGGATGCGGACACCGACAACAGCGGGGACTGATCACGCATGACCACCAGACTCGTCATCGGCAACAAGAACTATTCCTCCTGGTCGCTCCGGGGCTGGCTCGCAGCGAAGCAAGCAGGCCTCGACTTCGAGGAAGTCTTCGTCAATCTCGGCGAAACCAACTTCAAGGAACAGCTTCGCCGACACTCCCGCGCGGGCAAGGTGCCGGTGCTCATCCATGACGAGCTGGAGGTATGGGACACGCTCGCGATCATTGAGTATCTTGCCGAGACCTGTCCAGATGCAGGCCTCTGGCCGTCAGACCCCGCCGCCCGCGCTCGTGCCCGCTCGGTCTCGGCGGAGATGCACTCGAGCTTCACGGCACTTCGCTCCGCCATGCCGATGAACATCCGGCGATCGCTCCCCGGTGAGGGGCGCAATGCCGAAGTGCAGATGGACATTCTGCGCATCACCGAAATCTGGCGGGACTGCCGGTCAGCAGCGGAAGGCAGCGGTGACTTTCTGTTCGGCGCCTGGTCAGCAGCCGACGCCATGTACGCGCCGGTGGCAAGCCGCTTCAAGACCTATGCGGTGGAACTCGATGAAACCTCAGGCGGCTATGCTGAGGCGGTTCTCGGTTCGGCCTGGTTCAAGGAATGGGAAGCCGAGGCGCTGAAGGAACCCTGGATCGTCCCTGAAGACGAAATCGACATGGACTGACGCCGCGCAGCGGCTCAGGACAGCGGAAAGCCCATTCTTTCCACCATGTTCAGCCAGCGGCGGCGCCATCCGCCTTTCTCGTCTGCGGTGTCGAGCGCGTACATGGTGATGGCAGCACCCAACTGCCGGAAAGGTTCGGGCGGGATCATCCGCGGCATGGTCGTGGCGAAGCCCATCTCGGTTTCGGGGCGCTTACTGCCATCGAGGATGGCGAGGCCGATATCGGCGCCGAAGCGGCTGGCGGCGACTCCGAAGCCGGAATAACCCCCGGCATAAACCACCCTGCCCCCGAAATAGCGCTGGAAATGCACGGCCATGCGCGTGGTCAGCGCGATCGGCCCACTCCAGGCATGAGTGAACCGGACATCGTCCAGCTGCGGAAAGGTTTTTTGGAACGCTGACGCGAGCCCTTCATAGGGGGCATGGGTGCGATCATGGGAAGGATCTCGCGGCGCATTCATGAAAACACCGAGCCTGCCGCCGAACAGGATACGGTCGTCGGCCGTAAGCCGCATATAGTTGAGCTGCGTTCGCGTGTCATAGACGCCCTGACGATGGTGCCAGCCAACGCGCCCGAGCTGCTCTTCGCTCAACGGCTCGGTCATCAGGATGCGGTCCCGGATCATCGCGACCCGGCGGCGGATATGGGGATGGCCGGCAGCGAAGGCGTTGGTCGCCAGCAGGATTCTTTTCGGCCGGATCTCACCTCCTCCCGTGTCGACTTTGAGGGTGACGCCTTCCTCATCGATGCGGATCAGCGGCGTCTTCTCGAACAGGCGAACGCCGAGCGACAGGGCGGCACGCTTTAGTCCGAAAGCGAGCTTTCCCGGATGCACGGTGCCGCTGTCCCGCCTGGACCAGAGCCCCGCGTCGAACAAAGGCGAATTGATCTCAGCACGGACCGCCGCACCGTCGAGCCGGACGACGTCATGACCATAGTGGCGATGCAGCACCTCCTCCTCATCGAGGAGCGGGATGCCATCGGCGCCTATTGCGACGGTCATCTCACCATTCCATTCGGCATCACAATCGATCCCGTAGCGATCCAGCGCCTCGCGAAAACCTCCAAGGTTCTCGCGACCGAACGCTTCGAGGCGCTCGAGATCGTCAGGGAAAATGCGCTTGGCGTTCGCGAGGCCATGCATGATCGACGTCGAAATGATGCCGCCCGGCCTTCCGGATGCACCCGACGCCACGGTTTCCGCCTCGATCAGCACAACATCGCGCCCTGGATTGGTCTCTTTCGCCAGGATGGCAGCCCAAAGGCCGGTGAAGCCGCCGCCGACGACCAAAAGATCCGCGTCCGTCCGGCCATTGAGCGGCGCTTCCGGCGCTCCGATGTCGCCCCGGTCCAGCCAGAACGGCGCGAAGGTGACGTCGGCGAGCGCGCTCCCGGCAAAGCCTTTGCTGTCAGCA
>JBCCIN010000308.1:0-6600 GCA_039028235.1 Pseudomonadota bacterium
CCGGTGGTGTCGGCGCGGTAGAGATGGCCGGACCAGTCGCCGGTTGTGGAGAGCGCGGTGTGGCCGGTGGTGATCAGGCGGGTCTGGGAGAGGATCATGCCGATGGTGAATTCGGCGACGGCGCCGGCATTCCTCCCAGGGGTATTGACCACTTGTATACCCCTTCGGCGGGTCGCCGCCATGTCGATGTTGATGGGGCCGCCGCGGGAGACGCCGATGAGCTTGAGGTCAGGGCTAGCGCCGATGACGGATTGGGTGATCGGCGGCAGGTGACAGATCAGGATTTCCGCGTTTTCGACCAGAGGGATCACATCCTCGGGCGTGCCAAAATACTCCTTCAGGCCTGCCAGTTCGGCACCGTCCAACGTCTCGCCTTGACCCGCTGGGTCATAGCCGTGGGTCATGTCGACGTCGGGCCAGGGCTGATGGCCCTGAGTGATCTCGAAATCGATGCCATCGAGACGGTTCAGTGAGGCGATGAAGGCTTCCGGCAGCATGAAATTGTCGCCGATGACGG
The DNA here is from genome assembly GCA_039028235.1 of Pseudomonadota bacterium. Taxonomy (GTDB): domain Bacteria; phylum Pseudomonadota; class Alphaproteobacteria; order Geminicoccales; family Geminicoccaceae; genus JANQPX01. The sequence goes on from JBCCIN010000308.1 coordinate 518, forward strand.
TGACGCGCACGGGGTCTTTTCGCGCCTTGGCCATGGTCAGCGTCCCTGGACAGACTGGTAAAGCGTGCGCCAGACGCCATCCATTTGGAGATAGCCGTCACGATAGGCCGGAAAGAGCTTTTCGTAGACCGCTGCGAGCGGCTCGTCGACCTGTTCGAGATCGCCGAGATAGGGCGTCACCCAGTCGCTTAGACCGTCCGCGATGCTGTCGTACAATCCGATCGACACCGCCGCTGTGAGTGCCGCGCCGGCGGCACCTGCCTCGGCGCGTTCGACGATGCGGATGGGGGCGCCGACCGCTGATGCGAGGATCTTCCGGCAAAGAGCGCTGTTGGCGGCACCGCCGGCAAGACGGATTTCTTCGGGTCGATGATCGAGGGCGCGGTAGCAGTCGCGGCCGGCGAAGGCCATGCCTTCATAGATCGCGCGCATCAGATCGCCCGGTCCTGTACGTGTCGACAGGCCGAGGATCTGTGCGCGCGCCTTAGGATTGACGAAGGGGCCACGCTCGCCGTTTTCGGAGATGAAGGGGTGGAACAGCAGGGTGCCGGGGCGGGCATCGCCGGCCTGTTCATCCAGCTTCAAAAGCAGCTCGCGCCTGTCGACGCTGCCTGCGCCGGCGAGTTCGGCGGATTGTGCTGCGATGTCAACGAGCCAGTCGATATTGAGGGTCGCGGCCATGTGCGATTGAAAACCGCCCCAGGTGCCGGGCACGACGAAGGGCATGACATAGCCGACCTGTTCGTCGGAAATCACGACGTCCTTCTCGTCGTGGAAGATGCGGATATGCATGCCGGTGGAACCGAGGATCGAGATGCCGATGTTGCGGCCGGGCTCGTAAGCGCCAGCGCCAAGTGTTGTCGCGATGACGTCAAGCGGGCCAAGCACGACCGGCGTGCCGGCGAGGAGACCGACGGCATCGGCGGCTTCTTCCGTTAAGGGCGCATGATGTCGGCTGCCGTCGACGATGTCCGGGCGCAGATGGGCGATGTCTCGCAGGTCGAGCAGATCAAGCACCGCGTCGTCATAGGCGCGCGTACGGTAATTGCCATAGGTGAAAACGCCCTCAGATGGATCGGTCGCGCGCTCGCCGGTGGCCTTGAAATACAGCCAGTCCTTGCAGTGGAGGGCCGTCGCGGCCTGGCGCAGACTTTGCGCTCGGTACTGTTTGAGCCAGGCGATCTGGCCGCTCTGGATCGCGGGGTTGATCGCCGTGCCCGTGAGTCTTTGCAAGGCGGGTCCGACATTGGAGCTGCGCCACTGTTCGATGATCGGCGCGCTTCGGGCATCGAGCCAGAGCCAGGCGGGGCAGACCGGTTCGCCGTCGGCATCGATCAGCCAGGTGCCGTCGCCTTGGCCGGTAATGGCAAGGGCGGCTGTGCGTTTTGCTAGATCCGCCACGTCATCCGCAAGCAAACGCAGCGCCTGCGCAGCGTCGGCCCAGGTCCGGTGGACCTCCTGCTCGGCGCCGCCGTCATCGAGATAGTCAACTTTGTTCGGTACGCCGGCGCTGCCGGCCTGATTGCCATCCAGAGTGAAGGCGACCGCTTTGATCACCGAGGTGCCGGCATCCAGGCCGATGATCAGATCCTTGCTCATGCCGCAGCGTCTCGCTTGTTCAGGCCGTGATGCAGGGCCTCGCCGCTGTCGCCGTCGAAAAGATGGAGAGCGTCGAGCGGAAGCGTGATCTCGATGTCGCTGTCGGCGGGGGCGTCGACCGTGCCGTCGGTCACGGCGATCACCAGCTGGCTGCCGGTCTCGATGCCAAGATGGGTCTGATCGCCGAGCCACTGATTGGACGTGACTTTTCCGCTAAGCACCGGCCCCAACGCCGTAAACGATCCAAATCGTATTTGGTGGGGGCGGATGCCGAGGGCGAGCTTTCGGCCATCTGTGAGGTCGTTGTCCGCGACGGTGCCGACCGGCAGGTCGAGTGCCAATGCGGAAGCCGAACCGCCGTCAGGCGTCTGAATCTCCAAGCGCCGCCCATCCCCGCCGCTCCGCGACAGCGTACGAAAAATATTCATTGGGGGTTCGCCGATAAAGGAGGCGACGTAAAGATTGGCGGGGCGGTCCTTGAGGTCATCGCCGGTGGCGTATTGCATGAGCTTGCCGTCATTCATGACCGCGATACGGTCGGCGAGCGCCAGGGCTTCGGTCTGGTCGTGGGTGACGAAGATCGTGGTGAGCTTGTTCTGGATCAGATAGTCCTTGATCCGAGCGCGCAGGATGGCGCGCAGCTGCGGTTCGAGCTGGGACATGGGCTCGTCGAGCAGGTGGACATCGGCGCTGCGGACAAGGGCACGGGCAAGGCTGGTGCGCTGCTGCTGACCGCCGGAGAGGGTCGGCGGGTAGCGATCCAGGATGTCCTCAATGTCGAGAAGCCCAGCGATTTCCTTGACCTTGGCATCCACCTCCGCGCGCGGGCGGCGATCGCGAAGGAGGCCGAAGGCGATGTTGTCCCGGATTTTCAAAGGCGGATAGAGTGCGTAACCCTCAAACGCCATGGCAATATCTCTCGCCGCGGGTGCGAGATCGTTCAAGACACGGCCACCGGCCCGGATGTCGCCCGACGTCACCTCCTCGAAGCCGGCGATCATGCGCAGCGTCGAGGTCTTGCCGCAGCCGGAACTGCCGAGGAGGCCAACGATTTCGCCATCATTCACGGTCATGTCGACGGCATCGACGGCGAGCACGTCGGGCTCGCGCTTGACGTTGTAGATCTTGGTGACGCTGTCCAGGACGAGATTGCTCAAGGCGCCGGTCCTCCAGCGGATCGCTGGCCGAGGCGCTCGCCGCTTTCGGCGTCGAAAGCCAAGAGATGCTCAGGCGCGATGGTCAGCCAGACCTGGCGATGGCCGCGCGGGAAGCGCGCCGCCTCGGCTTCGGAGCAGGACGCCAGGAACTCGCCTCCGTCCGGCGTCTTCAGGAGCAGGACCGAGCGCACATTGAGCGGCGTCACAGCATCGAGTTCTGCAGGCTGGCCGTTTTCCGTTTCCGTCATGCTGACCTTGATGTGTTCCGGTCTGATTCCCACCAGGCAGTCGACAGCGTCGACTGGCTCAACTTCAAGCGGGAAGGTCTGGCCAAACAGCTCGACCGAGGCGCCGTTTCCGTCAACGCCAAGCCGCGTCGGCTTGAGGTTGATGGTGGGGTCGCCGAGGAGGCGGGCGACTTTGGTGGTGGCGGGGTGGCGGTAGATGGTTGCAGGTGTGTCGATCTGGGCGAAGCGATTCTCGTCAAGGACGGCGATGCGGTCGCCAAGCGCCATCGCCTCTTTGTAGTCCTGAGTGACGTAGAGGACGGTGGCGTCGGTCTGTTTCAGGAGGCGTGGCAGCTCGATGCGCATTTCGTAGCGGAGCTTGGCGTCGACATTGCGGAGCGGATCGTCGAGCAGCAGCAGTTTCGGGCCGCGGACCAGGGAGCGGGCGAGTGACGTGCGCTGCTTCTGGCCGTTGGAGAGCGCCTTCGGCAGGTGAGTGAGCACATGGTCGATCTGCAGCAGGCCGGCCACGCGCTCGACACCCTGCCGGACGTCCGTCTCGCTTTTTCCGAGCGCTCGCAGCGGGCTCGCGATATTGTCGAACGCTGTCATATGGGGATAAAGCGCGAAATTCTGGAAGGCCATGCCCAGGCCGCGCTCTTCCGGTTGCTCGTGGACAACGCTTCGGCCATCGATGCGGACGTCGCCCTCATCTGGATCGAGCACGCCTGCGATCAGGCGAAGCAGCACGGTTTTGCCGGCGCCGCTTGGTCCGAAGATCGCGACGGTCTCGCCGCGCTCGACATCGAGCGACACTCCATCGAGCACCGTTTCTCGCTTAAACCGCTTCGTCACGTGATCCAGGTTCAGGTAAGTCATGGCGGTCAGCCTTTGACCGCGCCGAGGGAGAGGCCCTCGACCAGATAGCGCTGGGCGGCGATGGCGAAGATCAGGGTCGGGATGATCGAGAGGATCAGTGCTGCCGCGATCTGGCCGTATTGGATGCCGGAGGCGGTGACGAAGGCAAGCGCACCGACGGTCACTGGCTGCTTGTCGGCAGACGCGAGGATCAGGGCGAAGACGAAATTGTTCCAGGCGAAGATGAAGGCCAACAAGGCGGCGGCGGCGATGCCGGGCAGGGCTAGCGGCACGGCGATTTTGAGAAAGGTCTTGAGCCAGCCATGGCCGTCGATGCGGTGGGCGTGTTCGATATCCTCGCTGATGTCCTCGAAATAGCCCCGCGTGATCCAGAGGATCAGGGGAAGCGTGATCAGCTGATAGACCCAGATCAGGCCGATGTAGGTGTTCACCAGGCCGATCATCTGGAAGTAGGAGAGGAGTGGCACCAGCACCAGCAGCGGCGGCGCGAAGCGGAAGGAGAGGATGGTGAACGCGATGTCTTCGCCGAGGCGGAACTTGTAGCGGGCAAAGGCGTATGCTGCGGGGATGGCGAGGACGATCGAGAGCGCAACCGAGCAGCTCGCGAGGATGAAGCTGTTCAGGAGATTGCCCATGAACTTGATCTCGAGCGTGCCGGCATTGGTCTCCAGCTTGCCCGAGATTAGGGCAACATAGTTGTCGAGCGTCGGCGTGAAAAAGAGGGAAGGCGGCATGCGCAGGATGTCCTGATTGGTCTGGAAGGACATCAGGAACACCCAGAAGATCGGAAACAGGAAGAACAGGCCCACAAGTGCCAGGAGCACGCCCCTGACAATACGACTCCGCGTGGTCTCGCGCTGCATCAGCCCACCCCTCGCGCCTGTTCGCGCAGCTTCAGCCACTGCTTGATGAAGATGTTGGAGAGGATGAAGGTGATCACCCAGAGCACCATCAAAAGCGCTGCCGACCGGCCGACATTGGTATATTGGAAGCGCTCCAGATAGCTCTGCACCTGGAACACCATCAGCGTGTCGCCGGGTCCACCCTGGGTCATGGCGTAGATGATATCGAACTGCTGAATGCTCTCCAGCATGCGGAAGAGCGTCGCGGTGATGATGTAGGGGGTGAGCATGGGCAGCGTGATCCGGAAGAACACGAACGTCCAGGGCACCCCGTCCAGCTCCGCCGCTTCAAAGGGCTGCTTCGGCAGGGCGCGCAGGCCGGCGAGCAGGAGGATCATCATGAAGGGTGTGTAGACCCAGACGTCCACCAGCACGACGGTGAGAAGGGCGGTCGCCGGCGAGGATGCCCAGCGAAAATCTTCGAGCCCGATCAGGGAGGCGAGATAGCTTAGAATACCGAAATTCGGGTTGGTCATCAGCTTCCACATGAGGGCTGCGATCGCAGGCGCGATCATCAGCGGCATGATGAGAAGCAGACTCATGACATCGTTCAGGAGCGTGCGGCGGCGAAGCAGCATGGCGATGCCGAGGCCAAGCAGCAGCTCGATGCCGACGGTGAAGACGGTGTAAAGGAGCGAGACGCGAATGGTGTTCCAAAAGGCGGGATCGCTGAAGAAGCCGATATAGTTCTGGAACCAGATGAAGCCGCGCATCTGCGGAAAGGCGAGGTTGTAGCGCTGCAGCGAGTAGATGACCGCTGTAACGAAAGGAATGATGATGCCAATGCAGACCAGGAGTGCGGGCAGACTCAGCAGATAAGGCAGAGCTGCGCGCATGAAGGGGCGCTTGGCGGTCGGCGGTGCCGTCCGGGCGATTGCGGCCTCAGTCGCCATAGCACGCTGCCGCTGGGCTGAAACCAGCACCGCTGAGCGCGGCGAAACGAGCACCCCGCTTACGCTTTCTTAACCCGTCGCCGGCATGATCGCCCTTGCTGGTCCATGCGATCCTGAGAATCCGTGCCCGCGCAGGAGATTCCTGCCGGCGGTTGGATTTCCACGGTCGCATGGGCCTATTCTCAAGGGTAGCGTGTAGCGGTGAAAATAGGGTTAACGTATGTCTGACATGATCTGGCTGAAGTGTGCCGGCCCATTCAGGATTCCTTAATCTTTCCACATTAGAGTGGTGCAGTTTGCTGCTCCATGCGGTCCTCGGAATCCGTGCCGACGCTGAAAGCCCTGTCGGGTGTGCGGACTCCCAGGATCGCATGGACCAGTTCTTGAGCCTATCGGGCAAAGGTGAAGATCCGGTTAACGTGTTTC
>JBCCIN010000309.1:0-6586 GCA_039028235.1 Pseudomonadota bacterium
AGCAGCGTCGCCGAGCACGCCCAGGCCTGCTGGGCTTGCATCCATCGCCGAGGTGTCGAAACCGATCGCCGCAAGTGCTAGGGCATGACGTCCGACGCCGCAGCCGAGATCGAGAGCACGGCGATCGCTGGCGTCAAAGCGGCTCTTGGCGAACACGACGACGTCCGGGTCCGGCTCAAGCCAGTCGGCGCGTCCTTCGTCCACTTGCCAGAGTTTGTCCCAATGATGATGCGCGGTGTCGGTGCGTTCGGTGGCTATTTGTTCGCTGCTCATGCCATCAATGTCCCTCAATGATCCGGTTGCGCACGATCGCTCCGAGGCGCTCGACCAGCAGGACCAGAGCAAAGATCATCAAGATGATGGTCATGGCAAGCTGATAGTCGAAGAAGTCGATCGCGACTTTGAGTTCGATGCCGATACCGCCAGCGCCCACCAGGCCGAGCACCACCGACGAGCGGGTCGCCTTTTCGAGTGCGAACAGCGACGTGGTGATGAAGGACGGCATGGCCGCCGGCAGGATCGCGCAGAAGATGGTGTCGGTGCGGCTGGCGCCGGCGGCGGTTAACGCTTCGCTCGGCGCTTTGTCGACATCCTCCATGGACTCGGCGAAGAAGCGCCCGCAAAAGCCGATGGTGTCAACCACGATCGCAAGCGTGCCGGCGAATGGACCGAGGCCGACGGTAATCACAAAGACCAACGCCCAGACGAGATCAGGCACGGTGCGAAAGAACGCGATCAAGAGACGGGAGACCGGATAGAGAATGCGCCTCGCCAAGAAGCCCTCGGTCAGTCCCTTGGCAGCAAAGATGGCGAGCGGCACGCTCAGGATGACGCCGACGATCGTGCCGACCAGCGCCATCTGAAAGGTCTGCAGCATGGAGCCGGCGAGAACGGGCAGGCGTTCTGTCGAGGGCGGCCAGGCGCGGCTCAGAAAGTCGCCGAGCGCCGGGACGCCTTTGGCTAGTGCGGTGAATGACCAGCCAGCGCCTTGAAAGGACCAGAGCACGAAGGCGAGCAGCAGCATATAAGCAAGAAAGGTCAGCGCGCTTGGCCGCTCGAACCTGGCACGGCCAGCGCGTTCACTTGGCGTAGGTGCTACGCTAGCCATAATGCACGCGAAGTTCGTTCGCCTGCAGATCGCCACTGGGTGCGTCAAGCACCAATCGTCCGGCCTTCAGAGCCAGAACGCGATCGGAGAAGGCGAGCGCATGATCGACATGGTGCGAGGTGAACAGCAACGTGATACCCTCTTCGCGCACCAGTTCTGCAAACAGGGTCATCACCTCCTCGCCGGCGACGGGATCGAGGCTGGCGACCGGCTCGTCGGCGACGATCATTTTCGGTTTCGCCATCAGCGCACGCGCGATCGCCACCCGTTGGGACTGACCACCGGAGAGCTGGTCGGCACGTTTCATGGCATGATCGATGAGGCCGACGCGATCGAGGCAGGCGAGCGCCTGGTCGCGAATGATGTCAGGTGCGAAGGCCTGGCTCCAGCCGCGCACGCCGCCGGCGCGCCCGAGATGACCATGAACGACGTTGGAGAGTGCCGAGAGCCGCGGCACCAGATTATGCTTTTGAAAGACGAAGCCGACATCGGCACGAATGCGGCGGAGATTTTTCGGCGTGGCCTGCATGAGAGCCGTATCGAAAAGCGTGACGTCGCCGGCATCAGGTTCGATCAGACGAAGAGCAGATCGAAGGGCCGTCGACTTGCCGGCACCATTCGAACCGATCAGCGCCACGGACTCGCAGCGTGCAACGGAAAAGGCGAGCCGATCGACGACCGGCTCGCCCTTCTTGAACGCTTTGGTGAGACCGTTGACTTGCAAGTCTATGGGGGCGACCTCCGCCTCGGCCATTGCCCCGTTCGACGAAACCTCAGCAAGCGACAGATCAGGCAACCACATAGCCGCGTCGGCCATTAGTTGCCGATGAAGTCGTCATACTGTGGGAAGCCCGCGGTAGCGTACATCGAGCGAACGATGTCATAGGCGCCGTCTTCGATCGCCACCAGATCCATGCCACGATATTTCTCGTTTTCCTCATGGGTCAGGATGGAGGCAATGATGTCCTCCTTGTTGTCGAGGATCGCGGTTTTGACCTGCTCCGCAATGCCAGCATCGATGTGCGAAGCGACCATCAGCATGTCGTTAGGCAGATCGCCAGAGCGTGCGATGACACGGAAATAGCCGGGCGGCACGCTGTCGTCCTGGTCACGCGTGCGCTGCCACGAGGTGTAGTTGGTGCCAATCGCGGCGACATCGCCCTTTTTCAGCGACTCGTGGGCGATGGCGCGTGAGGTGTGCAGGCGCTCGGTTTCGCTCGTCGGGTCGACCCCATAGTCGGTCATGAGCTGCATCGGGCAAAGCATGCTAGAGGTGGATCCGATATCGCCGAAGGCGACCTTTTCGCCTTTCAGATCGACCGGCTTGACGAAGCTGCTGTCTGCGCGCACGACGATCGCGCAATAGTAGTCGGGACGTCCGAGGCCGATCAGCGGCGTCGCTTCGGTCAGCTTGTTGATCACCACATATTCGGCAGGGCCGGAGACCACGAAGTCGACCTGCTCGGCGCGGAGCGCTTCAGCGGCCGCGGTGCGGCTGGTGACCGGGAAGAGCTCGAAGCTGTGACCGGTAGCCTTGTCGAGCGTTTCCTTGAAAGCACCCCATTCGAGTTGCAAGCGCTCCAGCCCTTCGACGTCGGTTACGGCAAGTTTGAACGTGTCGGCGGCAGCTACGCCAGCCTGAAGAACGAAGGCTGCTACGGTCAGTGCAGCAAGTTTCAAAACGCGCATCACAGAACCTCCCAATTGACGGTTTGCTTATCTCAACCGCTATCAGGAGGATGTGACGGTTCCATGTCGATTTTATGCCGGTTTAGCGACGATTGGCCGGTTAGAACAGCGCCGTGACGACGGCCAGGAGGAGTGCGGCGATCAGAAGGATCGGCACCAGCGGGTGGATGTTGTTCAAGAGCCGCATGATGTTGCAGCCATAGCCGACCAGATATTGCAGCGGCGTCTTCGGGCTCTTGGAATACTCCATCGCCGCCTTCACCAGATAGAACACGCCGGTATTCGCCGCGAGCAGCGCCTTGGTGATCCAGACGGCGTTTTGCGGCGCGATCAGATAGTTGCATTTCAGGAGGATGCGCTGGCGGTCATCGGGGTTGTAGTCGCCTTCGACCCAGTGCAGTTCGCGATGGAAGTCGAGAATGCCGAAGTCGTAGCTCTCGAAAGCCTTCTCGACGCCGCTGTCGGCGAACACGACCTTGTAGGTGGCGTCCGACTGCAGATAGATCAGCGACCGCACCACGGCACCGATCGGCATGAAACGCAGATTGCCGTCGTAGTGCTTGGTGAACAGGCCGTGGTCGCCGCCATAGTCCTTGTTGTAGTGGGAGATGTAGAGTTCGTCGGTGTTCTTCATCGGCAGGATTTCGAAGTCGTCCTCGCCGAACCGCTCACGGATCGCGCCGTAGATGACCTCGCTGTCGGAGAGGCGGGACATCTTCGCCTTGATGTCATCCGCGAGCGTGCGCAGATAGATATGCTTCGAAGGCCGCGCCGCCAGTTCCTCGCGATGGGTTTCCTCCACCCAGGTCGCAAGCTCGTCGATCAGTTGTCGATGGGAAGGATCGTCGAAGCGGCCGAGGCGGGCCTTAAACATTCGCTTCGTCCGCTCGGGCCGGCGTTCGTTGGCACCGATCGTGGATGTCTGACTTCTGGCGTCCATGACAGTCTCTCAAAGCAGGCTTTCTTCAGACTGCCTTCCTCGGTAGCGCAGAATCATGACAGTTCGGAAATACACGCTGACAAGAGGTCGGCGGCCGCTCCAGTGGTCAGCGGTATTTCTCGATGAATGCGTTCACCTCGAGCCTGCGAAAGTCCTCGAGCGCTGCCTGGACCTTTCCTTGTGGCCAGTCCCACCAGGCAAGGGTTTCAAGGGCCTGAGCAATGTCTTCTGGGAAGCGCCTGCGAATGGGTTTTGCAGGCACACCGGCGACGATGGTGTAGGGCTCGACATCCTTCGAGACCACGGCACCAGCACCGACCACGCTGCCGTTGCCGACGGTCACCCCGGCAAGAAGGATCGCGCCGTGACCGATCCAGACATCATGGCCGATCGTGACCTTGTGCTCGCGTCGCCAGTCGAAGAAATCGGCCTCGTCCTCTCCGAGGTGATAGGAGCTTGCGCGGTACTGAAAGTGATGCTGGCTCGCACGCCAGGTCGGGTGGTTGCCTGGATTGATGCGCACATGGGCTGCGATCGAGCAGAATTTTCCGATTTCCGTGTAGATGATGTTGCTGTCATTCACGACATAGCTGTAAGCGTCCATCCGGGTTTCGCTGACGCTGGCGTGCGGCCCGACCATCGACCAGGGGCCGAACGCGCTTTTTCGGATATGCGCCAGAGGGTGGATCGATGGTTGCTCGCCGAGCGGCGGCTGCGGCGGCGTGCCTTCCGGTTCGTGGCGTTCGATATAGCTTAGGTCATCCATACTCAGTGACGCTCGCAAAAAGGCGATCAACCAACATGACAGTCTCCGTCCAAGTCAATGCTGGACCTCACAGGTCCCTCTTGCCGATGAAATGCATGCGCAGCTTGCCGGATAGCCAGTCGATCACGCCGACCATGATCAGGATCAAGATGATGATGAAGCAGGCCTGATCCCAATATTGCACCCGCATGCGCTCCGAGAGCTGCATGCCGATTCCACCGGCGCCGACGATGCCGAGGATGGTGGCGGAACGCGTGTTGCTCTCGAAGAAATAGAGGGACTGAGCGAGAAACACCGGAATGACCTGCGGCAGGGCGCCAAAGCGATAGAGCGCGAGGGGAGAAGCGCCGGTGGCTTTGACGCCTTCAACCTGCTTCTTATCGATATTCTCGACGGCTTCGGAATAGAGCTTGCCGAGGATGCCGGTGTCTGAGGTCATGATCGCAAGCACGCCGGCAAGTGGGCCGAGGCCAACCGCGCGTACATAGACCAGCGCCCAGATCAGCTGATCGACGCCTCGGAATACGTCGAGGACTCTTCGAACGAGGTGTCGAAGCGGCGAGAAGCCGACGACATTGCGCGCGGCCAGAAAGCCAAGTGGCAGGGCTACGAGCGAGGCAACCAGGGTGCCGAGAAAGGCCATGCCCAGTGTCTGCGCAAGACCGAGCGCGATGCCGGAAAAGTCCCAGGTCCAGAAGTCGTTCCAGGTCACCATCTGGCGGATGACGATCGCCATCTTGTCGAGACCGCCGGTCAGCCGTTCCCAGGTAATCTCGAAGGCCCAGAGACAAAAGATGACATAGGCGACGACACCAAGGCCGATCAGGACATTGCGGTTTCGGCGCCCTTTATCGAAAGCGACCACCTCGGGAAAGCGGGCGCGAAGCTCGTCCAGTTCCCGTCGGTCAAAGGTCATGCTGCTGTTCATAACAGCTGCTCCTTGCCGATGGCCTGATGGCGGAGGCGCTCGGAGATGAGGTCGACGATCGTAACAGTCAGAATGACCAGGAGCACGATCGCGCTGACTTCTTCATAATGGTTGAAATTGATGACGTAGTAGAGCTCCTGACCGATGCCGCCGGCGCCGACGAAGCCGATGATGGAGGACGAGCGAATATTGATCTCAAGCCGGAGCCATATGTAGGAGAGAAAGTTCGGCCAGACCTGCGGCACCACGCCGAAGCGCATTTCCTCGAACCAGCCGCCGCCGGTAGCGCGGACACCTTCGATCGGACCTGTCGAAACGTTCTCATTGACCTCGGCGAACATCTTGCCGAGCGCGCCGGCGCTATGGATGGCGATCGCGAAAACGCCCGCCATCGGTCCGATGCCGAAGGCCCAGACGAACAGCAGCGCGTAGATGACATCGGGCACACCGCGCGCGATCTCCATGATCCGGCGGGCGATGAAGTAGATCCAATAGTTGCGAATAAGATTGCGGCTCGCCGGGAAGCATAGGAGGAAGCCGAAAACGGCACCGATGAGCGTCCCGAAGACAGCCATATTGATCGTCTGAAGGAGTAGCTGAAGATAGGTCGGGAGGTTGAAGTACCAGTAGGCGAGCGAGCCTTCGGTTTCGGTATCAAGATGCAGCTTCGAAAGCTCGAGCGTTGGCAGGATGTCGTAAAGATAGTCGCCGATTTTCGGCAAACCTGCGGCGAGCTTTTCCGGGAAGAACTGCGACATGTTGATAGAGAAAGCAAGGAAAGTGAAGAACAGAAGGATCGCTAGCACCGTCTGACCGCGACGGCTTCTGATTTGCTCGGCACGATGACGCTCGAACAGAACGACGGGGTCCTGGGCGGCGAGGTCGGTCATCGGCTTTATGCCGGATGGCGGGACGGATCCCGCCCCTCAACGGCTATCAAAGCTCAGCCGCGACGGCTGTCGGTGAGTTGACGGCGCATGTCGATCACACGCTCGTAGAAGTCGTGACCGATCGGCTCGAACCCGATCGCCTTACCGCCAGCCAGCTGATGCAGTTGGCCGGGCGTCATCCCGAGGCCACCGATGCCGGGCACGACCGTCCCGCCCGCGTCGGGCGCCAGCCACTGGGTGTAGACCCGGGCGCCATCGAGCGTCG
>JBCCIN010000310.1:0-6493 GCA_039028235.1 Pseudomonadota bacterium
GATCTGGGCAGCACTACTCGCGATCTCCTCAGGTATCGCACGCCGCGAGCATATCGGCTTTCGGCTGTTGCTCGAGCGCTTCCCAGACAGCCTGCAAAAGACGTTCCTCATCGCCTTCGACGCCCTCGCCTTCGCCTTGTTCGCCTTCCTCTTCGCCTACGGCATCGGCATGACCGGCACAGGGGCGAAGCAGTTCGCCATGATCTTCGGCATGAGCATGGCCATCCCGTACGCTTCCGTGCCTGTATCGGCGCTGCTCGCCTGTATCCAGATCGTCCTCGCCGGGATCCGCGATGCCGGGCGCCTCGATCTGGGCGGCGGCGCACCGCCCGACATCGACGACGACGCCGGTGGCCCGGCTGAGGTCAAGCCATGATCCTGGTCCTGATCATCTTCTTCACCCTTCTCGCCCTTGGCATGCCGATCGGCTTCGTCCTCGGCATCGCCGGCGTGGCCGGCATTATCGACGCCGGCGGCACCAGCTTTCTCTCGATGGCGCCCAAGCGCTTCTTCGCCGGCCTCAACCTTTTCCCCTTCCTCGCCATGCCGTTCTTCATCCTGGCGGGCGAGATCATGAACCATACCGGCATCACCCAGCGCCTCGTGCTGTTTGCTGAAACCCTGGTCGGCTATCTCCGTGGCGGCCTTGCCCACACCAACATGGTCGCCTCCGTCTTCTTCGCCGGCATCACCGGTGCCGCCACTGCCGATGCCGCCGCCTTCGGCAAGACGCTCGTCCCGGCCATGGTCAAGCAGGGCTACAAACGCCCCTTCGCCTGCGCGGTGACGGCGGCGGGCTCAATCATTGGCCCAACCATTCCGCCGTCTTCCCTGATGGTCATCTACGGCTCGATCATGGGCGTCTCGATCGGCGGGCTGTTTGCCGCCGGCATCCTCCCCGGCCTTCTGATCTGCCTGGTCTGCATGGCGATTATCGCCGGCCTTGCCAGGCGGTATAACCTGCCCAAAGCGGACGATGCGCCGAGCCTTCTGGAGATCCTCCACGCCTTCCGCTCGTCGCTGGTCGCCCTGATCATGCCGCTCATTATCCTGGGCGGCATCCTCTTCGGCGTGGTCACGCCGACCGAAGCCGCCTCGGTCGCGGTCGCCTATGCGCTCTTCGTCGGCGTCGTCATCTACCGCGCTATCACCATCGACGACTTCATTCAGATGCTGATCCGAACCGCGCGCGTGACCGGCGTCATCTTCCTGATCATCGCGTCTGCCTCAATTTTGGGCTGGTGGCTCGCTTTCATGCAGATTCCGCAGGCGATCGCATCAGGTTTCCTCAGCGTTTCCGACAATCCCAATGTCATCATCGCGCTGATCCTGCTTCTGCTCCTGACGGTCGGGATGCTGATGGACATCACCGCGATGCTGATCATCCTCGCCCCGGTGCTCGCTCCGCTGACCGTCGCGATCGGCATGGACCCGGTGCATGCCGGCATCGTCTTCGTGCTCGCGCTCAACATCTCGCTGATGACGCCGCCGGTCGGGGCCTGCCTGTTCGTCCTGTCCTCGGTCACCGGCGAACGCATCGAAAAAATCGCCGGCGCGCTTTGGCCCTTCCTTCTGGCCGAAGTCGCCGTCCTGATCCTGATCGCCTATTGGCCAGAGCTGGCACTGTTCTTGCCACGCCTCTTCGGATTGTGATGGCATATGGCGTGGCCACGTCATTGACTCGGACCGGCATGGCCTGGATCGACGGTTTGCGCCCAGGTTTTTGGCTGTCCTTGGTGGTGAGGCCGCCGAAGGCGACAACAAAGATCATCTGATCGCGTCAACGGGACGTGACAGCAACCAGGGAGAGGACGATGAAACTCCTTAAGAACGCCATCCTAGCACCGGCGGTGCTGGCTTTGACTCTAGGAGTCGGCGCGCTGCCCGCGGCAGCTGAGAAGGTAATGAAGTTGGGGCATCTGAACAATGACGATGCCTTCGAGAACCCGGCGGGCGCTTTTGGCAAGGTCTTCAAGAACATCGTCGAGAGTGCAACCAATGGCGAGATCAAGGTCGAGATCTTCCCGAACGGCCAGCTCGGCAAGGACTTCGAGATCGCCCAGCAGGTGCGGGACGGCGTCATCCAGGCGTCCCTCGCCTCGGTCGGCGGCCTCGCGTCCCACTATCCGAAGATCGGCGTGATCGACGTCGCCTTTGCCTTCCCGCACATCTCCGCCGTCTATGACGTGTTCGACGGCCCGTTCGGCGAGGCGCTGGCAGCGGACATCGAAGCCGATCTCGGCGACGTGAAGGTTCTCGGCTTCGCCGACACCGGCGGCTTCTTCTCGATCACCAACTCGCAAAAGCCCGTCGCCAAACTCGAGGATCTCGAAGGCCTGCGCATCCGCACCATGACCCTTGAGAGCCACCAGACCCTGATCAACTCGCTCGGCGCCGAAGCCTACCCGCTCGCCTGGGCCGAGGTGTATTCGGGCCTGCAGACCGGCGTGATCGACGGCCAGATGAACCCCGTGCCGATCATCGCCTTTTCCAACTTCGACGAGGTCCAGGGCTATCTCACCCTCACCGAGCACCTGTTCACCCCCTACACCATCCTGGTGAACAAGGGCTTTTATGACGGCCTCACCGAGGACGAGAAATATATCGTCCATTACGCCGCCAAATCAGGCGTGGTCGCCTCACGCGGCGTCGCCCGCGCGATCGAGGCCTCGGAGAACGGCCTGCCCAAGCTTCAGAAGAAGATGGAAGTGCATGCCCTCTCACAAGAGGACCGCGAAGCCTTCAAAAATGCCGCCCAGCCCGCCGTGATCGAGCTGATCAAGTCAGCCTACGGCGAGAAGGGCGAGGAGCTCCTGAGCCTGTTCCTCGAAGAGGTCGATAAGGCCAGAGAGCGAGTCTATCTGCAGTAGGTCCTACCAGGACTTGGTTGACGAATCGGCGGCCTCAGGGCCGCCGATTTTCTTGTGACTGGGCTCTTTGTCATTCATTGCGCAGCGTCACGTGCTATCTGCCGCTCGTGTTGCCTTTTGACCCAAAGTTTCCTCGAGGATTTGCTGCACTATCGGAAAAGGCACGTCTCTGCGCCTGTGATCATGCCGGCCGCCAAAGTGGCGGTGAGGCGGTGGAACGTTCGTTCAGACAGAGCAGAAGCCTCGTTATGCCGCTGCCGGCGATTGGTGGGGATCGATGCACCACGCCATGCTGATGCCCCTTGAATACCGCGACGGCGTATCGCGGGAAGTGCCTTAGAGGTCCTGAATAGTCCCCTTGAAGATCGAGGGCGTCTTCTGCGTGGCTGCCGGGCACCCACTCGGTGGTCGGTCCTCGATAGCAGCAGATGAGCCTCATCCGAACATGATCGCGATGGAATCGCTTGCACGCATCATGGCGGATGCGTTCCACACGCACGTCGACCTCCGGCACACCAGCGATGGCCGCGAAGCGCTCAATCAGCTCGACCATATCGTTGCGCAGCTCTCGGGACAGATCGTCTTCTGGAAGCGACGAGGAGGCAAATAAAGCCGCGAGAGCCACAGGTGCTTCATTTTTTCGAACGAGGATCCGCCCATTCGGCAGAGCTCCCTCCGGCAGGCCGTCGAGCCAGGGCGAAAGCGCTGGCGACATCTCGCGTGGACAAAGAGCCAGCGAACTGGATGGCCGGTTCACCGCCGATAGCTCATCAAGGGAAGCCGCTTTGATGATGGTGCTGTCGAGACGGACGTCCTCTCCCTCGATCATTGCGGGTGGATGAGCCGCACCGCGTTCTTTTGCAATGCCGGAAAGACCTGCGGCCGATGGCTGCGTCATGTGGACGTCCTTCGCATGTTGGTGGTGGCTCAATGATTGTCGATGTTGAATTTGTAATGTTATTACATATTCTTCTGCGAAGCGAATGCTATAGGCGACGTTGCCTAGGCTGCGAGACCCATTGGCGAAGGAGGCTCGATAGATGACACCCGGGACCTACGAGCAATGGCGACATTGCATCGAAGTACAATGCGGGATCAGACTGACATCTGACTACGTCGAGCAGAGATTGTCGGCGCTTCGTGATAGCCGGGACTATCAGACCCAGCGCTTTCAGGAGATGTGGGGAGAGCCCCATCTTCGACAGGTCATCAACTGGTTCGAGCGGGCTCGAGAGGAGCTTGAGAGCGGGATATCTCCTTCGAACCGCGCTCGAGCGTAACGGCACTGGCGATAAGTCTACTGGCCAACCGATGACCGTACCTCGCCACCTCTTTTTCGGTTAGCTCCCAGCAAGTCCGTCACCACCCAAACCTGACACCAAGCCCACCAGCCCAATGTCAGGCAAGTCCAGCCCAGCGGCGCTGTCGCTAGTCGCGGAAATTAATGTATTGGAGGGGGTGGTCGTATTTCTGGTCTTTGACGAAGGCGATCGCGCCTTGGAGATCGTCGCGCTTCTTACCTGAGACGCGCAGTTCGTCGCCCTGGATGGCGACCTGGACCTTGAGTTTTTCCGACTTGATCGCCTTGACGATTTTCTGGGCAAGCTCGCGGTCGATGCCCTGCTTGATCGCGACGGATTGCCGAAGGCTGTTGCCGCTCGCCTTTTCCGGCTTCTGGAAGTCGAACGCGCGGGTGTCGACCTTGCGCCTGGCCATATGGCCGCGCAGCAGTTCCTGGACCTGCTTGAGCTTGAAGTCGTCATCCGCCTTGATGGTCAGGGTCTCGTCAGCGCGCTCGATCGAACAGTCGCTGCCCTTGAAATCGTAGCGGGTCTCGATCTCGCGCCGAGCGCTCTGAAGGGCGTTGTCGACTTCTGGAAGATCGGTACGGGAGACGATGTCGAAGCTTGGCATGAGGAGATGTCCCATCATCGAAATCAGATCATCGTCGGCAGTGGTGCCAGGGAATCCCGCCGTGTCAAGCCTGAAATCGGGCCGTCGCGACCGTCAGCTCCAGGCCGCACCATCCTTTGCTTTTTCTTAACCAATAGGGCGTAGAAACGTCGGGGGACGATGCGATATGTGAGGCTGGCAGCTTTCTATGGCAGAGGACGGACGGAAAGGACCGGAAAGACGTGCGATCGGGCCGCCCGATGCCGGCCGAAAGTCGGAGGATGGCGCCGGTACCGTCGAATTCGCCTTGATTGTGCCGTTCCTGCTACTGATCGTCGTGGCGATCATCGAGATGTCGAACGTCTATTTCATGCGCAGCCAGCTCAGCGAGATCACGCGGGATGCCACGCGCCGCTTCGCCGTCGGCGCCCTGGAAGAGGCCGACGTTCGACCCTTCATCCTGGAACGGCTCGCCAAGACGACGAATGTCGCGGGGACGGTCGATGTCAACGAATCTGAGATCGATGGCGTCGTCGACGTGAACGTCTCCCTCAGCGTACCTCTCGCCCAAGTGCTGATGTTCGACGAATTGATCGGGGAGCTCTGGTCAGGCGCGCCATCCGAGCTGTCCGTGAGCTCCACGATGATCAAGCATTGACGAAGAACCCGAGACAGCCCGTCGGCCGCGATCCCTCACCCGCCCGGCACCGCCGTTCCGATCATGCAGTCCCGTGTGACGAGCGCTGCCAGCTCGGTCTCGCTCAGCCCGTCCGTCCCATCCGGGCGGCGAGGAAGGACCATATAGCGGAGGTCCGCCGTGCTATCATGGACACAGACCTCGACATCGTCAGGGATCATCGTGCCGAACTCCTTCAGAACCGCCCGCGGCTCCCTGACCACACGCGAGCGAAAGGCTCTTGCCTTGTACCAGTCCGGCGGCAAGCCGAGGAGCAGGCGCGGATAGCATGAGCACAGTGTGCAGCAGATGACATTGTGCACATCAGCCGTGTTCTCCACGACCCGAACCGGAATCGCCCCGGCATCGATCCCGAGTTCGCCCGCCGCCGCATTGGCATCCTCGAGCAGGCGCTCCTTGAACGTCGGATCGAGCCAGGCGCGCGCCACCACTTTGGCACCATCCGCAGGCGAGCGCGCATCGATGGACTCGACGGTCTTTCGAAGCTCCGCCGCCGTGAACACGCCTTTCTCGATCAGAAGCTCGCCGACCGCCTCGGCCATGATCTGATAATACTCGAACGGCTGATCCTCGACGTCCGGCTGCGTCGGATGGGAATGATCGTGATCATGATGGCCGCTCATGGCTCGTTCTCCCGGTCTCGATCGAGCCAGTGCTCGTAGATATCGACCACCAGGCTGTCGTCAGCCGCCCCCTGATATTGCGGCCAGAGATCGATCTGGCGAAAACGCACCCGATAGAGCGTCTTCTTCGGCAGCCCGTCCCGGCCATAGGCGAGTTCTTCCGGGTCCGGGAATTCCCCGGCGATACTCGCAATGATCCCCGAACAGCCACGCAGATAGTATGGCGTGCGCACATGCCCTGGAGGATAAGCCCGTCGCACCGTCACCGGATCACCTGGACGAAAGCCGGCACTCATGCGTCCCTCGCCGCCTGCCATCTCGCCTCCACGTCGGCCATCTTTCGGCCAAGCTCATCGACGCCGATGACCCCCTTTTCGAGAAGATTGTTGCCGATCGACGCCATCCAGCGC
>JBCCIN010000311.1:0-6440 GCA_039028235.1 Pseudomonadota bacterium
ACCCTGCGCGATGCCGGTGACGACAATCTCTCGGCAAAAGGTGCCTATCTCGTTAAGGAGGCTGCGGGGACGAGGCAGGCCACCTTGATCGCGACCGGCTCGGAGGTGTCGATCGCGATGGACGCGGCATCGCTGCTTCAGACCGACGGAATCGAGGTCGCGGTGGTGTCGATGCCCTGCCAGGAACTGTTCGATCAGCAGGATGCCACCTACCGCATGAGCGTCCTCGGCAGCGCCCCTCGCCTTGCGATCGAGGCGGCGTCGCCCTATGGCTGGAGCCGCTATGTCGAAGACGAAGCCGATGATGTCGTCGGCGTGCGCGGCTTTGGCGCCTCGGCTCCCTATAAGGAGCTCTACGAGCGGTTCGGCATCACGGCTGAGGCGATCGCGGCGAAGCTGCGTGAACGCTTGGCCTAATGGCTTTCGAAGAGTTCGTCGACCGGTTGAACCGACGGACCGGATGCAAATCTTGAAAAGAATCGAGGAGTGAAAACTTTGAGTGTTCGTGTCGCCATCAACGGCTTCGGCCGCATCGGCAGAAACGTCCTGCGCGCGATCATCGAGGAAGGTCGCAGCGACGTGCAGGTTGTCGCCATCAACGACCTCGCCCCGCCTGCCACCAACGCGCATCTTCTGCGCTACGACTCGGTGCACGGCAAGTTTCCGGCAAAGGTTCAGCTCGAAGGAGACACGCTGGATTGCGGCGCCGGACCGATCAAGGTGATTGCCGAGCGTGACGTGGCGAGCCTGCCCTGGGGCGATCTCGGCGTCGACGTGGTCTATGAGTGCACCGGCATTTTCACCAAACGCGACGCAGCCGCGAAGCATCTGGATGCGGGTGCCAAGAAGGTGCTGATTTCGGCCCCCGGCGATGGTGCCGATCTTACGGTGGTTTACGGCGTCAATCATGATCAGCTCGGCGCCGGCCACAAGGTGGTCTCGAACGCGTCCTGCACCACCAACTGCCTCGCCCCGGTGGCCAAGGTGCTGAACGACACGGTCGGCATCGTGCGCGGTCACATGACCACCATTCATGCCTATACCAACGATCAGGCGCTCCTGGACACCTTTCACAAGGACCTCTATCGGGCCCGTGGCGCCGCCACCTCGATGATCCCAACCTCCACGGGTGCGGCTCGAGCGGTTGGACTGGTGCTGCCTGAACTCAAGGGCAAGCTTGACGGCGTCGCGATCCGTGTGCCGACGCCGAACGTGTCGCTGGTGGACCTAACCTTCGTGCCATCGCGCGAAACGTCGATCGAGGAGATCAATTCAGCACTCAAGGCTGCAGCTGAGGGACCACTGAAGGGTGTACTCGGCGTGACCGAGGAGCCGCTGGTCTCGATCGACTTCAATCACAACGGCAACAGCTCGACGGTCGATCTCAACGCCACCAAGGCGATCGAAGGCAATCTCGTGCGGGTCGCGTCCTGGTACGACAATGAGTGGGGCTTCTCCTGCCGCATGAGCGACGTCGCCGCGATTTACGGCAAGCTCTAGTCCTTTCGACATCGAAACGGCCACCGGCTCCGACAAGTGCGTCGGAGCCGGTGCGCGTATTGCATCAAAAAGCTTTACTGGGGGAGATCTGGGTGATGGCGGGCTTTCGGACGCTGGCGGATGTCAAAGTGTCGGGACGGACGGTGCTGGTGCGCGTCGATCTCAACGTGCCGATGCAGGAAGGTGAGATCACCGACACGACGCGCATCGATCGTGTGGTTCACAGCCTGCGTGATCTGTCTGCTGCCGGCGCCAAGGTCGTGGTCATGTCCCATTTCGGCCGGCCGAAGGGCAGGCCGCAGGCGGCGATGTCCCTAAAGCCGCTGCAGGCAGCGCTCGCCAAGGCGCTTCGCGGCGTCGATGTCGGCTTCGTCGACGATTGTGTCGGGCCGGATGTGGAAAAGGCGATCAAGTCCCTTCGCTACGGCCATGTGCTCCTTCTCGAAAATCTGCGCTTCCATGAAGGCGAGGAGGCTAACGACTCGGGCTTCGCCGCGCGCCTTGCCGAACTCGGCGACATCTACGTCAACGACGCGTTTTCCTGCTCCCATCGCTCACATGCCTCGATCACCGGCATCACCGAGTATCTGCCGTCGGTGGCCGGCCCGCTGATGCAGCAGGAACTGGACGCGCTCACCAAGGCGCTGGAGAAGCCGAAGCGCCCGGTGATGGCGGTCATTGGTGGTGCCAAGATCTCGACCAAGCTTGAGCTGCTCGGCAATCTGATCGAGAAGGTCGACGTGATGATCCTCGGCGGGGGCATGGCCAATACCTTCCTCGCCGCCCAGGATACGCCGATGGGCAAGTCCCTTTGCGAACACGACATGCTAGGGACGGCGAAGGAGATCATGGCCAAGGCCGAATCCGCCGGCTGTGAGATTCTGCTGCCGATCGACGGGGCGATCGCCAAGGAGTTTCGGGAGGGCGTCGATCCGGTCACGGCTCCGGTGGAGATGATCCCGGAGGACGGCATGATGCTCGATATCGGTCCGATCAGCGCCGAGATGTTCGAGGATCGGCTGGCGGAGTGCGGGACCGTGGTCTGGAACGGGCCGCTCGGCGCCTTCGAGCTGGAGCCGTTCGATGGCGGCACCACGGAACTGGCGATCGCGGCTGCCGAAATGACCAAGGAAGGCAAGCTGCTGTCCGTGGCGGGCGGCGGCGACACGGTGGCAGCGCTGGCCAATGCCGGCGTGATCGGTCAGTTCAGCTATATCTCGACCGCGGGTGGCGCTTTCCTGGAGTGGCTGGAGGGCAAGGAGCTTCCAGGTGTCGCAGCTCTTCGACAAGCCTAGTACGTGATCAAGGCCGGATTCTTTCCACTCCCTTGATTGCCCTATAAGTCAAAACTATAATTATTTCTAAGAGGAAACGTTGAACACAAAAGCGAATGCTTTTGGCCGCCGTCGGAAGTATGGAATATGGTAGATTTTTTTGAAGTTCTTTATGATGTTTTCGATCTTCTTATAAAAAATCCACCAGCAGAGCTGGCTTACTTTGCTTATGCTTTTGCGGTTTTTATAACCCTTCCGTCATTTATTCCCTCATTTATTGCGGTCTCGGGGCCGTTCAAGTTTCTGGTCGAGACGGCAAGGAGCTTGAACTTCATTATGATGGTGGCGCTGACGCTCCTGTTCTTTTTCAATGGCGTCGACGGGTTTCGAAGTTTGTATATCGGTCTGAACTGGCCATCGCTTTTAAGCATCGATTTGATTGACTATTAGCGAGCCGTGGCGCGTCAGTGCGGTAGAAGGATCGGCGTCAACGCCCAGGTTAGCCCATGGTCGCATGGACCATGGAAAAGAAAACCCGTTCACTTCGCTGAAACGCTCGTTTTCGGCTGATTTTTCGGTGCTCGGTAGATGAAGTCGCTGTCAGCCTTGTCGGCTTCCTTCGCGGCGATCGACACCAATTCGTCATGCAGCGGCGAGAAGGAGCAGGCGGGGTCGACAGCTTCGGCGCGGCCGGCGAAGGCGAAGGCCTGGCAGCGGCAGCCGCCATAGTCGGTAAAGCGGCGCTCGCAGCTGCGGCAGGGCTCCTCCATCCAGTCTGTGCCGCGAAAGGCCTCGAAGGCGGCGCCTTCACGCCAGATTTGTTCGAGCGATTTATCCTTCACGTTGTCGAAGGTCAGCGTCTCGATGGTCTCGGCGGCGTGGCAGGGGAGCACCTTGCCGGAGGGCGTGACGTTCAGGTTCTGCTTTCCCCAGCCGCCCATGCAGGCCTTGGGGTAGCGCGCGTAGTAGTCGGGGACGACATAGTCGATGACGAGGATGCCCTTCAGGCGTTCCTGGGCTGATTTGACGATCTCCATCGCCCGGTCGGTCTGCGGGCGGGTCGGCATCAGGGCAGCCCGGTTCATCAGGGCCCAGCCATAATACTGGACGTGCGCGACTTCCAGGCGCTTGGCCTTCTTCTCGACCGCAAGCTCGATGATCTCGTTGAGATTGTCGAGGTTCTGGCGGTGCACCACGGCATTGATGGTGAGCGGCAGACCGATCTCGGTGACCATGTCGGCAACTGCCATTTTTTTCGCATGGCCGTCCTTGTAGCCGCCGATACGATTGGCGCCCGCGTCCCGGCTGTCCTGGATACTCAGCTGAAGGTGATCGAGGCCAGCATCGGCGAGCGCTTCGAGCTTGGCTCGATCGAGAAGGACGCCCGCGGTGATCAGATTGGTATATTGGCCGAGTTCAGAGGCGTGGCGGATCAGATCGCCGAGATCTGGCCGAAGCGTCGGCTCGCCGCCGGAGAAATGGGTCTGCAGCACGCCAAGATCGTGGGCTTCGTCGATGACGCGGCACCAGGTCTCGGCGTCGAGTTCGCCGTTGATCCGCTCCAAAGCGACTGGGTTGGAGCAATAGGGGCACTGCAGCGGGCAGCGATGGGTCAGTTCGGCGAGGAGCGAGACCGGAGGTTGTAGAGCCGGTGATGGACCGTTCGTCGATGCCGCGTTTCCGTTTGGTGCTGCGCTCGGATCGCCATTCATCGCGGAAGAGACCTGACTCAAGACGTGAGCTTACACCGGCGACATCGATGTTGTTCGCAGAAGCGTAAGCGTCCCTGGAGATGTTTTTGTTATCGCTGGCAGGATTGTATTGAAAACCTGCCTTACAGATGATGAACCGGCAGCCCGTCGCCAGCAGGACCGCTTACGCCAGCCGCTGACCGCGGGCCGCCGGGATCGTCAGATGGCCTTAGAGATCAGCCGGGAAGTAGGCGTTGATCTCGCAACCGCAGGCGATCTCGACAACCTTAGGCGTGTTCCACTGCATGGTTATCTCCCATTGCATTCCTACCACATTGATCATGGGTGGTGGCCATCATCAAGGCAAATCGATTCTTCTTCGATAGGCGATAAGAATGCTTGATCGCGGTCGTCAACCGGCCTTTGATTTCACGAAGCTGCTGCACGAAAGCCTATGGGAGCGCCCGGCTTGAATCTAACGCTAAAACAACTTCGCTACTTCTCGGCGCTTGCCGAGACCCTCCACTTCGGCAGGGCTGCCAAGGTCTGCCATGTCTCGCAGCCGGCGCTCAGCATGCAGATCAAGGAACTGGAGGCTCATCTGGGTGTGACCCTGGTCGAGCGCAGCTCCGCCGGGCTTCTGCTGACGATGGAGGGGCAGGAGATCGCCGCCCGCGCTCGGGGCATTCTGATGTCGGTGCAGGATCTTGCCGACGTGGCCTCCCACCATCGCCAGCCCCTTGCCGGACGGCTGAGGCTCGGTGTGATTCCATCGATCGGCCCCTATCTGCTGCCAACGCTGCTGCCCGAAGCCCATCAGGCCTATCCCGATCTGCAGCTCAATCTGCGCGAATCCCAAACCCAGACACTTGTGGACGATCTCCTCGAAGGCCGGCTCGATCTCTTGCTGCTTGCCCTGCCGGTGGAACCGGACGAGATCGACACCTTGGCCCTGTTCGACGATCGCTTCTCGGTAGCATTGCCGCGCAGCCACGGCTTGTCCGGGCGCGATGCGGTGACCCAGGACGAGCTTTCGGACGAGCATCTGCTGCTCCTGGAGGAGGGGCATTGCCTGCGCGATCAGGCCCTGGCTGTTTGTCAGAGTGCCAAGACCGACGAGTTTCGGGCGAGCAGCCTAGCGACCGTGGTCCAGATGGTAGCGAATGGGTACGGCGTGACGATCCTGCCAGCCCTCTCGCTTCCGACTGAGATCGACGAAGCCGGTCCGATCGCGATCGTGCCCTTTGCGGATCCCGCTCCTTTCCGCACCATCGGTCTCGCCTGGCGGCGCTCCAGCCCGCATGAGGAAGAATTCGTCGAGCTTGGACGGTTCGTCCAGAAGCACTGCGCCCCATCTACCTGACAGGCTCAGGTCTGTGCCGGCTGCGCCTTGTCGAATTTCCGGGTTTCATCTGTGCCGCGGGTTGATGATCCTCGACGCCGGCTTATGTTTTGCCCACTGGCGACGCGCAGTGCTTTGCCCTCGGGCAGTGTGGTGATGATCAGCAAAAGATGCAGGCGGCGGGAGAGATCGATGCGATCTGTCGGAGGAGGATCAATGGGGTGGCATGCTGCGGCGCTGGCGGCGATAGGCATGCTTGCCGGAGCTGTGACCCTTTCCGCAGCGAAGGCCGCCGATGTCGGTGCCCAGTTGATCGCCGAAGGTCTGACGGCGCCGCTGACCCTCGCTGAGGTTCCCGATGGCAGCGGTCGGCTGGTGGTGCTCGAGCAGATTGGTCGATTGCGGGTGATCGATGCGGATGGGAATCTGCTGGAGGAGCCTTTTCTCGACTTCCATGAGCGTCTCGATCCCACGATCGAGCCCGGTTTCGATGAGCGTGGCGCCCTCGGTTTCGCGTTCCATCCCGCCTATGCCGAGAACGGCAAGCTCTACGTCTATTACAGCGCACCGCTCCGTGAGGGACACACGCTGCAGAACGAGGAGTGGGGCACGCACACCAGCCATATCGCCGAG
>JBCCIN010000312.1:0-6419 GCA_039028235.1 Pseudomonadota bacterium
AGGTCTTGGCATAGTTGACGAGGACCGCGCCGAGGGCAGCACCGATCAGCGTGCCGCGGCCGCCGACCGCGACCCAGATGACGATCTCGATCGAATTGGCGGGCGCGAATTCGCCGGGGTTGATGATGCCGACCTGGGGCACGTAGAGTGCGCCGGCGACGCCCGCCATCATCGCCGAGAGCACGAAGACGAACAGCTTGTAGTGCTCGACCCGGTAGCCGAGGAAGCGGGTACGGCTCTCGGCATCCCGGATCGCCACCAGCACCTTGCCGAGCTTGGAGCCGGTGATCACGCGGCAGACGACGAAGCCGGCGGCGAGAGCCGCAGCCGAAACAACGAGCAGGGTAGCGCGCGTCTCGGGCGCTTGAATGTTAAATCCGAGAATGTCTTTGAAGTCGGTGAGCCCGTTATTGCCGCCGAAACCCATGTCGTTCCGGAAGAAGGCGAGCAGCAGGGCGTAGGTCATCGCCTGGGTGATGATCGAGAAATAGACGCCGGTGACCCGCGAGCGAAAGGCCAGCCAGCCGAAGACGAAAGCCAGCGCGCCCGGCACGGCGATGACCATGAGCATGGCGAACGGGAAAAAATCGAAGCCGTACCAGTACCAGGGCAGTTCCTGCCAGTTCAGGAACACCATGAAGTCCGGCAGTTCAGGATTGGCGTAGACACCGCGATCGCCGATCTGGCGCATCAGATACATGCCCATCGCATAGCCGCCGAGCGCGAAGAACGCTCCGTGGCCGAGCGACAGGATACCGCAATAGCCCCAGATCAGGTCGACCGAGAGCGCCAGCAGCGCATAGGTCAGATATTTGCCGATCAGGCTGACCGCATAGGTCGGCAGATGGAACGTGGAGCCCGGTTCCGCGAGAAGGTTCATCGCCGGGACCGCAACGGCGACGAGCGCGATGATGGCCAGGAAGATCCAGCCGGCGCGGTCGATATGGCGGGCAATAAACATCTACGCTTCGACAGTCCGGCCCTTGAGCGCGAACAGGCCGCGCGGACGCTTTTGAATGAAGAGGATGATGAACACCAGCACCAGGATCTTGGCGAGCACGGCGCCGGCATAAGGTTCGAGAAATTTGTTGGCGACGCCGAGCGTCATGGCGCCGACCAGCGTGCCCCAGAGATTGCCGACCCCGCCGAACACCACGACCATGAAGCTGTCGATGATGTAGCCCTGTCCCAGGTTCGGGCTGACATTGTCGATCTGGGAAAGCGCTACGCCCGCAATGCCGGCGACGCCTGAGCCGAGGCCGAAGGTCATCGCGTCGACCCAGGAGGTGCGAATACCCATGGAGCTTGCCATCTGGCGGTTCTGCGTGACCGCGCGCATCTGCAAACCAAAGGGCGTCAGGCGAATGACCGCCATCAGGAGGGCGAGCACGACCAGTGAGAAAAAAATGATCCAGAGCCGGTTGTAGGTGAAGGTGAGGCCAGCGACATCCACGGCGCCCGCCATCCAGGAGGGATTGCCGACCTGCTGGTTGGTCGGGCCGAAGATCGAGCGCACAGCCTGCTGCAGGATCAGGCTGACGCCCCAGGTGGCGAGCAGGGTTTCGAGCGGGCGGCCGTAGAGAAAGCGGATGATGCCGCGCTCGATCAGGACGCCGACGCCGCCTGCGATGAGGAAGGCGAGCGGGATCGCAATCAGGAGTGAGGCGTCGAACAGGCCGGGCGCATTCTGACGTATGATTTCCTGGACGACGAAGGTGGTGTAGGCACCGAGCATCACCATTTCGCCATGGGCCATGTTGATCACGCCCATCACGCCGAAGGTGATGGCGAGACCGATCGCGGCAAGCAGCAGAACCGAGCCGAGCGACAGGCCGTAATAGACATTCTGCGCCATGCTCAGCATCTCATAGCGCCGCTCAATCGAGGCGACGGCGATGCCGGCGGCATCGGCTAACTCTGGCATCGAGTCGTCGGCCGAGGCTGCCCGAAGTCTGCCCATGGCTTCGCGATCGCCGCGAGTTTTGAGCGTCTCGACGGCGGCGAGCTTCGCCTCAAGGCCTTCCTCAGACTTCAGAACCATCGAGGCCTCGGCCTGGCTGAGAATGCCGGAGATCTCGGTGTCTTCTTCCGCTTCCAATGCCGTACGCACAGCCTCCAGCTGCTCGACATTATCGCGATCGAACACCGCGCGCGCAGCGCGTATACGAACCCCACGTTGGGGGCTCATGAGGGTCATGGCGCCGAGCATGCCGTCGATCTGGCGGCGAAGGCGGTTGTTGACTTTGACTTTGCTTACGGCACGGCTTTTGACCGTCTCCAGCTCCTCGCCGGTGATCGCATCGAAGAGGATGCGCTCGCGTTTCTGTTTCTCGGTGATGACGACGAGGTCGTCGGATTTGCGCTGATAGAGATCGCCCCCGCGCATGACTTCGAGCACGCGAGCGGCGATCGGGTCTCCGGTTGCGGCGAGCGCCTTGATCGCTTCCGCCTTGTCGTCGAAGCCACCGTCGGCGAGGGCCTGGATCAGCGGGCGCAGCTCTTCGTTTGCTGCCGCCGGTGTTGGAACCGCTAGGAGGGCCAGAACGCCCCAGAACAAGGCGACGACAGGTAACAAAAAACAGGTGGAGCGCGGCTTGGTGCCGCCGCTCCACCCGTATGCGAAGTCCAGTGACAAAAGTCAGCTTTCGCTTTCCGCACCGCCGCACTTGCCGGTCGCGACGTTAAAGTTGCCGCAGCGCATGGGTGCGCGCCAGTCGGCGATCAGGTCCTTGCTGTCCGGCAGAAAATCGGACCAGGCATCGCCGACTTCGAGACCGGGCGTCTCGTAGACGATGTCAAACTGGCCATCGTCCTGGATCTCGCCGATCAGGACGGGCTTGGTGATGTGGTGGTTCGGCATCATCGCGGAATAGCCGCCCGAAAGGTTCGGGACGGTCACGCCGACGATCGAGTCGATCACCGCATCCGGATCGGTGGTGCCGGCCTTTTCGACCGCCTCAACCCACATCTGGAAGCCGATATAGTGGGCTTCCATCGGGTCGTTGGTGACGCGGTCCTCGTCACCGATGAACTCGTGCCAGTCCTCGATGAACTCGTCATTCGCATCGCTCTCGACGCTCATGAAGTAGTTCCAGGCGGCAAGGTGGCCGACCAGAGGTTCGGTGTCGATACCGGCCAGTTCTTCCTCACCGACGGAGAAGGCGACGACCGGAATGTCCTCCGCAGCGATGCCCTGATTGCCGAGCTCCTTATAGAAGGGCACGTTGGCATCGCCATTAATCGTGGAGACCACGGCGGTCTTCTTGCCGGCGCTGCCGAAGTCCTTGATATCGGCGACGATGGTCTGCCAGTCCGCGTGACCGAACGGCGTGTAGTTGATCATCAGATCCTCGTCCGCGACGCCCTTATCTTTCAGATAAGCTTCGAGGATCTTGTTGGTGGTGCGGGGATACACATAGTCCGTGCCGGCCAGCACCCAGCGCTCGACGCCTTCCTCTTCGAGGAGGTAGTCGACGGCGGGGATGGCCTGCTGGTTCGGGGCAGCACCCGTATAGAAGACGTTCTTTGAGCTTTCCTCGCCTTCATATTGGACCGGGTAGAAAAGCAGGCTGTTCAGTTCTTCGAAGACGGGGAGAACCGACTTCCGCGACACGGACGTCCAGCAGCCGAACGTCGCGGCCACCTCTTCGACCTCGATCAGCTCACGCGCCTTTTCAGCAAAGAGCGGCCAGTCGGACGCCGGATCGACCACGACGGGCTCCAGCATCCTGCCGAGCACGCCGCCTTCCTCGTTCTGCTTTTCGATCAGCATCAGCATGACGTCTTTGAGCGTCGTCTCGCTGATCGCCATGGTGCCGGAAAGCGAATGCAGGATGCCGACCTTGATCGTGTCATCGTCCGCGTGCGCCGCCCCCGCGACCAACATCGAAAGCGCTGCTGCCGCTCCGAGAATCGACGCTCGTTTATGTCTCAGTCCGCCCATGTCCTCTCCTCTTGCTTAAGCCATTGGCTGTTTGACGGTTAGGTAATCAGGAGAGGAGCAAGGGCCGTGCCAGGATCCGATTCGATGACAGTTCCACGGAAATGAACCGTTTTCACCTCAAGACTGGCGCTGATTTGCGCGCGCCTGCTACTTTTTTGGGCGCTTTGGAATCAAGCCTACGAATTGGGCAATTTACGAGCGGACTCTGTCGATAGCCCCCGCGCCTCGGCAAAACTGAGAGCTCGCAGCGTCTCGCCGTCGTGATAGACGAAGCGAAGACTCCGCCGTTTCGAGACCAGCTTTGCTGGCAGCGGATCGTAACGATAGCTCTGTCCGCCAAGATGCGGCGTGATCGATCCGACATCGGTGGTCTGGTCGAGTTCGACGCGAAGCAGGCTCAGGAGGCGGCCCGCACCGTCGGACACCGAGAACGGTATCCCCGCGAGCCGGAGAAAGCTGGTCGGATCCGACGCCGCCTGAAAACCTTCGGCGAAACTCTGTTCGACGAGGTCAACATCGTGTTGATCATCGACTTGGACCTCGCTTCCCTTGGGCAGATGCGGCGTCTGCCACTGCGCCGCCGCGGGCGGCCCGTTATGGCCGGGGCCGGCGTCGTCTGGCTCGGACGTGTGATCAGTCTCAGGCAAGTCAACGCTGGGCATCGTATGCCCTCGGCTTGTCGACGATGGATTTGTGGCTGCCCATTTTGCCGTGGGCGACCAACGTGCCCAGTGCCTCGACGACCACGCGCGTGCCGAGGAGGGCGGTGATGTCGGAGGTGTCGTAGGGCGGGCTGACCTCGACCACTTCCAGGCCGCAGATGCCTTCTTTCACGACCAGGCCGAGCAGCTTCAAAGCTTCGCGCGGCAGAAAACCGCCTGGTTCCGGCCAGCCGGTGCCAGGGACGAAGCCGCAATCGACGCTGTCGATGTCGAAGCTGATGTAAACGGCATCGACCCCATCCCAGGCGAGCTCCAACGCGATCTCCGCGGTTCTCTCGATGCCGAGCTTTTCCATGTCCTCGATGGTGAGCACATTGGTCTCGCGCTTCCTCGCTTCCTTCACGCCGGGCCGCGGCACCTGCCAGCCGCCGATGCCGACCTGGACGAGGTTTTTCGCCGGTACATTGTCCAGCTCGGTTGCCCAATACCAGGGCGTGGTATGCATGCGTTCGTCCAGGTCCTTTTCCTGAATGTCGATATGGCGATCGAAGTGGATGATCCCGATTTTCTTCGACGTGCACTCTGCGATGCCACGCACGCAGGGAAAGCCGATGGAGTGATCGCCGCCGAGCATGATCGGCAATGCGCCCGATGATGCCACATGGGCGACGCCGCGGCTGATCTGATCGAAGCTTTTCTCCAGGTTCGCCGGAATCGTAAAGACGTCGCCGGCATCGCAGAGCGTCATCTGCTCGCGCAGATCCACCCCCATCTCGTAATTGTAGGGCGTGTAAAGCGCCGAAATTCTTCGGATTCCTTGCGGCCCGAACCGGGTGCCGGGGCGGTAGGTGGTGCCGCTGTCAAAGGGGATACCGATGACGGCCGCATCATATTGGCCGACATCCTTAACGTCCTCGACATAGGGCGCTTTGAGGAACGTGTTGATGCCGGCGAAGTGGGGCAGCTCGCCGCGGGCAAACGTGGGGATGGACTTGTCGGTGATGCTGTCGGCACCGGGCAGGCCCATGTCCAGCGCCCACTTCACCTCCTTCGCCCAGCCCTTGCCGGAAAGTTTCCCCTCCGCCTCGACCGCGCGCCAGCCCTGGCTGTTCAGCTTTTCGTAGCTTGGGTGATGGTAACGGCGCTCATGCGGCAGGTGTCGTGGACGGGTCCGGCTGCTGTTCATCGATAGCTCCGTCTGGGTAAGCCTGGTCAGTCAACACGTCGTCGGCAGGCATTCGTTTCCGCTGGTAGCCGCGGAGATCGTAGGTGATGGTGGCACCGTAGGCGCTGGGCTCGTGCGGGTCATGGCGCACTTTATCGAAGGTCAGCACGCGCGTGCCAAGCTTGAAGGCCTCGCGCAGATCGTGGGTGACCATGAAGACGGTCATGCCGGTGTCCCGCCAGAGCTCCGTGATGAGCGCGTGCATGTCATCGCGAATGCCGGGATCGAGCGCGCCGAAGGGCTCGTCGAGCAGAAGGATTTTCGGCTTCAGGATCAAGGCTTGTGCAATCGCGAGCCGCTGCTGCATGCCCCCCGAGAGCGCGGACGGCCGCGCGTCCCGCACATGGGTCAGCCCCACGGCGTCGATCATCTCATCAGCCTCTTCTTCCGCCCGCCGACGTTCGGCGCCGAAGAGGTGGGCGGACCAAGGGGACTGCCGTAACTCCAAGCCGAGGATGACATTGCCGAGCACCGAGAGGTGGGGAAAGACAGAGTAGCGCTGGAAGACGATGCCGCGCTCCGGGCTGGGCTCGTCGGGGAGCGGCTCGCCGTCGACCAGAATCCGGCCATGGGTCGGCTGCTCCTGGCC
>JBCCIN010000313.1:0-6389 GCA_039028235.1 Pseudomonadota bacterium
CCCGAGCCGTATCTGATGACGACACTAGTGACCAACTCGTCGCTGACGAAGCCGATGAACTGGTCCGCGAAATCGTTCATGTTCGCCGTGACGGATACCGTTCCGATAAGACCGCCGGCATCGAAGATGTCGAGATTGGCGTCGAACACCGAAGCGCAGCAGGTATCGTCGTTACCGAAGAACAGGCCGACGGACGACGTCGGTGACGCAAAGGTGATGGATATGGGGTCCGGGAATATTTCCGTCGTGAGCCCGAACGTGCCGGAAGAGGTCACAAAGCCGCTGAAGGTGGCAGACGTGCCGCGCACGGTCCCAGAGGTCGAGTCAAAGGTGGCGCCGGCAACAAAGACGTCATCTTCGAAATCCTCGACGGTATAAGGACCTTGGGTCAAACCCGCCAAACTGGCGACTTGCGTGATGATTGCCGCCGCCGGACCAGCGCTAAGGAGAAAGGTCGCCGCTGCGAGACCGCTAAGTGCTCCGTTCAAATATCTCATCATGTCTTCTCCATTCGAGAAACGTTCGAACCAGGCGAAGCAAGTTCCAGGCCACTGCTTTTTCTTGTTTATTCTCAAATATTTATAGCGTTAGAGCATATAGAGGCGCTGTTAAGGATTCCGACAGTTGTCGACCACGGCCAGCGCTAGCTATCGGCTAACCTCCTGGAAAAGATCGAGAATCCTAGAAAGAAGGCGGGTTAATGGGTGTAAAGGACTCTGATTTCAGCGATTTGGCTTGGTCGGTCTGGATGATGACCTCACCGTGCTCACCGGCAAGACAGTGCTTTCGTGTGTCGCTTTTGACGCCTCGTCATCCCGCACCTATCCTGAATTTCTGGCCCATTCTGGAGATTCTCAATCATGACCGAGCAGCGGCTCACCGTGCGTTTGCATGAGAACGACAACGTCGTCACCGCACGTATCGACATCCTTCCAGAAACTCCGATTCCGGGCGAGGACGTGGTCAGTCGGCGGCGCATACCTGCGGGCCACAAAGTCGCCGCCCAGCCTATGGCTGCCGGCGATGCTATTCGCAAATATGATCAGATCATCGGCTTTGCCACCGAGGACATAGCACCTGGCGATCATGTCCATGTGCATAATGTCGAGATGCAGGATTTTTCGCGCGACTACGCGTTCGGCGCTGATGTCAAAACGACCGACTTCCTGCCCGAAACCGAGCGCGCCACCTTCGATGGCTTTCTCAGAGAGAACGGCAGGGCGGGCACACGAAATTTCATCGGCGTGCTCTCGACGGTAAACTGCTCGGCGACCGTCGCCCATTTCGTCGCCGACACCTTCCCCGCCGAGGAGCTGGCGCGCTATCCGAACGTCGATGGCATCGTCGCCCTCACCCACGGCACCGGCTGCGGCATGGCCGATCGCGGCGACGGCTTCGATGCGCTGCAACGCACCCTTTGGGGCTATGCCCGCCATCCCAACTTCGCCGGCATTCTCATGGTAGGGCTTGGCTGTGAAGTCAACCAGATCGACTTTCTGCTCGACGCCTATCAGATCAAGCGCGGGCCGTTTTTCCAGACCATGACCATGCAGGGTACCGGAGGCACTCGAAAGACGGTCGACGCAGCCCAAGACATCATCCGCGAAATGTTGCCAGTGGCCAATGCTGCAGGGCGTCAGCCTGTTCCGGCCTCCCAGTTGAGCGTCGCCCTCCAGTGCGGAGGCTCGGACGCCTATTCCGGCATCACCGCGAACCCGGCGCTCGGGGCGGCCTGCGATCTTCTCGTCCGTCACGGCGGCACCGGCATCCTCGCGGAAACGCCGGAAATCTATGGCGCCGAGCACCTGCTGACCCGAAGAGCGGTCAGCCGTGAGGTCGGCGAAAAACTGATCGAACGTATCAGGTGGTGGGAGGACTATTGCGCCAGGAATGGAGGGGAGATGAACAACAACCCCTCTCCCGGCAACAAAGCGGGCGGGCTCACCACCATCCTGGAAAAGTCGCTGGGTGCGACGGCAAAAGGTGGTACGACCAACCTCACCGGCGTTTATCGCTATGCCGAACAGGTGACCGAGCCCGGCTTTGCCTTCATGGACAGCCCAGGGTACGACCCTGCGTCGGTTACCGGACAGGTCGCTTCAGGGGCCAACCTCGTCTGCTTTACCACCGGACGCGGCTCCTGCTTCGGCTTCAAGCCGGCGCCATCGATCAAGATCGCCACCAACACTGATATGTATCGCCGCATGGAAGAGGATATGGACGTCAATACCGGCGTCATCCTCGATCAAGGCGTCAGTGTCGAGGAGATGGGCCAGCGCATCTTCGATCTGTTCCTTCGCGTCGCATCCGGTGAAAAGACCAAGAGCGAAGCGCTCGGCTTCGGCAATCACGAATTCACACCCTGGCAAATCGGCGCCGTCATGTGAGCATGGCATGATCTTGCTGAATTTAGGCCGAGTCTGGCTTGTCGTCGTTGCGCTTTCGATCGGCCTTCCGGCGGTTGCCCTGGTCGACGAATCACTGGTCGCCGACGGCTGGCAGGAGGTCACCTTCGACGGCAAGACGCCGAACCGCTTCAGGACGGACGTTGCCGGCGAACTGCTGGTCGAGAGCGAAAAGAGCGTTTCGCTCATCCAGCGATCGATCGACGTGAATATCGCCCGGACGCCACGCCTCTCCTGGCGTTGGCGGGTCGTCAGACAGGTACCGCCGACAGACCTTGCCACAAAAGGCGAAGACGACCGCACGCTCGCCCTCTATGTCGCCTTTCCCTTTGTCCCTGCGGAGGCAAGCGCCTTTGAGCGCATGAGGCGAGCCGTCATCGAGAAGTTCGCCGGCAGTGAAGCGCCGGGCCGCGTTCTGATGTATGTCTGGGGCGGTGAGGGTGCGCGCGGCGATCGCGTGATCAGCCCCTATCTCGGTGACGCCGGAATCATCACTATTCTTCGACCCGCTGGCAGCGAGACCCAGACCTGGCAGGATGAAATCGTCGACATCGCCGAAGACTACCGGCAGACGTTCGGCAGTGAGCCGCCGGACCCGATCTCCCTTGCGATCGGCGCGGATTCTGACGACACGCAAACCACGGCCCTCGGGGCTATCACCGACCTTGCGTTCGTCGGCACGTCACCAACACAACGCGAAAAGGGCGAATAATCGCCGGAAGTTCTTCTTGACTTCCCTTAAAAAAATAGGTATTTATTCTTATATTCTGACGCTCCGTTCCCGCTCGATTTTCCAAAACCCACCGACCATTCCTGTCCCAATCTTTGGAGCGATCATCCGATGACCGAGCCGATCTACCGGCTGTTCGGCGTTCGCAGCGAAGGCTACGAATGCATGATGGCCATGTCCGGGTTCGCCTGGGCCATCACTCTCGCAATGCCGATGGAGAGCTTTCTGCGCTTCGACATGCGCGCGCATATTGCCGTGGCACCGCTCTGGTTCTGGGCTTCGGCCGCCGGTGCCAGCGGCAGCATTCATCTGGTCGGCCTGCTGACACGCAGTCGGCGCATCAGGCTGCTTGCCTGCTGGATCTCCATGCCGTTCTGGTGGTCGGTTTTCGCGGTTTTCGCCGCCGATTTCCCTGAGAGCACGGCGCCCGGTATCTATTTCGTTCACGCCCTCCTGGGCTCCTGGGCATGCGTGCTGCTGAGCAGGGGTTGGTATGATCATCGCGGACGGCACTGAAACGTTGGGTGACCCCTTGACGATCGCCTCGAGCCTGGTGGCACTCACCACCTGGGCAAGTGATCCAGCAGTCATGACGGCGATCGCCAGCCTCCTGACGGCAGCGGCGGCGTTCTGGCGGTCACGCGCTCGGCGCGCAAAAGAGGAGCCCGCACCGCTCCCATCGCCAACCCTCGCCGAGGCTTATTCGACCTTGCATGACGCCGAGGAGAAGATCCGCGAAGAGCTGCTGCAGCAATTGCAGCATCTGCAGGAAGAGGCCGAGCGCATCGGTCAGGATCTCAGCTTCTATCGTCAGGCGACGATCAATCTCGAAGAGGCGATCATCCGCTGCCCGGACGGCAGCTGCCCCGTGCGCGAGCAACTGGAAGCTCCCTGACCGATCTGATCTGGTCCGTACCGCCTACAGATCCCCCGCAAGATCCGTGACGGCGTCGACGGTCTCGGCGAGATCGGCATCCTCCAGCCCGAGCGACATGTAGAACTTGCTGTCGGGCTTCAGGACGCCGCGTTCGCGAAGGCCCTGATTGAAACGCTTCATCAAATCGGCATCGCCGCGTTTGAAACCGCGGTAATCGATCACGGGCTCCGATGTGAACACCACGTCGAACAAGACCGGATCACCGACGATCTGGTGCGGCAGTCCGGCTTTCCCGAGATGCTCGCGGAGCGCCTGCATGATGGTCTCGCCGCTGCTGCGAAGCCGCTCATAGGCACCCTCACGCCTCAGTATCTCAAGCGTTTTCAGTCCGGCCGCCGCCGCGAGGGGATTACCGCTAAGCGTGCCGACCTGATAGGTGAAGCCGGCATCGCCGACCTTGGCGGCATCGAAATGCGCCATGATTTCATCCTTGCCGGCGATCGCCGCGAGCGGCAGACCGCCGCCGATGATCTTGCCCAGCGTACACAGATCAGGGGTGACGCCGTAATGCTCCTGCGCGCCACCATAGGCGAGGCGAAAGCCGGTGACGACTTCGTCGAAAATCAGCACGATTCCCCGTTTTTCGGTCTCTTCGCGCAGCGCTTCGAGGAAGCCAGATGCCGGCGGTATCAAGCGCTGCAACGGCTCGACGATCACCGCCGCGATTTCGCCTTCATGCTCGTCCAGGAGTCCCCGGAAGAAGTCCGCGTCGTTGAACGGCGCGATCAGCATCAGATCGCGCACGGCTTCCGGGATGCCGGCGCTGTCCGGTACGGCCAGCGGGAAATTCTGAAGACGCTTGGGAGCCAGGCTCATCAGGCTCTCCGCTGACATGCCGTGATAGCCGCCCTCGAACTTGACGATCTTGTCACGGCCGGTATGGGCGCGAGCGAGGCGCATGGCATACATGTCCGCTTCGCCACCGGTGCTGACATAACGAAGCTGATCTGCGCACGGAAGTGCTTCGCAAATGACCTCGGCCAGCTCGATTCCGTGCGCATTGCTGGCAAAGAACGTCAGCCCCCTGGCAGCCTGCGCCTGCACCGCCTCGACCACCTCCGGGTGGCTGTGACCGAGGATCATCGGACCGGATCCGATGAGGTAGTCGATGAACTCGTTGCCGTTCTCGTCCCAGACACGCGCACCCCGTCCCTCGCGAATCACAACGCTCGGGTCGAAGTTGCCGAAGCCTCCGGCAGGGAGCACATGGGCAGCGCGTTCGGTCCAACTCGGTGATTGCGCGGTTTCCATCGAAGACCTCCTAGGCAAATACTGCGACCGGCGCGTCGAATCGTCCTTCGCCAATCCGAAGGCCCAGTCCCGGCCCTTCGGGCGGTGTGACCCAACCATCCTGCCGCATCGGACCGTTGGGATCGAGGCGCGGCGCAACGTAACCGGAAAGATCGCAGACATTGAGCACCGTGTCAGGCGGGCTCGCCGCCGCGAGATGCAGGGCGGCGGTCATCGCAATGTCAGAGCCCCAGGTGTCCTCGATGCACATCTTCGCACCGAGATGGAGGCAGAGATCTCGCGCGCGGCGAAGGGCCGAAAGCCCGCCGAACTTCGAGAGCTTCAACGCGACGGCATCCATGCAGCCGAGCTCATGTGCCCGGAGCAGGGACGCGGTATCGTGGGCGTTCTCGTCGAGCTTCATCGGCAGACCGGTCGCTGCGCGCACGGCCGCACAGTCTTCAAGCGTCCGACAGGGTTGCTCCAGCATGACGTCCAGATGGGCGACTGCGCGGCCGACCCGTGTCGCGTCCAATCGGCTGAAGCCGCAGTTCCAGTCGCCATAAACCAACGCCCCCGGCCCAACCGCTTCGCGTACGAGGCTCAAGCGGGCCACGTCGGCTTCCCAGTTCTGATCAGCGCCGAGCTTCGCCTGAAACTGGCGGATGCCATCCGCCTGGGTTTCTTTAGCGATGCGTGCCATCTCGTCCGGGTCGAGGCAGGAGATGGAGTGATAGAGCGGCAGGCGATCAGCCTGACGACCGCCGAGCAGCGCATAAAGCGGCAGGTTCGCAATCTTGCCGAGCAAGTCCCAAAGGGCGATGTCGACGGCGGATTTGGCATAGACATGGCCGGGCAGATGGCGATCCAGCTTCGTCATCAGCGCCTCGGGACCGACCGGATCGGCGCCCAGGATGAGCGGCGCCATCTCCTCGATCGCGGGCGCGATGCCGCGGGCATAGGCCGGGAGATAATGGGGGATCGGGCAGGCTTCCCCCCATCCGGCAAGCCCATGGTCGGTGTCGAGGCGCAGCACCACCGTCTCGACCGTCTCGCAGCTCTTGCCGCCGCCCATGTGATAGGCGAC
>JBCCIN010000314.1:0-6345 GCA_039028235.1 Pseudomonadota bacterium
ATGCCGGTCACTTCGGTCTGCTGGTAGATCTCCGCACCGTTCATGCGCGCACCCTTGGCAAGCGCCATGGTGACGTCGACGGGTGCTATATGTCCGTCGGTCGGATGCCAGAGCGCGCCCACCAGCCCCTCCATCGAGGCGAGTGGCCAGAGTTCCTTGATCTCATCGACGCCAATCAGATGACACTCGACCCCGATCGTCTCCGCCGTGCACTGATAGTTCCGATACTCGTCCATTCGGTCGCGATTACGCGCGAGCCGCAAGTTGCCGGTGTTGTGAAAACCGACAGCCTGTCCGGTCTCCTCTTCGAGCGTCTTATAAAGCTCGACCGAATATTGATGCAGCTGGCCGACGCTGTAGGACATGTTGAAGAGGGGGAGAAGCCCGGCGGCATGCCAGGTGGAGCCGGCCGTCAGCTCGGTGCGCTCCAGGAGAACGGAATCCGTCCACCCTTTCTTGGCGAGATGATAAAGGACGCTTACGCCGCAGACCCCGCCGCCAATCACCACCACCCGCGCACTCGTCTTCATCTCACTGCCTCCCAGGCCGTGTGACGGCCTCATTGACTTGGACCTCGACTCAATGGGGGAGGTGTAGCAAGTGGCGCCGCCACTGCAAAACGGATTACGACATTCACCCTCCAGAAGCCGACATCGACGGGGCCGATCGACTAGGATCCGGCGAGCCAGGGTCAGGTTCGACGACCGACACATCGTGTGTGTCGCCGATCGTTGCCTTGTCGAAAAACCTTGGCGAATGACTTGGTTGACGTTCACATAGGCCATGGTCTCGCCAACGGCTACCACCGCCCTTCGCCTCGCTTTCTTCTACGGCGCGATTTTCGCCTCGGTCGGCATTTTTCTCCCCTATTGGCCGGTCTGGCTGGAAAGCCGAGGTCTGAGCGAGGTCGAGATCGGTTTGATCATCGGGGCGTCCTTCTGGCCGAGGATCGTCACCAGCCTGGTCGTGCCGAACGTCGCCGACCGATGGGGTCGGCGCCGGCTGGCGATGACCTGGATGACGGGGCTGACCTTGCTCGGATTGCTGGCTTTTGCGCTGGTCAGTGACTTCTGGCTATTCATGGCGCTCGGGCTTCTGACCGGGGCCACCTGGTCCTGCATTCTGCCGCTCGCCGATGCGATCAGCCTACAGCACACGGCGCGTGCCGGGATCGACTATGGCCGCGTGCGGCTCTGGGGCTCGATCACCTTCATCCTCATGTCTGTCATCGGCGGCTTTGCCCTGGAGCGCACGGGTACGCCGAGCATTTTCCTGCTCTTGATCCTGACCACTGCCCTGACGCTGGTCGCCTGTTTCACCATGCCCGACACGGCCGGCGGGTCCGCAGGTGCCGGATCGACCAGCCTTCGCCACCTGTTCGGTCGCGCCGATCTCTGGCTCCTGGTGATCGCGTCCTCGATGATCCAGGCAAGCCACACGCTGCTTTACAATTTCGGCAGCATTCACTGGCGGTCGGCGGGTCTGAGCGAGACGGTGATCGGCTGGCTCTGGGCCGAAGGGGTAATCGCCGAGGTGATTCTCTTCACCTTCGGTGGCTCGCTGATCCGCCATGTGTCGCTGGCACGACTCCTGACGATCGCCGGCCTTCTCGCGGCCCTTCGCTGGGTGCTGGATGGTGTCTCCGTGAGCCTGCCGCTCCTGATGTTCACCCAGGCGCTGCACGCCGCGAGTTTCGGGCTGACCTTTCTCGTGACCCTGCATTATCTGCGCGAGACCACACCGCCGGAACTCCAGGCGAGCGCACAGGGCTTTTATGTCGCCGTCGGATTCGCGCCGCTTTCCGGGCTGATCAGCCTGGTCTCCGGCTGGCTCTACGGTGCCGCCGGCGGCCAAGCGTTCTTCGTGATGGCGGCGATGGCGATGCTCGGCACGGTTTTAACCTTCTGGCTGCCGTCGGCGACCAGGCCAGCCTCCACGCAAACGCAGCGCCTGTGATAGAATTGTGCCCGACCTGGAGGGCGAGCGATGACGAATGACGTACGAAAAGAGTTTGAGCGAGATGGCTATCTGGTGCTGCCCGGCTTCGCGAGTGCTGCGGCCTGCGACGCCCTTCAGGCTCGCATAGCGGAGCTTGTCGATGCGTTCGAGCCTGGCGAGGTTGCGACCATCTTCTCGACCACGGAAAAGACCCACGCCCAGGACGACTATTTTTTGGACTCGGGCGACAAGATCCGGTTTTTCTTCGAGGAAGAGGCGTTCAACGAAAACGGCGATCTGCATCAGTCAAAAGAAAAGTCCATCAATAAAGTCGGCCACGCATTGCACGATCTCGATCCGGTTTTTTCCAGTTTTTCGAGAGCCCCTGCCCTCGCCGAGCTTGCCGGTGATATCGGTATCCGATCACCTCTGCTGCTGCAGTCGATGTACATCTTCAAACAGCCGCGCATCGGTGGCGAGGTGATCTGCCATCAGGATGCGACCTTTCTCCATACCGAGCCTTTGAGCGTGGTCGGATTTTGGTTCGCCCTCGAAGACGCGACCGAGGAGAATGGCTGTCTCTGGGCGGAGCCGGGCGGCCACGAAGGTCCGCTTCGATCGCGCTTCGTTCGCGAGGGCAGCGGCACTCGCATGATCGACCTCGACCCGACGCCGCTTCCGACCGACGGGCTGGTGCCACTCGAGGTCGAGCGCGGATCGCTGGTCGTCCTGCACGGGCTTTTACCCCATTGGAGTGCGCCCAATCGATCCAAGACCTCACGCCATGCGTATGCGCTGCATGTGATTGACGGCGAGAGTGTGTATAACGCGGACAACTGGCTGCAGCGCGGCAGCAATATGCCGCTCCGCGGTTTCTAACCGCCCGTCCGATCCTCCAAAGGTGTTTGCATGAAGCGAAACTTAACATGCATGGCTGCGCTCGGCCTGGCGGCCTGCTTTTCGTCAGAAGCGCTGGCCCAGAGGCCGGGTGAGACGGCCGGCTGGGGTATCGATGTTGGCGCAGGCTTGATCCTGGCACCTTCGTATCTGGGCGATGACGCCTATCAGTTGTCAGCTGTTCCCAACATCAGGATCAACTATGGTGACGATTTCTTCGCCTCGGTCCGGGGCGGTGTCGGCTACAACGTGATCAAGCGTGGCAGTTGGCGTGCCGGTCCGATCGCCGTTTACGACTTCGGTCGGGACGAAGACGGTGGCGGTGGTCCGTTCGTGATCGCCGGCGACGACACCGATGATCTGGAGGGTCTCGGCGACGTCGACGGGACGATTGAGTTCGGCGGATTTCTTGAATATGATACGCGGCCGCTCAACGCCCGAATCGAAGTTCGTCAGGGTCTGAACGGTCATGAGGGTCTGATCGGCGAGCTTTCGCTCCGTACTGGTGCTCGCTTCGTGATCGCGGACCGACCGGTGATCTTTCGCATCGGTCCGAATGTCACCCTGGTGGACGACACCTACAACGATGCCTTCTTCGGCGTCGATGCAGGACAGTCGGCCGCCTCAGGGCTGGACGAATTCGATGCCGATGGCGGGTTCCTCTCCTACGGGGTAGGCAGCACGGTGGTGGTTCCGCTCAATGGCCAAGTCTCAGCGGTCGGTTTTGCCCGCTACCGACGCCTTGCCGCTGATGCCGCCGATTCGTCCTTGGTCGAGGACCGCGGGTCGGCAAACCAAGGCAGCTTTGGCATTTTTCTGAACTATTCGTTCTGAGCGGTGTGCCTATCCGCTAGCGAGTCCAGGGCCGATCGCCACGCACTTCGCGCACGCTCTTCCGTCGGATTGCGTCGGGTGCCAGCCAAAGAGCGAGGCCACCGGATGCACGGAGCGTCTTCGGGCCGATTAGCGGGGTGCCGTTCGGGCAGGCTTCGATCCTGGGATAGCTGATCACCAGGTCATTGCGCGCGCAGTCCTCAGGCAGCGCGTCAACAATCCGTGTGAGAGCCACCTGACGGCCGTTACCCTGATAGATGCAGCCGAGCGGATCACAGCGAAGCGTGGACACCCCGCCCTGCCACTCCTCGGGCCAAGGCGCAGGCCCAGCCTGCCCGGCGCCGCGCAGCCAGCCGCGGGTCACCCAGCGGTCTTTCTTCCAGGGCGAGAGGGCGAGGCCATCCTCGGTGCGCACGGCGATCAGCATGCCGCGCGCATCCACCAGAATATCCGGCTGGCGATGGATGGTGGCGATCAGGATGCCGAGAAGGATCGGGACCAGGCCAAGGCGCCGCCAGCCGGTTCGCCAAAGTGCCAGCCAAAGGCCGCCGAATAGCACCAGCACCAGCGTGGCATTGGGTGGGCGCGGCACGGGAAGAACGGCGCCCGGGATGTCCGCCGTCCAGGCAGCAGTGGCGAGCATCAGCTCGATACCGATACCCATAAACGCCAGGCAAAGGTCACTAAGGCCCAGTCCGAGAAAATCGAGCGGCAGCAGAATCATACCGAGCAGGCCTGCGGGCATGATCCAAAAGGCGGTGAGCGGCACGGCGACCACATTGGCGAAGATGCTAAACGTCGGCAGGCGTCCGAAATGATGGATGGCGAGCGGTGCGGTCGCCATGCTGGCGATAATCGTCGTAAGAATGACACCCGCAACGTACATCAGGAGCCGCCAGTCGAGCCCGGCCGCCCCCGCAGGCGGCCGGCCGATACCGGTCTCGTAGACTGCGATCAGGGCGATAACCGCAGCGAAGGACATCTGGAAGGAGGCGCCCACCAGGCTCTCCGGCTGGGTCAGGAGGACGACGAAGGCGGCAAAGGCGACCAGGCGCATCGAGAACGGGTTGCGGTCCATCATCACCGCGATCAGCATCAGCGCGGTCATGATGAAGGCGCGCTGGGTCGGCACGGTGCCGCCGGTCAGCAGCAGGTAGATAAAGGCGACGACCAGCGCGATGACGGCGGCGAGCTTCTTGGTCGGATAGCGAAGCGCAAGCGGCGGGATCAGTGCCATGATGATGCGCGCACCAAAAAAGGTGGTGCCGGCGACCAGACCTAGATGGAGGCCTGAAATCGCCAGCAGATGGGCCATGCCGGCCGCCTGCATGTCCTCCCAGACATAATCTGGAATGGCGCCGCGAAGGCCGGTGAGCAGAGCGGTCGCGACCGCACCTGCAGCACCAGGGATCGTGTTGGCGATGCGTTCGGCAAGTTGCTGTCGAAGGCCGGCAAGCGCCTTGCCGGGAGTCCACGCCGTATCGCGATCGAGAACGACCGGTGGACCGAGGCTGTAGCCAACCGCGCCGAGACGCTCGAAGAAGGCTTTTCGCGCGAAATCGAAACCATAGGGTTCGCTTGGCGGCGAAGGCGGCATCAGCATGGCGCGCACGCGGATGCGGTCGCCCGGGGAAAGGGGTGGATCGATCTGGCGCCGGCTGAAGCGCA
Organism: Pseudomonadota bacterium; assembly: GCA_039028235.1. GTDB lineage: Bacteria > Pseudomonadota > Alphaproteobacteria > Geminicoccales > Geminicoccaceae > JANQPX01. Next base: position 5,338 of record JBCCIN010000314.1, read on the forward strand.
CCCTGGCGGGCGTGGCGTCGGCCTCAAGGTCCTCGATCAGGAGATCGCCAAGGACCAGGCGGTCCCCCTTGACCCTGGCCTCGACCAGAAGGACCTCGCCTTCGACCTGATAGGCGCCGCGACGTTCCAGCATTGGCGCGTCGACCCGTGCGGTCCGCCATTGGGCGGCGGCGAGCCCGAGCAGCATCAGGATCGAAAGGGCGGCGAGCAAGCTCGTCTGACCGGGGCGGCCCGCGGCTCTTGCCTGGTGCCAGATCAGCCAAGCAAGGCCGAAGAAGGGCGGGAGGATCGCCGGCACGATCCAGGGCGAGGGTTCGGATGGAAGGGCGAAATAGAGCGCGATACCGATGCCGAAGCCGACCGGCAGCCAGAGCACCCAGCGTTCGCGTTCCGCCTCGATCGCGCTCGACAGCGCCTGGAGCCAGTTGAAGCGCCAGAGCCCGGCGAAACTGCGATGTCCGTCCGCGGCACCTGACGGCGACAGGCGGTGCGTGTCTGGCTCGCCTGTGCTAAGGGAACGGGCCGGTCGTCGGATCACGTCGTCTGTCTCATGACTTGCCGCATCGAGGAGCCGCCGATGAACGCCGTGGCCGACCCACAACCAAGAGTTTAGAAGGCCAGTCTATCAATCATGAGTGTAGTTACAAGGTTTGCCCCTTCGCCCACAGGCTTCCTCCATATCGGAGGCGCGCGCACGGCGCTGTTCAACTGGCTTTATGCGCGCCATGCGGCCGGCCGGTTTCTTTTGCGCATCGAGGATACCGATCGCGCGCGTTCAACCGAGGAAGCGATCCAGGTGATCCTGGACGGCATGGGCTGGCTCGGCCTGGAAAGCGATGCACCCCCCATTTTTCAGTCGCAGAACCAGGCCCGTCATGTCGAGGTGGCGGAGGCGATGCTGGCGAGCGGCCACGCCTATCGCTGCTACTGCACGCCGGAAGAGCTCGCCGAGATGCGCGAACAGGCCAAGGCCGAGGGACGGCGCATGCTTTATGACGGTCGCTGGCG
>JBCCIN010000315.1:0-6335 GCA_039028235.1 Pseudomonadota bacterium
CAGAGCCAGCAAGGTGTGGTCGTGCAGGCGCGCACCTGAACCTTCCCGATCGGCTTGGTGTTGTACATGTCGTAGAAGGAGGCGACCTCGTAGACACGGATATAGGGCATGCCGAGATAATCGGCGATGTAGTTCATGACATCAGTCGAGAGCCACCCGCCCGCCTGCTTTTGCGCAAGATCGAGAAGCGGCAGAACAGCGCTGGCCTGCCTGCCCTCCGGATAGTGCGCGACGATCTTCTTGGCTTCCGCCAGGTTCTCTTCGTTAAAGCTGAAGGCCTCGCCTTCTTTCATCGGTCGATTTCTCCGAAGACGATGTCCATGGCGCCGATGATCGCGGGGATGTCCGGGAGCATGTGGCCTTTGGAGACGGGGTCGAGGGCGGCGAGATGGGCGAAGCCTGGCGCTCGGATCTTGCAGCGATAGGGCTTGTTGGTGCCGTCCGAGACGAGGTAGACGCCGAACTCGCCCTTGGGCGCTTCGACGGCGGTGTAGACCTCGCCTTCCGGCACGTGAAAGCCTTCGGTGTAGAGCTTGAAGTGATGGATGAGGGCTTCCATCGAGCGCTTGAGCTCGCCGCGCTTGGGGGGCGTGATCTTCTGATCCTGAAGCTTTACAGGACCTTCAGGGATTTCCCTCAGGCACTGCTTGATGATCTTCAGGCTTTCCCTGATCTCGGCCATCCGGATCAGGTAGCGGTCGAAGCAGTCGCCATTCTTGCCGATGGGGACGTCGAAATCCATTTTCTCGTAGACTTCGTAGGGCTCGGCCTTGCGGATGTCCCAGGCCACACCGGAGGCGCGCAGCATGGGGCCGGAGAAGCCGAGATCGAGGGCCTCCTCGGCATCGACCACGCCGATATCGACGGTGCGCTGGCGGAAGATGCGGTTCTCGTTCAAGAGGCGCTCGATGTCCTCAATGACCTTGGGGAAGGTCTCGGTCCAGGCGGCGATATCGTCAGTGAGACCAGCCGGCATGTCGCGCGCCACGCCACCGGGGCGGAAGTAATTGGCGTGCATGCGAGCACCCGAGACGCGCTCATAGAACTCCATCAGCTTTTCCCGCTCCTCGAAGCCCCAAAGGAGCGGGGTCATGGCGCCAATATCGAGGGCCATGGTGGTGATGTTCAGGATGTGGTTCATGATGCGGGTGAGTTCGGAGAACAGCACCCGGATATATTGCGCACGTTCCGGCACCTCAATGCCGAGGAGCTTCTCGATGGCACGAACGTAAGCGTGCTCCTGACACATCATCGAAACGTAGTCGAGCCGGTCGAAATAGCCGACGCTTTGCACATAGGGACGATATTCGATCAGCTTTTCGGTGCCGCGATGCAGAAGGCCGATATGCGGATCCGCCCGTTCCACGATCTCACCGTCGAGTTCGAGCACCAGACGCAAAACGCCGTGGGCAGCGGGGTGCTGTGGACCGAAATTGATCGTGTAGCTCTGGATGTCGACGTCAGCCATCAGCGGTCCATTCAGCTTGGCTTCGGCGCTTCGTCCGCCTTTTCGTCACCGGGCAGCAGATCCTCCGCCCCCTCCCAGGGTGACAAAAAGTCGAAGCTTCGCCAGTCCTGGCGAAGCTGCACCGGCTCGTAGACCACGCGCTTTTGCTCATCATCGTAGCGCACCTCGACATAGCCGGTCTGCGGAAAGTCCTTCCTGAGCGGATGGCCGTCGAACCCGTAGTCGGTGAGGATGCGCCTGAGGTCGGGATGATCGGAAAAGAAGATGCCGTAGAGATCCCAGGCCTCGCGCTCGAACCACAGTGCCGAGCGGAACACGCCATAGACCGACGGGACAGGCGTGGTCTCGTCGGTGGCGAGCTTGACGCGGATGCGCTGATTCTGGCGAACGGACAGGAGGTGATAGACCACCTCGAAACGCTTCTCGTGCTCGGGATAGTCGACACCACAGACATCCACCAGCATGGTGAAGAGGCAATTGGTGTCGTCCCGCAGATAGGTCAGCACCTTGATGATCGAGCTCGCCTGAACCATCAGCGTCAGCTCGCCGCGATCGATGACCGACGAGGCGACGGCATCGCCCAAGGAGGACAGGATGTCCTCTTTCAGCTCGCCGAGCGCTTCTTCACGTTCTGCCAGGGTGGGGACACTCATCGGGCCAGTGTGCCCGTGCGCTGGATTTTCCGCTGAAGGAGGAGAATGCCGTAGACCAGGGCTTCGGCGGTCGGCGGACATCCTGGGACGTAGATGTCGACCGGTACGATGCGATCGCAGCCGCGCACCACGGAATAGGAATAGTGGTAATAGCCGCCGCCATTGGCGCAGGAGCCCATGGAGATGACGTAGCGCGGCTCCGGCATCTGGTCGTAGACCTTACGCAGAGCGGGCGCCATTTTATTGCAGAGCGTGCCGGCGACGATCATCACGTCGGACTGGCGGGGGCTCGGGCGAAAAACCATGCCCAGGCGATCCAGGTCATAGCGGCTGGCGGCCGCGTGCATCATCTCGACGGCGCAGCAGGCAAGGCCGAAGGTCATCGGCCACATGGACCCGGAGCGCGCCCAATTCACCAGCTTTTCCGCCGACGTGACGATGAAGCCTTTGTCGGCGAGGCCCTGGTTGACCTCCTCGAACAGCCGGTCATCCTGGCCCCCGGTACGGGCGAGCGCACCGCTCGTGGCGTCGGAGGCTACTCCCATTCCAACGCTCCCTTCTTCCACTCATAGATGAAGCCGATGGTGAGCACGCCTAAAAAGATCATCATCGACCAGAACCCGAACAGGCCGATATTGCCGAGGGACACGGCCCAGGGAAAAAGAAACGCGACTTCGAGATCGAAGATGATGAACAGGATGGCGACCAGATAGAAGCGAACATCGAAGCGTCCGCGCGCGTCCTCGAAAGGTTCAAAGCCACATTCATAGGCAGACAGCTTTTCCGTGTCCGGTCGCTGACGCGCAAGCACATAGGTCGCGATCATGATGATCAGACCCAGCGCCATCGCGATCCCGAGAAAAATCAGGATGGGCAGATAGTCCAGAAGTAGCGCGCTCATGTTCTGCCGGCCTCTAAACGTCGATCGAATTGGTTCAACAGCGCCATACTCTCAGCTGTATACGAAGACAGCGAGGGTCGATCGATACCTTTGCGCGGTTTGGTAGCACCCGCAAGACAGCCCATGCAAGTCTCGTTCGCTGCAGTGCGAAGTACAGCGTCGATGCAATCAAACGCCCGGGCGCAGCGCCTTCTCCGCAGTTGGACCGATACCGCCGATGCTAAGAGGACAAGATCAAGAGAGAGTTCAAGAAATGGTGACCGATCAACATCTTCCGGCGGCAAAGCTCTTCGAGCGGAAACCGGAGATATCGATCGGTCGACGAATGGGATCGCGGGTTCCCGCCAATTCCGGCTTCGCTACCGTCGAGCGCGGGTGACGCGAAATGTGCGCACATGCCGCATGCACATTCCGGCCTCGCTTTAAACGGGAGGCTTTAGCTCAGGCCGCAACGTCCGCGTGAAAGGCGACACCATTGCCGCTGGCAGCGATGACGCCGGTGCGGATGACAAAGTCGCCGAAGCGCTCATCAGATTCACGATCGCGCGCGTAAGCCTCGAAAAGCGGCGTCAGCGCGCCGACGATCGCATCGTGATCGACGTCCTGCCGGTAGAGCTTGTTCAGACGGGAGCCGTCGAAGGCGGCACCGAGATAGAGATTGTAGGTGCCAGGCGCCCGGCCGACGAGCCCGATCTCGGCAAGAAACGGACGCGCGCAGCCATTGGGGCATCCGGTCATGCGGATCACGATGTCATCGTTGGCAAGACCGTTTTTCTCCAGCACACCATCGAGCGCCGTGACCAGGTCCGGCAGGTAGCGCTCGCTTTCAGCTAGGGCGAGGCCGCAAGTCGGCAGGGCCACACAGGCCATCGCGTTGCGCCTCAACCCGGTCGTCGGCGACGACAGGCCGTAGTGATCAATAAGCGTTTGGATGGCCCTTTTCTGGCGGGCACCGACGCTCGATATGATCAAATTCTGGTTCGCAGTCAGGCGGAAGTCGCCCTTGTGTACCTTGGCAATCGCGCGAAGGCCGCTCAGCAGCTTTTGATCACCGATGTCGGCGACCCGACCATTCTGGACAAAGAGCGTGTAGTGCCACTTGCCGGTGTGATCCTTCACCCAGCCATAGCGGTCGCCGGTATGCTCGAACCGGAAGTCGCGTGGCGACTGCAGTTCATAGCCCAAGCGTTTTTCGACTTCGGTCCTGAACGCGTCCAGGCCTATATCCTCGATCGTGTATTTGAGGCGCGCATGCTTGCGATTGGTGCGATTACCGAAGTCGCGCTGGGTCGTCACCACCTTCTCGGCGACGTCGACCGCCTGCTCCGGCGTGCAGAAGCCTAGGAGATCGGCCGTTCTGGGATAGGTCTCAGGCTCGCCATGGGTCATGCCCATGCCGCCGCCGACAGTGACATTATAGCCGATGACCTCGTCGGCGGCGTCTGTGATCGCGATGAAGGAAAGATCCTGGGCGTAGACGTCGACGTCGTTTTCCGGCGGCACGGCGACGGCGGTCTTGAATTTTCTGGGCAGATAGGTGGCACCGTAGATCGGTTCCTCTTCGGCTTTGCTGTCCTCGATCTTCTCGCCATCCAGCCAGATCTCGTGATAGGCAGCCGTCCGAGGCGTCAGGTGACTGCTGATATCCCGGGCGAGATCGAGGGCGGCGGCGTGGACCCTGGAGCGATGCGGGTTGGGGTTGCACATGACATTGCGATTGACGTCGCCGCAGGCGGCGATGGTGTCGAGCAGCGCCTCGTTGATCGCCTGCATCGAACGCTTCAGGTTGGATTTGATCACGCCGTGAAACTGGAAAGCCTGGCGTGTCGTCAGGCGAAGCGTGCCGTTGGCGTAGTCGACAGCTACCCTGTCCATCGCCAGCCACTGCTCGGGCGAGCACAGACCGCCCGGCAAGCGCACACGGATCATGAAGCTATAGGCCTGCTCCATCTTCTTCTTGCGGCGCTCCGGTCGCAGATCGCGGTCATCCTGCTGGTAGGTGCCGTGGAACTTGGTGAGCTGGGTGTCGTCCTCGGCAAGGGCACCTGTGATCACCCGGTTCAGCCCGTCGGTGATGGTGCCACGAAGGAAGCGGCTCTTGGTCTTGATGCCTTCGTTCGGTGCCAACTTCTCTGTCATGACTTTTTGTCCTCGCTGTCGCGCGTCGCGGCCTCAGTAGACGTCCCGTTGGTAGCGTCGCTCTTTCTTGAGCTTGCTCACATAGTCCGCGGCATCGCCGCCCGACTCCTGGATGATCTTGTGCAGGATGGCGTCGACGTCCTTGGCCATGGCCTTTTCGTCGCCGCAGACATAGAGAGCCGCGCCTTCTTCCAACCAGGCGAAGAGATCGGCGCGGCGTTCCCACATGCGATCCTGGACATAGATCTTTTCCGGCTGATCGCGGGAAAACGCGACATCGATCCGATCCAGTACGCCGTCCTTCTCGAACTCCTGCCAGTCGAGCTGGTAGAGGAAGTCGTGGGTGTACGTCCGGTCACCGAAGAACAGCCAGTTCTTGCCAGCAGCTCCGGTGGCTTGGCGCTCCTGGAGGAACGCGCGGAAGGGAGCGACACCGGTGCCAGGGCCGATCATGATCACGCGACGATCGGGATCCTCCGGCAGACGGAAGTTTTTATTGGACTTGACGTAGACCTTGAGTTGGTCGCCGACCTTGTGACGATCGGCAACGAAGGTCGAAGCGACACCTCCGCGATCGCGACCGAAGCTGTTGTAGCGAACGGCTGATACCAGGAGATGGGCGAGATCAGGCTCGGCCTTGAGGGATGACGCGACCGAATAGAGCCTGGGCGGCAGCTTTCGGAAGAGGTTGGTGAGCTGATCCGCCTCCAGCTTCGCCGGGAAGTCGGTCAGAAGATCGATGATCTGCCTCCCCGGCAGGTACGCCTGCCAGCGGTCACCTTCGAGGAGTTCGGCCAGACGGTCGTCGCCGACGACTTTGGCGTAGGCGTCCATCACGGGTTTGGAGAGCTGAGTGATGTCAAACTCCGTACGTAGACGGCGTTCCAGATCGCTGTCTCCGCTCAGCCCCGCGGCCATCATCACTTCTGCGACCATCGACTCGTGATTTTCTGCTGCTAAGCCGAGGCTGTCCCCAGGCTCGAAGGTCAGGCCGGAGCCTTCGAGGGACAGTTCGACGTGGTAGGTCTCTTTGGCTGAGCGGCTGCCGTTCAGATTGACCAGTTCGGTGATCTCGGCCGGGAACGGGTTGGCTTTGGAGTAGGCGGACGGCGCAAAGTCGACATGGAACACTTCGGCGCTCGGCAAGGCATCCGCCGACGCCTCGGGCTTGGCG
>JBCCIN010000316.1:0-6320 GCA_039028235.1 Pseudomonadota bacterium
CGCCGACCGCCGGCGCTGCTGCATCATGGCGGCTAGTTTTTCGCCGATCATGATGCAGGCGGCGTTGGTGTTGCCGGAGACGACTGTCGGCATGATAGAAGCGTCAGCGACGCGCAAGCCACGGAGCCCGTGGACGCGGAGTTCGTTGTCGACCACTGTCGTCGGGTTGGTCGCGGGGCCCATCATACAGGTGCTGGTGGGGTGGAAGATGGTACCGCCGCGCTTTCTCGCGTAGTCGAGAAAGTCCTCGTCGCTGGCAACGTCCGGCCCAGGCTCGATTTCCTCGGCGATCAGCGGCTGGAGCGCTTCGGTTTCGGCAAGGCGCCTTGCGAGCTTAAGGCCATCGATCATGCATTGCCGGTCGGTCTCAGTCGCGAGGTAGTTGGCATGGATTTTCGGGTGATCCGAGGGCTCGCGCGATGCGACGATGACGGAGCCGCGGCTTTCCGGGCGGAGCTGGCAGACCGACGCGGTGAAGCCGGAAAAATCGTGCAGCGGCTCGCCGGGTTTGTCCGCGCTGAACAGGATCAGGTGGAACTGCACATCCGGCGTGGCGAGCTCCGGCCTGGTCTTGGCGAAGATCCCGCCCTGTCCCGCCCCGATGGTCAGAGGACCGGTGCGCCTGACCAGCCATTCCAGACCCATCAGCATCTTCTGCAAGGGACTCCTGACCCGGTCGTTCAGGGTGATCGGCTTGGTACAGCGATAGAGAGACCGCGCCTGAAAATGATCCTGCAGATTGGCGCCCACCCCCTTCAGATCATGCACCACCTTGATGTCGAGCTCGCTCAGATGGTCGCCCGGCCCGATGCCGGAGAGTTGCAGGATCTGCGGCGAGCCGATGGCGCCAGCAGAGAGCACGATCTCGCCCTGGGCATCGGCACGCATCAGCTGGCCGGACTGCCAGTACATGACACCCGTGGCGCGCTTGTCCTCGATCACAACTCTCGATACCAGCGCGTCGGTGACCACGTCCAGGTTGGGGCGGTATTTGATCGGATGCAGATAGGCGACAGCGCTGGAACAGCGAAAGCCGTTCTTGGTGGTCAGCTGGAAATAGCCTACTCCTTCCTGATCCTCGCCGTTGAAGTCGGCGGTGCGTGGAATGCCGATCTCGTCGCAGGCATTGACATAAGCTTCGATGATTTCATGGGTCTGGTTCAGGTCGGACACGCCGAGCGGCCCGCCCTCGCCGTGGAGCGCGTCGGCGCCGCGCTCCTGGTCCTCGGCCTTGCGGAAAAAAGGGAGGACGTCGTCCCATCCCCAGCCCTGGTTGCCCATCTGCCGCCAGAGCTGAAAATCCTCGCGCTGGCCGCGTATGTAGACGAGGCCGTTGATCGCACTCGAACCGCCGAGCACGCGACCGCGCGGCCAGGCGATGCGCCGGCCGCCCAGCGCTGGCTCGGGCTCGGTCTGGTAACCCCAGTTGAGCTTGTCGTTGAAGATCGTCCGATAATAGCCGACGGGAATGTGCAGCCAGGGATTGCTGTCACGCCCGCCTGCCTCCAGCAGGAGCACACGATTGGCGGGATCTTCGCTTAGCCGATTGGCGAGCGCGCAGCCGGCGGAGCCGGCGCCGATCACGATGTAATCATATCCCTCAGCCATCAAGTCGACAGTTCCCCAAGCCAGCGCAACGTTCATCCTTATCGGATCGAGTCGCGGTCGGCACAGAGGCCATCCCTATTTATTACGTCATTCTGATTTGTTGATAACCGATATTGACAGGCTTTGTGAGGAAAATCACTGGCGGATCGATAGAGACGACAAGGCCTGGATCCGGCTTGCAACCGAGACGATTACGGCGCATATATCGCGCTCATGGCCGTCCATGAGCTCCCACAACTCTTCTCCAAGCGCCATCTGCTCGGCATTGAAGGGCTATCGCCCTACGAGATCCAACATTTGTTGGATCGCGCCGACGAATTTGTCGATCATGGTCGCCAGGCCAACAAGAAGCTCGACCTGATGCGCGGGCTGACTCAGATCAATCTGTTCTTCGAAAGCTCAACGCGCACACGCACCTCCTTCGAACTCGCGGGCAAGCGCCTCAGTGCCGACGTCGTCAACATGTCGATCGGCAGTTCGTCGATCAAGAAGGGTGAGACCCTGATCGACACGGCGATGACGCTCAACGCCATGCATCCGGATGTGCTGGTCGCCAGGCATCATGACAGCGGTGCTGTCGCTCTCCTTGCCCATCACGTCAATTGCGCGGTGATCAATGCCGGCGACGGCAGCCACGAGCATCCGACCCAGGCCCTGCTCGACGCGCTCACCATCAGGCGCCGGCGCGGACGCATCTCAGGCCTGTTGGTGGCGATCTGCGGCGATATTCTGCATAGCCGGGTGGCGCGCTCCAACATCCTCCTCCTGAGCGCGATGGGGGCGAGGGTCCGGGTGGTGGCGCCGAAAACACTGTTGCCGTCAACCGTCGGGGCCTACGGCGTCGAGGTCTGCAGCGACATGGAAAGCGGCCTTGCCGATGCCGACATCGTGATGATGCTGCGCCTGCAGACCGAGCGTATGCAGGGAAGCTTCGTGCCGTCGGTGCGCGAATATTTTCACCTGTTCGGCTTGACCTATGACAAACTGGCGAAAGCGAAGCCGGATGCGCTGATCATGCATCCGGGACCGATGAACCGGGGCGTCGAGATCGACGGCACGGTCGCCGACGACATCCATCGAAGCGCCATCCTCGATCAGGTGGAACTGGGCGTTGCGGTGCGCATGGCCTGCCTCGACACGCTCACCCGCAATCTGAAAGCCGCGGCATGAGCCAGCTGATCCTGATCAAGCAGGCACGCTTGCTCGACCCGGCCGAGCACCTGGACCAGATCGGCGATCTCCTGATTGCCGGCGGCAAAATCGCGGGTTTCGGCGAACATCTCTCGATCGACGGGGCAAGCATCGATGCGGAGATCATCGACGCCCGCGGCCTTTGCCTGGCGCCTGGTCTGGTCGACATGCGCGTGATGTTCGGGGAGCCCGGCGCCGAGCATAAGGAGACCTTCGAAAGCGGCACCCGTGCGGCCGCTGCCGGCGGTGTTACCAGCCTCGCCTGCCTGCCCAACACCGAGCCAGCGATCGACGATCCGGCGATGGTCGAGTTCATCGCCAGACGGGCGCGTCAGCAAAAGCGGGTCAAGGTCTATCCTTACGGTGCGGTCACCCAGCGCTGTGCCGGCGAGCAGCTGGCGGAGATGGCCCTTCTCCGCCAGGCGGGTGCTGTCGGCTTCACCGACGGGCATCGTGCCGTCGCGGACAGCCTGGTGATGCGCCGGGCCATGGCTTATGTCAGCGCGCTGGGCGGCCGCATCATTCAATTTCCCGAGGACCCGTCGCTGACAAGCAGCGGCCTGATGAACGACGGGGAAATGGCGACCAGACTGGGGCTTGCCGGCATGCCGCATGAAGCCGAGGTGATCATGGTGGAACGCGATTTGCGCCTCGCGGAGGCCACCGGCTGCGCCCTTCATCTCGGTCCGATTTCGACGGCAGCAGCGGTCGAGGCGATCCGTCAGGCCAAGGCCAAAGACCTAGCAATCACCGCCGATGCGACCCCCGCCCATCTGACCCTGAACGAGCTGTCGGTCGAGGGCTATAGAACCTTCGCCAAGATCAAGCCTCCGCTCCGTGCCGAAAAAGACCGCCTCGCGCTGATCGACGGGCTGGTCGACGGCACCATCGATGTCATTGCCAGCGATCACTGTCCCCAGGATCAGGACAGCAAGCGTCTTCCCTTCGCCCAGGCTGAGTTCGGCGTGGTCGGCCTGGAGACACTCCTGCCGGTGGCTCTCGGCCTCGTCCATGACGGCACGCTGCCGCTCCTCGATCTCCTCGACAAGCTGACCAGAGCGCCTGCCGACATTCTCGGCCTTGGTGCCGGACGTCTGAAAAAAGGTGCTCCTGCGGACATCATCCTGTTCGATCCTGAAACACCCTGGCGCATCAGCCCCGACGATCTGATCAGCCTTTCCAAGAACACGCCGTTCGAAGGCCGCCTCACCCAAGGCAGGGTACTGCGTACGATCGTCGACGGTCGCACCATCTTCGGTGGCGGCGTGGCCACCTCGTAGAGCGATGCGGCCTTCTCGTGTGCTTGGCGACGTCGCCAAGTACACCGCACCATGTTGTTCGCGAAGCCGTTCTGCTTCCGGTCTGGCCATGCTATGCAACGGATGACACATCGACGCAGCATGGCGGCATCCTCATGATCGACCCCCTCGGCGGCCCGGCTTACTGGTGGCCCTTCGTCCTCGGCTTCGCGATCAGCTATCTCATCGGCTCGATTCCCTTCGGTCTGATCCTCACGCGCATGTTCGGTGCCGGCGATCTGCGTAACATCGGCTCCGGCAATATCGGCGCCACCAACGTGCTGCGCACCGGCCGAAAGAGCCTGGCCCTCGCCACCCTCCTGCTCGATGCCGCCAAGGGCGCCCTTCCAGTCTGGCTCGCCGGCACCTTCTTTGGACCGGACATGGCGGTGGTCGCCGGCCTCGGCGCGATCCTCGGTCATTGCTTTCCCGTCTGGCTCAAATTCAATGGCGGCAAAGGGGTTGCCACGGCAGCCGGCGTCGTCCTGACCCTGACACCGCTTGCCGGCCTTATAGCCTTCGCGCTCTTCCTCGTCGTCGTCACCCTGACACGCTATGTCTCCTTGAGCTCGATCCTGGCCGCTGTCAGCGCGGCCCCGATCGCCTATCTGCTCGGCCGGGTTCAACCAGCCGAACTCTATCTCCTCATCGCGCTGATCATCATCATCAAGCATCACGAGAATATTCGCCGGCTGATCGCCGGCGAGGAATCGAAAGTCTCGTTCGGCAAATCAGCGCCTGCCGAGAAACCTTGATTTATCACACAACCATTAATTGAATGTTAACGATGCCTCTGCCAAATTCTTCCCATGACACAGACATTGACCCTGACCGAACGCCTCGATTGGCTGCAGCTTGCCCGGTCTGACGGTGTCGGGCCGAAGACCTTCTATCGGCTTATGCATCGCTTCGGCAGTGCCAGGGCAGCGTTCGAGGCACTGCCGCGGATCTCCGCCGAGACCGATGGTCGCGAACGCCGCTGCTGCCGGCGTGACGAGGCAGAAAGGGAACTGGATGGCGTCGCCGCCGCCGGCGCGTATTTGATCGCCCATGGTGAACCCGGCTATCCCCGCCTGCTCGGGGAGATCCATGACCCGCCGCCGCTTTTGACCGTTCGCGGCGATCTCGAGATCCTGCATCGACAGTCGATCGCGATCGTCGGCGCACGCAATGCCAGCGCCAATGGGCGCGTGCTTGCCAATCAGCTCGCAAAAGGCCTGGCTGCCGACGGGCTCATCGTGATCTCTGGCCTGGCACGCGGTATCGATACGGCCGCTCACGAAGGCGCGCTCGCCGGCGGCGGCCCAACGGCAGCGGTGATTGCCGCAGGCGTCGACATCGCCTATCCCGCCGACAATGCTGAACTCATGGAGATGATCGCGGAGACCGGCGCCATCGTCTCTGAGCGGCCACTCGGCAGCGCGCCCCAGGCACGCCACTTTCCCAGGCGCAACCGGTTGATCTCCGGTCTGTCGACCGGCGTCGTGGTGGTCGAAGCCGCGCCAAAATCCGGCTCGCTGATCACCGCACGCATGGCGATCGAGCAGAACCGGGACGTCATGGCCGTGCCCGGCAGTCCGCTCGATCCGCGGCATCGCGGCACCAACCAGTTGCTGCGCGAAGGTGCCATCCTGATCGAAAGCGTCGACGATATCCGAAGCGCTTTGGGCTCGCCCCCGGTTCTGTCAAAAGGGCCGCCTAGCCTACAGTCAGGCGTCAAGCAACCGAGAAAAAGTGCTGAGCAATCGGCCGTTAGCCCAGCATCGCCCAATGATGACCTTCGGCCGTCGACGGCATCGCCAGCGATCGAGGCGCTGCCCTGCCCGCCCAAAGGGACGCTCCTCGACCGGGTATGCGAACGTCTGGGAACGGAGCCACTGCTGGTTGACGAACTGATCCGTCAGTGCCATGCAAACAGCTCCGAAATGCAGCATGCCCTCTTCGAACTGGAACTCGAAGGCCGCATCGAACGTCATCCTGGTAATCGGGTTTCGCTTGCATCTTCGTGATCCGAAAACATATTGGATGTGTTTGCGTGCCGGCCGGCCATCGTCAAGGAGTGAGACGCTGGTGAGGTCGCTTTCAAAGTCAACCAGGGCAGGATCGTCTTAGCGTCATGGACGTCGTCGTCGTCGAATCACCGACCAAAGCCAAGACCATCAACAAATATCTGGGCAGCGACTACAAGGTCTTGTCCAGCTATGGTCACGTACGCGATCTGCC
>JBCCIN010000317.1:0-6304 GCA_039028235.1 Pseudomonadota bacterium
CGACGATCGCCTCAACGGCGGTGCCGGTGACGACCGTCTGTGCGGCGGCGCGGGCGACGAACGCCTCATGGGCGGGGCGGGTGACGACGGTGTGCGCGGTGGGGCGGGCGACGATCGCCTTAACGGCGGTGCCGGTGACGACCGTTTGCGCGGTGGCGCTGGCGATGATCGCCTCAGCGGCAGTGCCGGTGACGACCGCTTGTTCGGCGGCGCTGGCGACGATCGCCTCAGCGGCAGTGCCGGTGACGACCGCTTGTTCGGTGGCGCTGGCGACGATCGCCTCAACGGCGGTGCCGGTGACGACCGCTTGTTCGGCGGCACGGGCGACGATCGCTTGAGCGGCGGTGCCGGTGACGACCGTCTGTTCGGCGGCACGGGCGACGATCGCCTGAGCGGCGGTGCCGGTGACGATCGCTTATTTGGTGGTGCTGGCGATGACGTTCTTCGTGGCGGTGCCGGTGACGATCGCCTGACGGGCGGTGCGGGTGATGACCGCCTCGTCGGAGGGGATGGAGACGACGTTCTCCGTGGTGGTGACGGTGACGACGTGCTTCAAGGTGGTGCCGGCAACGATGTCTTCATCCTTCTGACAGGCCAGGGCAACGACCGCCTCGTCGGCGGTAGCGGTGATGCCTGGACGGACGTCATCGATATCCGGGAGGGCGAAAACGAGCTTGGCGACTTTGGCTCCGACTGGACAATCACGTTGGACAGCGGCGAGATCGAAAGCTCTGATAGCGGTGGCAATAGCGGCTGGCTTGGCCTGACCGATGATGCCTCAGGAACCATCGTGATGCAGGATGGGAGCGAGATCGCGTTCGACGGTATCGAACATATTCAGTGGTAGACCGCAACCGCTGAGCCACTTAGCCAAGCCCCTGATTCCATGGCGGGTGCTTATGACGACATAGTCAGCTGTTCGCGCGGGGACAGGGCCGACAACGCGGGTCGCGCCGTCGGCCCCGCTGATCATGCCACTTGCTTCTCGGATCGGTAGAAAGGTACTGCCCGGTGCAAGCGGTCCTTGATCGCAAGCTTTTGCTTCTTCATCTGCTGGAGCTCGTAGGGGTCGGCCCACCGGCGCTGCAACATGCGCTCGATCGCCTCATCCAGCCGCCTGTGATCGGCTTCTAGTCGCTCTCTTATCAAGACGTTCACGACTGTACTCCTCGTGGAAAGTGGCCTCATAGGCTCTTCGCGAGCCGAGGCATGTCGACCTCGACTCACGACATCCGTCGCAGGCTGCTTCGCGCTTGCCGAGAGCGGCATCACGCCTGTGCGGACTACGGCGGTCTTGTGGAATTACATTGCGATGAATGGGCAATCGTCAAGGTTGATAGAAAATTCCTATCAATACCTCCGAAGTTTCTAGCACGCTCTCGCGGCGACGCTGAGGACCGCGGCGATGATATCGACGAGCCCCGTCGTCAGCCCCCGGTGAGTCCCCTTGGTCAGTCGATGACGGCGACCTCCGGGAGTTCTGCTCTCAGGATGCCGCGGATGATGCCAGCGAGCGCCTGGTACTCGTCACCCCGGGCGGAATGACGGCGCCAGGCGATGCCGACGGTGCGCGTGGGTGGTCGGCTTTTCAGCGGCCGGGCGACCACCTGGCTGTCTTTCGCGACCTCGAACAGCACGTAGACGGTGGGCATGAAAGAGATTCCCATGCCCATGCCGACCATCAGCCGGATCGTGTCCAGGCTCGTCCCTTCGAAGTCATGGGACAGGTGGGCGCCAAACTCTCCGCAGAGATCAGCGACCTGTTCGTAGAGCCGATGGCCTGGCTCAAGGGCAAGCACGGTCTCGTTGGCGAGTTCGTTGCGCTCGACGCGTTCTTTGCCGGCGAGTGGATGATCGCTCGGCAAGACCACCCAGAGCTGTTCTCGGAACAGCCGGGTGCTCTCGAGGTCGGCCTCGCGGATCGGCATCGGGAACAGCAGAAGATCGAGATCGCCTTCCTCGAGGCTGCGAATCAGGGTGTTCGGCATGCCCTCACGAACATAGAGCTTCAGGTTCGGATGGCTTCGATGCAGCTCAGGCAGCACGTGGGGGAGAAGATAGGGGCCAAGCGTCGGTAGCGCGCCGAGCTTGATTGTGCCGTCGAGCCATTGCTGGCCATGCTTGCCGAGATCGACGATGTCCTGGACATCGCGCAGCACGATGCGCGCGCGCTCGGCGATGGTCTCTCCGATCGGTGTCAGCACCACCTGTGAGCGTCGGCTGCGCTCGACCAGCTGCACGCCGAGCCGCTCCTCCAGCTCTTGCAGCTGGCCGGACAAGGTCGGCTGGCTCACATGGCATTGCTCGGCCGCCTTCCTGAAATGGAGGGTATGCGCGAGCGCCACCAGATAGCGGAACTGCTTGAGCGTAGGCATCGTCAATCAGACCAGGTCAGTTGGCAGGCTCATCACATGGACCCGAAGCGTTCGACAATCAATAGAAATAGTCGATCAAAAACGTGCATATAATGAATTAGAACGATCGGTAGAAACATCTATCTCTCAAAGCGAGGCTGGTTGCGAGCTTGCCGACGCCCCCCGCAGCGTCCTTCCGCACCTGTCGCGAGACCAGCGCCAGCCTCACTTTGAACAACCATCACGACTGGAGAATGACATGATCTCGTCAAAGCGCATGGCCCTCACAGCTGCTCTCGCCGCACCTCTTGCCGTCTGGGGGCTGACTGCTCAGGCTGGCGCGGGCAAGACGATCGTCGACACTGCCAAGGAAGCCGGTCAGTTCGGGACCCTGCTGCAGGCGGCCGAAGCTGCCGGCTTGGTCGACACGCTGAACGGCGAGGGGCCTTTCACGATCTTCGCTCCTACCGATGACGCCTTTGCTCAGCTGCCCGAGGGTACGCTGGATGAGCTGCTGCAGCCCGAAAACAAGGACAAGCTCGCCGAAATTCTCACCTTCCACGTCGTGCCTGAGAAGGTGACCGCGGATGAGATCGCTGGCGAGATGAAGGAGCTGACCACCGTCCAGGGCGGTATGATCGAGATCGACGCGGCCGGCCGCATGACCAAGGTCGAGCAAGCCGCCGTGATCCAGCCCGATATCGAGGCGTCGAACGGCGTTATTCACGTGATCGATCAGGTCATCATGCCCAACTGACGTCACTCCCCCCAACGGACGTCACTCCCCCAACGGACGTCACTCCCCCAACGGACGTCACTCCCCCAACGGACGTCACTCCCAATGCATGACCTGACAACCGGCCGTCAGTCGACGGCCGGTTTCTTTTGGTTTCCGGCGGATGGCCTCGTCGCGGTGAAGGCATAAGAAATGAAGACAAATCAAACTTTGACGATTTAATAGAATTTTCCAATTAAAAGGCGCTGACGAAACGATTGGATCGCGGCAGCTCAAGAAGTCATTTTCGTAAGTAAGCGCAGGGTTTGGCAAAAGTCCACGAATGGCCGATTGAGCGAAGCCATCCCCCGATGTCGCGACACTCGCTCGACGTTAAGAGGACACCGATGAACACCGACGTCTTCCAACGGCCCGTCACCCGAACCGGTACGGCTGATCGTGTTGCTTATGACGAGGGTTTTCGGCCACCACATGCTGCGCGTCTACAACATCATGGGCCTCGGCCTGCTCCTGGCCGGCATCGTCGCTCTGCTGACGGCCAGCACGCCCGTGCCCTACAACGCCATCTTCGGCACGCCGCTGCAGTGGGTGGTGATGTTCGCCCCGCTCGGCTTCGTCTTCTTCATCTCCTTCAAGGCGGACAGCATGTCGGCCGCGAAGACACAGACGCTGTTCTGGGCGTTTGCCTCCGTGATGGGTCTGCTTTCCAGCGCCTAGATCTTTCAGGTCTACGCAGGCGACAGCATCGCCCGTGTGTTCTTCATCACAGCAGCCTTGTTCGGCGCGATGAGCCTTTACGGCTACACTACGAAACGCGACCTCTCCGGCTTAGGCTCCTTCCTGATCATGGGGCTGATCGGTGTCATCATCGCGTTCGTGGTCAATCTCTTCCTGCAAAGCTCTGCGCTGCATTTCGCCGCTTCGGTCATCGGCGTCCCGGTGTTCACCGGCCTAACCGCCTACGACACCCAGCGCATCAAGGAGTTCTATGACGAGGGCGCTAGCTCGGAGAGCATGTCCAAACTTGCAGTCATGGGTGCCTTGTCGCTCTATCTGAGCTTCATCAATCTCTTCATGCTCCTCCTGCACTTCTTCGGTTCGCATCAGGAGTAGCTGACCCAGTTGAGCGCCAAAGCGGGGCGGGACGCGAACCCGCCCCGCGATATCTGACAGACGAATGACATGAGGACGTGGTTCGGCCGCAGCGGATAAGACGGTGCGGCCTTTTTATGAGGACCTGATGGCTGGCCAAGCGACGATGCACGGGACGGAAGGAGAGGGTAAGAAGCTGCCTCTCGCCTTTTTTGTTGCCCTTTTCGCCGCGGTCGCCTTCACCGCCGGCTTGGCCTCGCAGCTGCCGACGATCGCCGCCGGCGAGAGCGTCGCGCTGACGCTGCCCTGGATCCCCAGTCTCGGCATCGATCTCGCTTTCCGACTGGACGGGCTCAGCCTGCTGTTCGCGCTTCTGATCAGCGGCATCGGCGTTCTGGTCGTGCTCTACGCTTCGTCCTATCTCCGCCATCACCCTGATCAGGGCCGCCTGCAGGTTCTGCTGCTCGCCTTCATGCTGTCGATGCTCGGCCTGGTCACCGCCGATCACATCATTCTTCTCTTCGTTTTCTGGGAGCTGACCACGGTCACCTCCTTCCTCCTGGTCGGTTTCGATCATGAGAAAGCCAGCGCCAGGCGTTCGGCGCTGCAGGCGTTGCTGATCACGGGTGCTGGCGGCCTCGTCCTCCTGGTCGGGCTCATCCTGATCGCCGAAACCGCCGGCAGCTACCTTCTGTCCGAGATCTTCGCGGATGGTGTAAGCCTCACGGAGAGCCCGCTCTATCTCCCGATTCTCGCCCTGGTGCTGATCGGCGCCTTCACCAAATCGGCGCAGTTTCCGTTTCACTTCTGGCTGCCCAACGCCATGGCCGCGCCGACGCCGGTCAGCGCCTATCTGCACTCCGCCACCATGGTGAAAGCCGGCATCTACCTGATGGCGCGGCTGCAGCCGGAATTGGGCGGCACCGATGTCTGGTTCTACACCCTGACCATCGCCGGCGCTGCGACGGCCCTCTGGTCCTCGCTCATGGCGCTTCGCCAGACCGATCTGAAGCTGATGCTCGCCTGGACTACGGTGATGGCTCTCGGCACGCTCACCATGTTTCTGGGCTCCGACCAAAGGATCGCGGTGCTTGCCGCGATGACCTTCCTGATCGTCCACGCCTTCTACAAATGCGCGCTCTTCCTGGTGATCGGCAATGTCGATCATGGCGCTGGCACGCGCGATATCGAGAAGCTCGGCGGGCTAATCCGCCTCATGCCGATCACCGCGCTGATCGCCGCCGCGGCCGGTCTCTCCATGGCGGGTTTTCCGCCGTTTCTCGGCTTTATCGGCAAGGAGCTCAAATATGAAGGCGCGCTTGCCATCGCGGACGAGCCGTTCCTGATCGCCGGTGCCGCGGTCGCCGCCAACGCCATGATGGTCGCGGTGGCGCTGATGATCGTAATCCGCGTGTTCTTCGGCAAGGCAGAGCCCGGCACCGATGGTGCCCACGAGGCGCCTGCGGCCATGTGGCTTGGCCCGATGCTGCTGGCTGCCGGCGGGTTGGTCACCGGCCTCTTCCCGGAGCTGATCTCCAAGACCGTGATCGAGCCCGCCGTGGTCGGCATCCTGCAGCAGCCGACGACGATCAAGCTGTCGCTCTGGCACGGCATCAATGTGCCGCTGATGCTGAGCGTGGTCACCACGGTGATCGGCCTCGTTCTTTTCTGGCAGGGCAGGCGCGCCAGGAGCGCTATCGAGAACCTCGTCTCGGCGCTGCCGATCACCGGGGATCGGGCCTATGACGCGCTGATGGACCTTGTTCAGCGCGTGGCGTCGGGCGTCACCAGCCGCCTGCAGACCGGTGTTCTCGGCCATTACCTCACCACCGTCTTTCTGGTGATCGTGATCGGCGGCGGGGCGGCGCTTTATGCTGCGGACGTCACCTTCGATATCGACCGTGTGTCGCCTGTGCCGGCGCTCGCCTGGGTGATCTTCTTCGTGATGACCGCCGCCACCGCCGTGATCGTCGTCAGCACGTCGCGCCTGCTCGCGATCTGCGCCCTCGGCCTCGTCGGCATCGGCGTCGCCCTCATCTTCTTGATGTTCAGCGCGATCGACGTCGCCATCACCCAGCTCATGGTGGAAACCCTATTCGTCGTACTTGTGGCGATCGTACTC
>JBCCIN010000318.1:0-6260 GCA_039028235.1 Pseudomonadota bacterium
CACCATTCGATGACGACGCGGCCGCTCTTGCGGGCAGGGTCACGGCTTGGCTCAGATGCGGATAGGACGCATCGGCATGCGGGATGGCCATGGCTTTGACGAAATGCTCCTGAAAGCGCGGCTCGACGGCGGTTTCGACCTTTTCGATGCTGCGCACCAGGCTCTCGATCTCGCGCCGCGCCTCGCGGTTCAGGAGCGCGATCCTGGCACCTGTGCCGGCGGCATTGCCGGCGGAGCTGACCTTGGCGAGATCGCAATCGGGAATGAGGCCGAGGATCATCGCATATTTGACGTCGATATGGCTGCCGAACGCACCGGCGAGCGTAATGCGGTCCACCTGATCGACCCCCATGTGATCCATCAGCAGGCGAGCGCCAGCGTAGAGGGCGGCCTTAGCGAGCTGGATTGCCCGGATGTCGTTCTGGGTGATGCGGATCTCGGGCTCACCCGACTGGATGAGGTAGGAGAAGGTGCGGCCGTCTTCCTGAATACGCGGGCTGATCGCGGCCTTTGCGCCATCGATCGTACCATCAGGCTTGATGATGCCGGTGAGGTACATCTCGGCGATCGCTTCGATGATCCCCGAGCCGCAGATCCCGGTGGCACCCGGCGACTTGCCGTTGATGAACCCGGCATCGTCGAAGTCGTCGCCGTCCGCCCCGGACCCGTCCGACCAGCTGTCCGAGCCAATCAGCTTGTAGCGCGGCTCCAGCGTCTCGGGATCGATTCGAAGGCGTTCGATCGCACCGGTCGCTGCCCTTTGTCCGCAGGAAATCTGAGCACCTTCGAAGGCAGGGCCGGTCGGTGACGATGCCGCCATCAGGCGGTGCCTGTTGCCGAGAATGATCTCGGCATTGGTGCCGACGTCGACGATCAACGTCATCTCATCATTCAGATGCGGGGTCTCGCTCAAAATGACGCCGGCCGCGTCGGCCCCGACATGGCCGGCGATACAGGGCAGCACATAGGCGCGCGCCGACGGGCTGGTGACATTGACCGAAAGCTCGCTCGCCCAGAGAAAGACCGGCTCGTCGGTCGCAAGCGCGAAGGGGGCGCCGCCAAGCTCGGTCGGATCGATGCCGAGCAGCAGATGGTGCATAATTGGGTTGCCGACGAAGGTGAGATCCAGGATCTCGCTCGGATCGATCATGGCCTCGGCGGCCAGCTGGCCGATCATCGCCGTGATCGCCTCGCGCACGGCAAGCGTCATCTCCTGATCGCCGCCCGGGTTCATCATCACATAGCTCACCCGGCTCATCAAATCTTCGCCGAAGCGGATCTGTGGATTCATGAGCCCGGCCGAGGCGACAACCCGGCCGGTGCGCAGCTCGACAAGATGTCCAGCGATGGTGGTTGAGCCGACATCGAAAGCAACGCCAAACACTTCCTCCTGCAGGCCAGGCCAGACGGCGATGATGCGCTCATCGCCATGAACGGCGGCGGTCACACCCCATTCAGCTTCACGCAGCGTCTTTTGCAGATATTGGGTGACGCGGAGATCGGCGGTCAGACCGGAGAGTTGCCACTGCTCTTCGAGGGCTCGTTCCAGCCTCGTGAGATCGCCAGCCTGGGCGTGCATATCGGGCTGGTCGACCTCGACATAGTAGAGCTTCACCACGGGATCGAGTTCGATATCCCGGACCTCGGCGCGCTTTCTCACAAGCTGGCGGTGAACCTGGCTTTCAGCCGGCACGTCGACGACCAGATCGCCGCAAAGTGCTGCCTGGCAACCGAGACGGCGCCCTGCCTTCAATCCCTTTCGTTGATCGAAGCGGGCTTCGACCTCTCCGGCGGCCGAGGCGTGGTCGGTGCTGGACGTGATGCCATGCTTGGCGAACTCACCATTGGCGAGCGTCACCTGGCATCGGCCGCAAAGACCGCGACCGCCGCAAATCGAATCCAGATCGACGCCAAGTTTCTGTGCGGCCTGCAACACCGTCGTGCCGTTAGGAAAGCGGCCGCGCTTGCCGGACGGCGTGAAGACGATCAGGGCGTTGTCAGTCAAGGTCTGGCCTCTCTTCGGGCGTTCGGTTCAGCAGGTGTTGGTCATCGCCATAGCCCAACCGGCACCCGCATTTGATCCACTCTTTCTTAACCAAATTGCCCCAAAATTCACGTGATTTCCTGGTCCATGCGACCCTGGGAATCCGTGCGGCCACCACCACCCCTTGCACCGACGACACGATCGAAACACCGATATAGCGGAGGAAGTCACCAAACCTACCCCGACAGTGTCATGCAAGTTACGCCCGCCAGCGCCGTTGGCTAGGCACGGCGGCGCCGGCGTCCCTCGCGGCGGCCTTCGCCTTCGGCGGTCGGTTCGCGAAAGGTTTTAAGCCAAGTGCGGCAGTCTGGATCGTGGTTCATCAGGACGTCGGCGCCCTTGACCGCGGTCATCTCCTCGGCATGCAGCGGGTTCATGATCGCCGAGGTCATGCCGGCACCGATCGCCATGGAGAGAAACGCGGCGTTCATGCCGTGGCGGTTGGGCAGGCCGAAGCTGACATTGGACGCGCCGCAGGTCGTGTTGACCTTGAGCTCTTCGCGCAGGCGCCGGATCAAATGGAAGGCTGCGCGACCGGCGGTGGCAAGCGCACCGATCGGCATGACCAAGGGATCGACGACGACATCCGCCGGCTTGATGCCATGATCCTGCGCACGCTCGACGATCTTCTTAGCGACGTCGAAGCGCACATCCGGGTCTTCGGAAATGCCGGTTTCGTCATTGGAGATCGCGACCACGGCACAATCATACTTCTTGATCAGCGGGAGCACGACCTCCAGCCGGTCCTCCTCGCCGGTCACCGAGTTCACCAGCGGACGACCCTGATAGACGGCGAGACCGGCTTCAAGGGCTGCGACGATCGAGCTATCGATCGAGAGCGGCAGATCGGTCAGAGACTGCACCAGCTTGATGCTCTCGGCGAGGATTGCAGGCTCATCCGCAAGCGGAATGCCGGCATTGACGTCCAGCATCGTGGCGCCGGCGGCGACTTGGGCCAACGTGTCCGCCTCGACGGTGCTGTAATCGCCCGCGGCCATCTCGGCGGCGAGCTTTTTACGGCCGGTAGGATTGATGCGCTCGCCTATCACGCAAAAGGGCTGCTCGAAGCCGATCGCGATCTCCTTGGTCGCGGAGCTGATTATGGTCTCGGTCATAGGTAATGCTCCTCCGCGCGAGGGACGTGACCTCGCTCCGATCTAGATTGGTATTTTGAGGTGTTCGCCGCCGCCCGCAGGGGCCTAGTTGACGGCGGTCGACACGTCGCCAGGCCTCTGATTGTGGCGTCTGGCCATATATTCTTTCGCCGTCTCGACCGCGACGGCCGCATCGCGGCAATAGCTGTCCGCCCCGATTGCTTCGGCGAACGTCTCGTTCAAGGGCGCACCGCCGACCAGCACGACGTAGTCATCGCGAATGTTCTTCTCGCGCATCGTGTCGATGACGACCTTCATATAGGGCATGGTCGTGGTCAGCAGCGCCGACAAACCGAGAATGTCGGGCTTATGCTCTTCGAGCGCTTCCAGATATTTGTCGACGTCGCAATTGATCCCGAGATCGATGACGTCGAAACCGGCACCCTCCATCATCATGGACACGAGGTTCTTGCCGATGTCGTGGATGTCGCCCTTGACCGTGCCGATCACCATCTTGCCCATGGGCGGAGCGCCGGTTTCGGCGAGCAACGGGCGCAGAATGGCCATGCCGCCTTTCATGGCATTGGCCGCCAGCAGCACCTCAGGCACGAACAGGATACCGTCGCGGAAATCGATGCCGACGATGGTCATGCCACCGACCAGGGGCTTGGTCAGCACATCATAGGGTGCCCAGCCGCGCTCGAGGAGGATGTTGACACCCTCTTCGATCTCTTCCCTCAGGCCGTCATAGAGATCGTCCTGCATCTGACTGACGAGTTCCTCGTCGTCCAGCGAGCGTAGATCCAGATCGTCGTCGTCTGCCATTACCTCACCTACCCGTTCTGCTTTGCCTGTTCGGCGATCCTGAACCTGCCACCCGCAACCCTATAATCCTGACTTAATTTTTTCCGAAACTACCGCCTTGTTCCTCGGCGACTCGCTTTCTTCGAATTGCGACAAAGGAATGGTATGGCTCGCTCAGGGAGATTCCGAAGAAATCGGGAGCTTAAAATGAGGCGACCCCATCAGCGGTCGAACAAAGGCCCGTGACCCATCGGCATGCGGTCTTGTCAGGGCGATCTCGCAGCATCATGGTGGGCTCCGCCTTTGCCCCACGAGCTCACATGCACGCCACCGTCTCACATCCGTGACCCGAAATCTCACAACCATAGGCCTTTGGATTGCGCTTCTCATCACGGCGGCGATCCTGCTCTCGACGTCGCTCAAAATCGACGATGACCTGACGGTTTTCCTGCCGAGTAAAGGGGCTCCCGTCGAAGATCTGCTGTTTACGCGCCTTCGCGAGGGACCGGCGGCACGGCTGATATTGGTGGCATTCGAGGGGGGAAGCAGCAACGGGCGGGCTCAGGCGAGCAAAGCATCCGTCCAAGCGCTCGGAGATTGGGACGATCTCGCGCAGGTAAGTAACGGTGAACAGCCGATTTCGCCGGATAGTTTTCGTGAACTGTTCGCCTATCGATTTCTCATGGCCGACGCCGGCCCGCTCGACAGGGACGACTTGGAACAGGCGCTGACCGTCAGGGCACGGCAGTTGGCGTCGCCGTTTGCCAAGATCTATGAAAAAGAAGCGGCCCTGGACCCTACAGGCCTGTTTCAGTCCCTCCTCCTTTCCTGGCAGGACGGCACCAAACCACCGCCACGTGATCAAGGCGTCTGGGTCTCCCCGGACGGCGAACGTACGTTGGTGCTGATCGAAACTGATAGTCCCGGCTACACTCTGGATCGGCAGGTGAAAACGGTGCTGGCAATCGAGACGCGCCTGAGCGAGGTCGCCGCCGAGCATGGTGTCTCCCTGCTTATGGCCGGCACACCGGTCAACACCGTGAAGGCGCGGGGCGCCGTGCGCAGCGAAATGCTCACCGGCTCCGTGATAGCACTCGTGCTGATCAGCGGCTTTCTTCTGGCTGTCTACCGCTCGTTTCGTCTGCTGGCGCTCGGCGCCTTGCCGATCGTGACAGGCATGCTGGTTGGCCTGGCGACGACCGATTTGGTGTTCGGTTCCGTGCACCGAATCACGCTCGCCTTCGGCATTACGCTCTTGGGTGTGGCGATCGACTATCCGCTGCATCTGTTTTCGCACACCCATCGCGACGAGCGCCTACGCGACACCGCTCGTCGCATTATGCCGCCGATGGTCTTGGGCGCGGTCACGACGATCGCCGCCTTTCTGGTGCTGGGCACAGGTGGTTTCAACGGCCTTGCTCAACTCGCTGTCTTCATCGGCACCGGCCTGGCTGCGGCCGTTCTCACCGCTCTCTTCGTGCTGCCAAGTGTTGCCGGTGACCTGCGATTGTTCGCGGGCACTGGGCCACCGACCGGTCGTAGCTGGGTACCACCTGGGTGGCTGCCACGCGCGCTGATCGGCATCACCGTGTTGGCCATTCTGCTTCTCGGTTCGCGTGCTGATGCGATCTGGGAGCGCGATCTGTCGGCGCTCAGTCCTGTTCCGGCGGACACCAAGCGGCTGGATGGTGCCATCCGGGCCGATCTCGGCGCGCCGGATCTGCGCTTTCTGTTTTTGACATCAGGAGACGACGCCGAATCCATGTTGCGCGCGAGTGAGACACTTCAGCCAAAGCTCGAAGCGTTGAAGGATGCCGGCGCCATCGGTGGGTTTGACGCGATCCACCGATATGTCCCGAGCCAGGCGACGCAGACGTCGCGTCAGCGGGCTCTGCCGGACGCGCAAGGCCTGGAGGACGATCTGATTTGGGCCGCTGATAAGGCCGATCTCGATCCGGCCATTTTTACGCCGTTCCTCGATGCGGTCGCGACCAGCAGGGGCCTGCCGCCGATCACCCTAGAGGATCAACCGTCCATCTTTCATGGCACCCCGCTTTGGCCGAGGATAGTCAATCTCACAACCAGACGAGACGATCGCTGGTTCGGTTTCGTTCCGCTTAGCGCGGTCCAGGACTTGAATGCACTTCAGGCCGTGGCCGATGAAAGCGATCAGGTCTCGTTTCTGGATCTGAAGACGGTCTCTGCCGATTCGATCACGTCGTTCAGAAACGCGGCGCTGATGCGGCTGGTCGCCGGGTTATTCGTAATCATGGCGCTGCTCTATCTGGTGCGACGAGATCTAATGGAGACCCTCAGAA
>JBCCIN010000319.1:0-6246 GCA_039028235.1 Pseudomonadota bacterium
ATGTCCAGTACGAGAAAAAAGATCCAGTGGCAAACGACATGAAAATCGCGACCTGGAATGTGAATTCGATTCGTGCCCGGGTGCCGGTCGTCACGGCTTGGTTGGAGCGGGTGCAGCCGGATGTGTTGCTGCTGCAGGAGACCAAATGCCTGCCAGAGAAGTTTCCGCGCGAGCACTTCGAGCATCTGCCCTACAATATCGAGCTGGTCGGCGAGCCCTCGCTGAACGGGGTTGCCATTCTGGCGAAGTCGCCGATCGAGGATGTCCTTACATCATTGCCGGGCGACCCGGGTGACGAAGAGGCGCGCTATATCGAAGCGACCGTGAATGGCGTGCGGGTCGCCTCAGTTTATGTTCCAAATGGCACCGCGCTGGATAGTCCGCGTTTTCCGTTCAAGCTCGCCTTCTTCGATCGTCTGCGTGCGCATGCCGCGGAACTTCTCGAAGACGACCAACCATTGGTTATCGGTGGGGACTATAATGTCGCGCCAACGGCGATCGACGTTTATGACGCCAAGGAGCTGGAGGGGACGATCTGCTACCACCCGGCCGAGCGCGAGAAATGGCGGACGCTTACCAACATCGGGCTCTACGACGCCTATCGCGCGATCGAGCCTGACACCATCGCCTATAGCTGGTGGCACTATCAGGAGCGATCCTTTCAGCTCGGCCATGGGCTTCGCATCGATCACCTGCTGTTGTCGCCAAGCGCGCTCGATCGTCTGGAAGGAGTCGAGATCGACGAGGCCCCAAGGCGCCAGAAGAAACCGTCGGATCACACGCCGGTCTTGTGTTCGCTCGCGGCCTGACCATCTGTTGCTCAGTGGAACGGGAACATCGGTGATGGCGTGGAGAACATGTCACGCGAGAAATGGGTTTCCGTTGGAACAAACCTACGATCACGCGCGTTAACACGGTGATGCTCCGGTCTGTCTCTTTGTACGCGACGGGTCGCGACTTCCGCATCGCCGCGATAACCGAACCGGACGCCTCGAACGCGCCGGGACAGGGCTGAGCGTCAACGACCGTCTGGCACAAGTAACACGATGAAAGTTTTGAACATTCTTCTTCCGACCATCGCGGTCGCTTTTTTGGCTTTTCTCGCCGGCAGCTATGTCATGTTCGCCGAAGCGGGACCGGCCGCCTTCCTGACCAATGCCTATAAAGCAGGCCAAGCCCTGGTCGACCAGCAGACGAACTACCGTCATCCCTATTTCTCACGCTTTCATCAAAAAGCCAGGACGGATGAGCGTGGCGTCACCATCTATGATCCGGCGAAGGCTGAGGAGGGCTTCACGCTCTACACTTCCGGCCATGATCAGCGCGCCTTTCTCATTTCGATGAACGGCGACGTTCTGCATGAATGGGACCTGCCGTTCAGCGCCATCTGGGACGAGACCTCGCCGGTGAAGCAGCCGCTCGGGGATGAGTACATCTACTATCGCCGTGCCTATCTCTATCCCAATGGCGATCTGCTCGCCATCTACATCGCCTCGGGCGACACGCCCTGGGGCTATGGCATGGCGCGCATGACCAAGGACAGCGAGCTGGTCTGGAAATATCTGGGGCAGGTCCATCACGATTTCGACGTCGGCGCCGACGGTAAGGTCTACACCCTCACCCACGAGATCCGCCACGATGTGATCGAAGAGTGGACCCAGCTAAAGCCGCCACGCGTCGACGACTTCATCGTGGTCCTGTCGCCCGAGGGCGAGGAGATCCAGAAGGTCGACGTCACGCGCGCGCTAATCGACAGCACCTATGGCCGCATGCTCACCCGCATTCCTTGGTATGCGGAGCAGAGCGGCGACTATCTGCACACCAACTCGATCGACATCATCGAAGGCGCAGAAGCCGAGGCTTTCCCGTTCGGCGAGGAAGGTGATGTGCTGATCTCCATGCGCGAATTGACGACGGGCGCCATCGCCACGGTCGATATGACGTCGGAAAAATTTCGCTGGGCGACCACGGGCTCCTGGGCCGGCCAGCACGACCCTGACATCATGGAGAACGGCAACATCCTGCTGTTCGACAATCGCGGCGAGTTCGGCGAGCACGGCACGGCGCGGGTGATCGAGTTCGATCCCAGAACTGACGGCATCGTCTGGGAGTACTCGGGCACGGCGGAGCACCCGTTCGATAGCGTCCTGCGCTCGATCCAGTCTCGTCTGCCCAACGGCAATACCCTGATCACCGAAAGCGACGGCGGCCGGCTGTTCGAGGTGAGTCCCGACAATCAGATCGTCTGGGAGTTCATCAATCCGGTACGCGGTGGCGAGAACGACGAGTTCATTCCCATTGTCTCGTCGGGTGAGCGGATCGATCCGAAGAGCCTCGATCCGGATTTTCTACAGTCTCTTGCCAAACCAAGCTGACGGGCGAAAGCCCTTTCACTGGAGGAGGATGGTTTGATGAAGACCTTGATATTGTTTGCTTTCGCGCTGACCTTCACCCTTGGCTTCGGCCAGGACGCCAGCGCCTATATCGGCCCGGGTGCTGGTCTTTCGATGCTCGGCGCCTTCTGGGGCCTGGTGGTCGCGGTGCTGGCGGCGCTCAGCTTCCTGCTGTTCTGGCCGATTAGGAAGATGCTCAGGAAGAGCAGCGCGACCGCGGACACGGAGCAGCAGGAAAAGGCCGCTCCCTGATCGCCACGCGGCCAGGTTCGGATCTTCATGGTGATGGGTTTATTCGATTTGCCGGCGCCGCTCTTCACCTGGCTGGACCAGGTGATGAGCGGCTTCGCCGCGCCCACGTTTCGGCTGGTGATCTGGGGCCTCGTGGGCGCTGTCTTATCCATGGGATTCTATTGGCTGCTCTCGCCCCAAGGCAAGCTCACCGACATCAAGACGCGGGCGCTGACAGCTCGGCAGAAGCTGAACGCTTTCGACGGCGAGTTCGCCGAAGCCTGGCCGCTGATGCGCTCGATGCTCGGCCTGTCTCTGCGCCAGCTCGGCATGACCACCCTGCCTGCCCTGCTCGCCTCGCTGCCAGTGCTTGCCCTAATCGTCTGGCTCAGCACGACCTACGGCTACAGCCTGCCAGCGACCCAGGGGGCTGTCAGCGTCGAAACCACACCATTGGTCGAGGCGGAAGCCGAAGTGCAGATCCTCGACAATGCGTCTCCGGAAAACCCGCCGCGGCTGGTGGTGACCGACCCAGGCGGTGAAGTGATCAGCGACATCTCGCTCGCGGCACCGGTGCCGACCATCCACAAGAAGCAGTGGTGGAACACGCTGATCGGCAACCCGCTCGGCTATCTGCCCGAGGACGGCAAGATCGACGCGATCTCCTTCGACCTGCCGGAAAAGGACTATCTCGGCTTCGGTCCCGGCTGGCTTCGGCCCTGGTATGTTCTGTTCTTCACCATCCTCGTGCTCGGCTCGCTCGCCATCAAGATGGTCGGGCGGATCGAATAGCGGACAATAGTCATGGCATCTGGCGGCAGCGACTTCGAGGTGGCCGGCTGGGTCGATCGGCTTGGGGGTCATATCGAGCGCCATCCCAGGTTCTGGATCAAGCTCGGCAATCTGGAAACCCGGTTTCTCAAAGACGAACTCGAGAAGATCGACATCGAAGCGCCGATCTACGTCGCTGGCTTGGCACGTTCCGGTAGCACCTTCCTGCTCGAGGCCCTCGCCGAACATCAGGACACGGTCACCCATCGCTACAAGGACTTCCCGCCGGTCTTCACGCCCTATTGGTGGAACAAGTTCCTCGGCTTCATGCCAAAAAAGGACGCGGTGCCCGCTGAACGCGCGCACAAAGACGGTATCAAGATCACCGAGGATAGCCCGGAAGCCTTCGAGGAAGCGCTGTGGATGGCGTTCTTCCCAGGACTGCACGATCCGAAGACCAGTGCCCTTCTCGGCCACGATCAGGCCGATCCGGCCTTCGACGACTTCTACAAGGACCACATCCGAAAGCTGCTCGCGGTACGCGGCGGCAGGCGCTACCTCTCCAAAGGCAACTACAATCTGACGCGGCTTGCCTATCTGCAGACACTCTTCGCGGACGCGCGCTTCGTTCTTCCGGTGCGCGAGCCCGCCTGGCATATCGCATCGTTGATGAAGCAGCACCGCTTGTTCATGGACGGGCTCAAGGACAATCGAATGGCGCTGGACCACATGCGCCGGGTCGGCCATTTCGAGTTCGGGCCTGACCGTCGCCCGATCAATGCCGGCGAGGATCAGGCGATCCGGGCGATACAGGAGCTCTGGGCCAACGGCGAGGAGGTCGAAGGCCAGGCACGCTATTGGGCGCATTTATATGGCCGGATCGCGGATCAGCTCGACGCGGACGACAAGCTCAGAGCGGCGGTGCTGGTGGTTAGCTATGAGAACCTCTGCGCCGAGCCCAAAGATGTGATCGAGCGGCTGTTCGACCACTGCCGTCTGTCGATCACAGAGGACAAGCTCGACGCGCTCGCAGCCCGGGTGCAATTTCCGGCTTACTACCAGCCGACATTCAGCGACGCCGAGCGTTCGATGATCGACGATATCGCGGGACCGGTGATGGAACGCTTTCAGGTGCTGGCCAACACGCCTGCAGAGCCAATCATCAATCGCAAGCGGGCAGCCGCCGTCTGACAATCAATTTCCGACGCAACGAGCGAGAGCGTCGAGCAACGTTCAGCCTGTGCAGATTTCCTGGAGATGCCTATCGGTCAGCATGCCGAGCGTCTGGAAGCGGAAATCTGGGTGAACGTCGAGGCCGCGCTTCTGCGCCTCATTCAGACGCTCCGGTCCATGTTGTCGATGTATCCAGCAGGTGCTCATGCCGAGCCGCTTCGCCGGCACATGATCAAAGCGGATCGAGCCAGCCACGTGCAGCGTGTTGCGCTGATCGATTCCGGCTTCGCCAAGCTTGTTCAGGAGATAGGCGAACATGCCGGAATTCGGCTTGTAAAGCCCGGTGTCCTCGGCGGTATAGACAGCGTCGAACTCAACGCCGAGCGCTTCATTCGTGACGTCGAAAGACGCATGGTCGGCATTGGTCAGGACGACCAGCTGAAAATGCTGCTTCAGATAGGCGAGTGCCTCCGGTACATCCGGATGAACCGGCCAGCGGCCGATGGATGCTGCAAACTCCTTTGCAGCCTTCTGATCACGGTCGACGCCGAAGAACTCGGCCAATTGGTCATGAACCCGGATCAGAACGTCCCGATAGGTGATGCCTGGTGTCAGGTTCGCACGCTCGGCTTGAGCGAACGCACGCAGCACCTCGTTTCGCCCTGCCGTGACACCGACGTCGCGCAGCCAGGGCATCAACGCCTCGATGATACCGCTGTCTCGATCGACCAACGTGCCATAACCGTCGAGGGTCAGAACGGACACGTCGCTGAGGCGCCGGGGACGCTCGGCGAGCACGCCTTCGACACTCGCTCTCTGGCCACCCCCTGCGGCAGGCAGACCAATGGTGTTGTCCGCAAGAGCCGTCGTCGTTGTCGAGCCGTAGAAGCAAACGTCAGCGTTGCCGACCATCGTTTCCCTCATCTCCCCTCAATGCCGACCAGCAACCATGCTTTGACATGACGATGCTATCGGACTGCTGCCTGCTCGTTCCAAGCGTTGTGATAGACACCGGTTTGTAAGCTAAATGTTCTCGCCATATAACGAACACGCTCGAAGCGAAAATCATCCACAGGAACTTTGCCCCTGAGTCATTTTATGAAAAGCTCCGATATCATCGCACTTTGCGGCGTACGCGCGTTAATGTCGATCGATAGGCTGAACGCCAGAATGCTGCCAGAAGATTAGGCAGCCGGTATCTTGATAACCCGATGCGTTAAGCGGGCAGGCTCTCGCCTTCGTAATCATAGCCGTAGAAGGCGGCGCGCCGCTCGGAGATGACGGCGCGGTTCAAAAGGAGGCTGACCTTGTCCGCATTGATGTCGAGAAGGTCGAGCGATGCGTCCAGCTGCGTGCCCGTCGCCTCTCCGGCACCAATCACCAGCACCACTTCATCGGCATGCGGCGCGAGCACCGCCGCTTCGGTCGTGGCCAGAAGCGGCGGCCCGTCCATCACGATGATGTCGTAGCGGTCGAGGGCCGTGATCTTGCCGAGCAGGCGAGCGAGCGCTTTGCCGGCGAGCAGGCTCGACGGCGACGACGTCGCTTCGCCTGCCGGCAGAACCGAGAGCGAGATCTGCTCGAAACGCATGATCATCTCGTCGAGCGCGTTCGCGGGATTGATGAGACATTCAAACAGCCCGCGCTTGCGGTAGGGACAACCGATAACGCGCGGCAC
>JBCCIN010000320.1:0-6197 GCA_039028235.1 Pseudomonadota bacterium
CGGCTGATCCACCGAATCGAGAGCAGAGCGATCAGGCTGAGACAGGCGAGGCAGGCTATGCCGTAACTTCCGACACCGACCGTCAACACACGGCTATCCCTATCACTGTCAATAAGATCGGCGACCCCAAAATCACAATTTGAGGTCGAAAAGTCAGAAATTTTTACAACCATAAAACGCTAACGTCAATGGCGTAGATGTACCTTGGATTGAGCCATGAGGTCAGTGCTGAATGTCTATAAAAATGTTATTTTTCAATATTTTAAATGGTTCAATTTTGAGGCGATCATCAAGTTATGTGATTTTGATAATCTTTTTCTCAATCTATAATTAAAAAAATTGAACTTTCGTATCTATTTTTGGTAGCAAATCCACATTCTGAGTCCGATCCGCCTTTCACGCACTCAAGGTGATACCTCCATCGTGATCACGTCAGCTCTCTTCCCGTTCACACGCCGCTGCCTTTCGATGACGTCGGCCCTTGCCTGCCTGATGGTCGGAGCGGCCTTGGCGCAGACCGACGAGCAGCCGGATCCTCCTCCCGATCCACTGGCGCCGAGTGCCGAAGTCGCGCCGAACCAACGGGGGTATTTCGGCGGTGGCAGCGTGCCGGAGGAGCTCAAGCGTTCGAGCCAGCTTCGGGTGGGGGATTTTGCCCTGGGAGCGACGGCAGCCTTCGGCATGCTCTAGGACGACAATGTTGAGGCGAGCGATGATGAGCGCGACGAGGATGTGTTTCTT
Source organism: Pseudomonadota bacterium (assembly GCA_039028235.1). Lineage (GTDB taxonomy): Bacteria > Pseudomonadota > Alphaproteobacteria > Geminicoccales > Geminicoccaceae > JANQPX01. Next base: position 742 of record JBCCIN010000320.1, read on the forward strand.
TCCTTCTCACCTGCCGTGCGCGCGCAATCGACCTATGCGCGTCACAGCATTGGCTTTGGCGCCGGTGCGTCCATGGGCACGGCGCTGAAGGACAGCGGCGACGACTTCTTCGACTGGCGGGTCGGTGCCGACGGCCGCATCGATCTCTCCCGCTCGAGCGGGATCGACGCGGCCGTCGGCTACAGTCGGGACGTCGAAGACGACGAGGACGTGGACTCCGAAGATCGCGATGGCGATACGCCGATTCACAACATCGACGCCAGCCTCGGCTACTCGGCGAGCGGCGAACGTCTCGGCTTCGGTGTCGGCGGCTCCGTCTCACGCCTGGACATCGAAGGAGACAGCTTCGACGATAGGGATCGCACCTCCTACGGACTGAATGGCCGGCTTCGTTACAAATGGTCCGACGCCTTGAGCTTCTCGGCCGGGCCGGCCTATCTGCGATCCACCTTTGATGAGGACGTCGCCGATGATGGCGATGGCCGTGATGCAGAACGCTACAGCTTTCGGGTCGGCGCCGGCTATCGAGTCAGCCGTACCATCAGCACCAGCGTGGGCATCGGCTATTCGATCCTCAATTTTGACGACCCCGATCGGGACAATGATGACAGTGCCGTCGGCAGTGCCGGGCTCACCTGGTCGCCCGGTCTCGGCACGACCCTTGACCTGAGGGCCAGCCGAAGCCTGGAGATTTCTGTCGAGGATGGCGAGGACGCACGGAACCGGACCACCGGTGCTGCGACGCTCGCCCATCGGCTGAAGCTCGGCTATCGATCCGCGCTGTCATCATCGCTTGGCTTGAGCGCGACGCGCTTTTCAGATCTCGATCGGACGGACGCAGATCTGGTTGCCGGCCTGACCTATGGCTATCGCCTAACCGAGCACGCCTTCTTCACAGCGAGCTATCGTTATAGCCAGCGCTTCTCCGACGAGGATAATGCCGACTACTACCGAAACCTGATCGCGGTCGGGGTCACGCTCGCCTACTGATTGCCGTTCCTTTTCGGTAGCTACACGACCCTGTCTTCCCTTGACCTCCGTCTGTCCGCGGGACGTAATCGGAAACGGGACGAAGGTCGGGGAGATAGCTCATGGGCATGGTCGGCGAATATCGCTTCATCGCGCAGGAGCGCGTGATCTTCGGACGGCCGGCGGCTGATGCCGCCCTGGACGAGGCCGAGCGTCGGGGCGCATCCCGCGTGTTCCTCGTGGCCAGCAAGACACTCGCCCGCGAAACCGACACGGTCGACCGCATCAGATCGGCGCTCGGCGACAAGGCGGTCGGTCTTTTCGATGAGACTGTCGCCCATGTGCCGAGGGAAAGCGTGCTCGCTCTTGCCGAGGCAGTGAAAAGTGCCGCTCCCGATCTGATCGTTACCATCGGCGGCGGCACGCCGGTCGACACCGTCAAGGTGATGCTGGTGGCGCTCGCCGAAAACATCGAGGCCGTCGAGGCGTTCGACGACTACCACATCCGTGTCGGCGAGGACGGCAAAGTGACCGCGCCCGCCGTCGCCGCCCCGCCGATGCGCCAGATCATCGTGCCGACCACGCTCTCTGGCGCCGAGTTCAGCAATCTCGGGGCGGCGATCGATCTGAAGACCCAGGTAAAGCATCTTTATACCGGCCGCGAGGTCGGTGGCGATGCGGTCATCCTCGACCCCGAAATCACCGTGCATACGCCGGAGTGGCTCTGGCTATCCACCGGTATGCGCGCGGTCGATCATGCGGTCGAGAGCCTCTGCTCGAAGGCGCCACAGCCCTTCACTGACGCGACCTGCTCGCGCGGTCTGGCGATGCTGGCGTCGTCGCTTCGCAGGAACTGCGACGTGCCGGACGATCTCGACGCGCGACTGGAAAGCCAGATAGGTGTCTGGCTTTCGACCACCGGTCTCGGACGCATTCCCTGGGGTGCCAGTCACGGCATCGGCCACCAGCTCGGCGCCGTCGCCGGCGTGCCTCACGGGCACTGCAGCTGCGTCATGCTGCCGAGCGTTCTGCGCTACAATTACGAGGTCAATGCAGCACAACAGAAAGCCGTGGCGGCGGCGATGGACCGGCGCGATCTGGAAGCGGGTGATGCGGTCGCCGAACTGGTGCAGGATCTCGGCCAACCCGGCACGCTCCGCGAGGTCGGCGTGACCCGCGATCAGTTCGACCCGATCATCGAAGGCTCGCTCACCAATCTGTTCGTCAGCCAGAATCCGAGGCCAATCACAAAAGGCGACCAGATCCGCGACATCCTCGACATGGCCTTCTAGGTGGCTTGGCCACCTCATGGACATGGACCGCTGGCGCCTGGGGCGATGGTATGCCACCTGGTTTTCGGGAGGCTGAAGATGGCGAAGCTTGAGCGCAGTGATGGAGGAACAGGATGATGCTTTCGGGAAAGACGGTGGTGATCACAGGCGGGGCCGGCGGGATCGCGCGGGCGACGGTGCCGTTGCTCTTGGAGGACGGTGCCGATCTCCACCTGATTGACCCCGACGGCGACGGTCTTGAACGCCTCGCGGCCGAGATGAATGCGGGCGATCGGATCACCACGGCTGCATCCGTGATCGACTCTCCGGAAGCCTGCGAGGAGGCTCTCACCGAGGTGCGGCGCCCGATCTACGGCCTGGTGCATCTCGCCGGCATTTTCCTTCAGGACGATCTGGACGCTGCTTCTCGGCCGGTCTGGAACGACGTCATCGCGGCCAATATGACCAACGCCTTCGACATGGCCGCCGCCTGCCGTACGAGGCTCGAGCCTGATGGCGACAGCCGCATGATCTTCGTGAGTTCGGTTGCGTTCAGGCGCGGTTCCTTCGATCACATCGCCTATACCGCGGCGAAGGGTGGCATTGTCGGCTTGGTGCGAGCACTTTCGAAGAAGCTCGGTCCCACGACCCTGGTGAACGGCCTCGCCCCCGGCATCATCGAGACGAAGATGCCCGAACATCTCCTCGCCGAAGAGCGCCGCAGGAAAGTGCTGATCGCCGAAACAGCCCTCAAGCGCTTCGGTCATCCGCGCGAAATCGGCACCGTGATCCAGTTCCTGCTGGGACCCGGCTCGAGCTTCATCACCGGTCAGGTCATCAATGTCGACGGTGGTGTCGCCAACAGCTAGCAGGATGGGTTCGACATACCCTCAGGCGATCAGGGAAACCCGCTGACTTCGGTGCATTGCCGCGTATAGAGTTCGAGCCCGAGCAGGCCGAAGCTGTTGTTGAAGACTTCGACGGTCGCGATGTCCTTGATGCCTCCCTCCCTCTTCGCCTCCCTGATATGGGAGTCGCCGAACGGTATCAGCAGGACCTTGTGCGCACAGGCGATGCCGACATTCGTGGGCTCCAACCCCTGATGCTCCGGCTTCGGCGGAAGAACGGCGACTGGTGTTACGGCCTTGCCACAGCCAGCCAAAAGCAATCCGACAGCGGCAAGGTGACCGAACCTGAGGCAGGCGAGCATCGTTTCCAAAACCTATTCGTTCATTTGGGGAAGTGCGTCAGAGCATTCATGCCTGTGTCGGGTTTGACAACCCTTCGATGCGGCCTTCTTCGACGGCATGACAGGCGTGTAGGTGAGCGCTGCCCTCGAAGGGCTGGAGTGCTGGTGCTTCATGGGCGCAACGCTCCTTGGCGAACGGGCAGCGCGGGTGAAAGGCGCAGCCTGACGGCGGATCGAGCGGTGAGGGGAGTTCGCCTTTGATCGCTAGGCGCTGGCTTCGGCGTTTCGGGTCGGTGCTCGGGCTGCTCGCCTGAAGTGCCTGCGTATAGGGGTGAAGCGGCTGGCTGAACATGTCGTCGCGCGGCCCCTGCTCCACCGGCCGGCCGAGATACATCACGATCACCTCGTCGGCGACATGGCGGACGACGGAGAGGTCGTGCGAGATGAAGAGATAGGCGAGCTCGAACGTCTCCTGCAGATCGTTCAGAAGGTTCAGCACCTGGGCCTGAATCGAGACGTCGAGGGCGGAGACGGGCTCGTCCAGCACCAGCACTTTCGGGCGCAGCATCAGGGCACGGGCGACCGCGATGCGCTGGCGCTGGCCGCCGGAGAACATATGCGGGTAGCGTCCGGCATGCTCCGGTCGAAGGCCGACCTTGGTCATCATCTCGTCGACCGCCTGCTTGCGTTCGGCAGTGCCCATATCCGTGTTGATCTTGAGCGGTTCCTCGAGGATGGTGCCGATCTTCTGCCGCGGATTGAGCGAGCCGTAAGGGTCTTGGAAGACGATCTGAACGGCCCGTCTAAGTTCGCGCCGCTGCTCGTCACTGGCGTCGTCGACGTCGATGCCGTCGATCATCAGTGAGCCTGCGGTCGGCTTCTCGATCAGAGTGATCAGGCGCGCAAGGGTACTCTTGCCGCAGCCGCTTTCGCCGACCACCGCGAGCGTCTTGCCGGGCGCCATGGTGAAGCTCGCCTCGCGCAGCGCCTGCAAGGTGGCCTCGCCCTTGAACAGGCCGCGCGACACCAGATAGTGACGCGCCAGCTGCCGCGCTTCGAGCACTGGCGCGGCCAGTTCGTTGACGTCAGCTGGCATGCTGCTATCGGCGCTCACGAGGTGCTCTCCGCCACCTTCCGTGGCTGGCCCTCGTCGTCCAGCGGGTAGTGGCAGCGTGCGTGGCCGGCGCCGGTCTCGGCGAAGGCGGGCTCGACATCGGCGCAGCGCTGATCGGCGAAACGGCAGCGGGGGTGAAACAGGCATCCGCTCGGCCGGTCGCCGGCACCCGGGACGATGCCGGGAATGGTCGGCAGCCGGCGTTCCACCGCGCGCTCGGGAAGGGCGTTCAGCAGCGCCGCTGTATAGGGATGGCGCGGCGTTTCGAACAACGACTGCACCGGCCGCATCTCCACCTGCTGGCCGGCATATTGCACGTTCACCCGCTCCGCCGTCTCGGCGACCACCGCCATGTCGTGGGTGATCAGGATCAGCGCCATGTCGCGCTCTTTTTGCAGGTCGAGCAGGAGATCGAGGATCTGCGCCTGAATGGTGACGTCGAGTGCTGTGGTCGGCTCATCGGCGATCACGAGTTTCGGATTGCAGGCAATCGCGATCGCGATCATCACGCGCTGGTTCATGCCACCGGACATCTGGTGGGGGAAGGCGGACAGGCGCTGTTCGGGCGATGGGATACCTACCAAGTCAAGCAATTCGATCGCCCGTTTACGGTGTTCCCCGCGGGAACCGCCGAGATGGGTCTTTATGCCTTCGGTGAGCTGGAAGCCGACGGTGAAGCAGGGATTGAGCGAGGTCATCGGCTCCTGGAAGATCATCGCCAGGTCCTTGCCTAATGTTTTAAGCCCAAAAACGGACGGGTGGTGGTTATATACCCCCTCTCCTGACCAGACCTATCTTCCACCGTGATGGAAAGGGAGGGGGTGGACTGGTTACGCTGTCCAGTAGTTTACATATCCAGAGTATAACTTTTCTGAAAAAGGAGTTGTTGCGGAAGTACCCCTTAGGCTTACCC
>JBCCIN010000321.1:0-6195 GCA_039028235.1 Pseudomonadota bacterium
GCCACGGCGGCTGGCGCCGGCATCGCGACTACGACCGCTGGGACTATTACGACTGATCCGGGCTCGAGCGGATCCCGATCAAATGAGATCGGGATACACGCTCTATCTCTTTCTTTCGTGGCATTTCCTTGCCGAACAGGTGTTTGCACCTGTCCGGGAAAAGCTCTAGCCGATCTCGTCCGGGAAGAACGTCACGACCGATCGAATCGGATTGGGGGCTGCCTGGCCTAGACCGCAGATCGAGGCGTCGGACATGGCCTTGCTGAGTTCCTGCAGCAGACCTCGGTCCCAACGGTCCGACGACATCAGCTTCACCGCCTTCTCACAGCCGAGACGGCAAGGTGTGCACTGGCCGCAGCTCTCGTCCTCGAAGAACTTCAGGAGATTGACCGCAACGTCCTTGATGTCGTCCTGATCCGAGAGCACGACCACGGCATGGGACCCGACGAAGCAGCCATGCTTGTCGAGGGCCGGGCCGAAATCGAGCGGGATGTCGGCCATCGAGGCGGGCAGGATACCGCCTGAAGCGCCACCGGGGAGATAGCCCTTGAAGCTGTGCCCATCGGCCATGCCGCCGCAGAACTTTTCGATGAGTTCCCCGGCGGTGATGCCGGCGGGGGCGAGCTTGACGCCTGGCTCCTTCACCCGGCCCGAGACCGAATAGCTGCGCAAGCCCTTCGATCCCTCCTTGCCCTGATGCGCGAACCAAGCCGGGCCTTTTTCCAGGATCGTCGGCATCCAGGTGACGGTCTCGACATTGTGAATGAGCGTCGGCCGGCCGAACAGGCCGACCTGGGCAGCGTAGGGCGGGCGGTGGCGCGGCAGGCCGCGCTTGCCTTCGATGCTCTCCAGCATCGCGCTTTCCTCGCCGCATATATAGGCACCGGCGCCACGCCTCAGGATGAGGTAGCCAGGGGTCACGATCCCGACTTTTTCCAGCTTTTCGATTTCAGCCTTCAGGATCTTGAGCACGGCCGGGTATTCGTCGCGCATATAGATATAGGCCTTCTCGGCCTCGATCCCCCAGGCGGCGATCAGCACGCCTTCGAGGAAGCGGTGCGGCTCGCGTTCGAGATAGTAGCGGTCCTTGAAGGTGCCGGGCTCACCCTCATCGCCATTGATCGCGAGGTAACGGGGGGCTGCGCCCGCGCGCACGAACTGCCATTTACGGTGGCTGGGAAAGCCGGCGCCACCGAGACCGCGAAGGCCGGCCTCACCAAGCGTCTCCATCACCTTGTCGACGGTGAGCACGCCGCTCCGGCAGGCCTCAATCTGCGTGTAGCCGCCGTTGGCGACGTAGTCCTCGTAGGACTGGTAGGCCGGGATCACCGGATGGGTGTCGTCGGCGGCGATCGCCTTCTGAATGCTGTCGGCAGTAGCGTCGTCGATATGCCGGTGGCCGACCTCAGCGACCGGCGCCGTGTCACACCGCCCCATGCAGGGTGCTCTGACTACGCGAACCTCCGCCGGGCCGACGGAAGCGTTCAACGCATCCATCAGCGCCTTTGCCCCCATCATCTCGCAGGTCAGGCTGTCACAGACGCGAATCGTCAGGCCCGGAGGCGCTGTCTCCCCCTCCTTCACGGGATCGAAATGGGCGTAGAAGGTGGCGACCTCGTAGACTTCGGTCTGGGAAAGGCGCATTTCCTCGGCAAGGGCGCGCATATGAGCCGCCGAGAGATGGCCGTAGCGATCCTGAATCAGATGCAGGAACTCGATCAGAAGATCGCGATCACGCGGGCATTCCCCAAGCAACGCCTGCACCTCGGCCAGAGCCTGATCGTCGAGCTGACGGCCTTTGGGCGTCGACCGGCCCTTGCCTTCACCGCGTCCGGGATGACGCTTCTTTTTCTGATGACTGTCGGAATCGTCCTTGGCCAGCGCCATGCCGTGTCTCGCTCGCTTCTTGGGCTCGCTGTGTGGTATCTGGTATACCAGCCTAAGGAAGGCTGACGGTATAAGCAATCACGAGATGGCGAGCGCAACCATCGTCAATCCGACATCCCATGCCGAGCCAGCGTCAGCGAGCGACCGCCGTTCAGGTGAGGATAAGGATCAGCCCGGCCAGAACCAGGGCCACCGTCCATAGCAGATCGAGATTGATCCAGCCACGGCGGAGAAAAGCGAGTCCGATCCACTCATAAACGATCAGCGCGATCGCCCCCGTCACCACGAGCATGGCGAGCGCGTGAACAGTGATCGCCGATGCGGCAATCGCGAGCGAGCCGCCTTCCACAAGATCCTTGGCCGGCGTGTCGGCAAGGCAAAGCGGGATGAGGGCGGGCACCAGCATCATCCCAGCGCCATGGGCGGTCGCCATCAGGAAGGACCAAAAGACCAGGCCGAGAAAACCGGCGGTCATGCCCACGCGGACCCGATGGCGATGGCCGTAGATCTGATGATAGACGCCCCAGCCGATCAGAAGTGCGCCCGAAACCTTCTGGATCAGGCCGTGATCGACGACGAAGCCGAAGAGCACGATCAGCCCGGCGACGATAGCGGTGGACAGGAAATGACCGATCGCGATCGGCGGCAGGGCGTGCAGCACCTCGCTCCTGGAGCCGCGATGCTGGCCGAGCGCCACGGCGAACAGCCAACCCATGGCCGGGTTGGCGCCGTGGAACATGCCAAGGCCGATCAGCGTCAGCCAGGGCCAGAGCGCGCTCTCGGCCATGCTGTCACTCGCTCATGTCACGGCAAAGCGACCTTCGCCTAGCCGACGATGTCGACGCCGGCGAAGAAGAAGGCGATTTCCTCGGCGGCAGTTTCGGGCGCGTCCGATCCATGGACGGAATTGGCTTCGATGTTCTCGGCAAAATCCTTCCGGATGGTGCCCTCATCGGCCTCGGCCGGGTTGGTCGCTCCCATGACCTTCCGGTTTTGCGCGATCGCATCCTCGCCTTCGAGCGCCTGAACCACCACCGGCCCTGACGTCATGAAGTTGCAGAGATCGTTAAAGAACGGCCGCTCCTTGTGCACGCCGTAAAACGCTTCGGCCTGGGCACGGGACAGCTGGATACGACGCTGAGCGACGATGCGCAGGCCGGCCTTCTCGAAGCGGGCATTGATCTCACCGGTGAGATTGCGCCGGGTGGCATCGGGCTTGATGATCGACAATGTGCGCTGCATGGCCATGGGCCGGACTCCCTCGGGATTTTGCTGAGGTTTCAGGATCTGCCGGCCTTATAGCGGGCGTTTTGCAGTTGCGAAAGAGGCCGGCAGCGCCGACGGGCTGGACGGAGTTCTTCGTGGACTTGGCAGGAGGTGGCGGCTGAGGTTGGTGGCGTGGATCCCAATTGGAGCCGAGAGGTGAGCCGTCGTTTTCCCGCGGCAACCGGGCACTGCCAGGTTGGCCGCTATGCCTGTCGTCGACCCATGGCGGCCGCTAAGAGGGGTCGAGCTATCAGTCAGAGTGTATTTCCGCTACCGAATCCACGGCGGTGGCAACAAATCGTCCCAAGAGCTTCCCAGACTTTGTTTCCAACTCCCACCGGTGACCCTCAAACGTGCTCTGTCTCTTTTCTCGCCCAGCATCAACTTCGCCGTAAGACTTACGCTGGCCCTCAAAGTCAATCCAGTACAGTGTCAGCGTTTCCGAAGTCTGATTGCGAAACGTAACGCTCACCTTGTTCGCACTTGGATCCGAGCGAGCCACCGACCAGTCATCTGCCAACCGGTTCTCAAGCTCTGCAGATCCATCTTGATCAGCGTTGTCCCAGCTTTCGATGACATCGCCCCAAGGCAATTCGAGCTCAGGCTGATTCTCCAGACATGGATCTTCTGGCGGTACCTGCGGGTTCTCGAGGAAAGCCGTAACGATCCTTGAGGGGCAACCTGGCGAGCTGACGCTGTCTAGCAGTGAAGGAGTTAGGACAGAATGGCTCCGGTCGAGAAACGTAAACTGAAAAGAGCGCGACAATGACTTGGCCGCACGAATGGCGTCCTGTGGCGGTGTCACCGCATCAAAATGACCGGAAAGAAGCAGCGCCGGGATGTCACTGACTGCGACCTGGTAACTCTCCTGCGGCAGCGGACTACTGGCGAAGCGCTTGCAAAGGGCGTTCCTGGCGCTCACGAACTCAGCATGCGAATCATCGGTGGTTAGATAGCTGCCTTCGACACCATGGGGATCGACGTCGATCATATCGTAATAGGAATCATTGCATTCATAAATTGTGAGTGCACCGAGCGCGATTTGATCGTGAAAGCTCAAAGACTGCTCGGCCACAAAGGCAACGAAATCTTGCTCATGGTCATGATTGAGAGCATCGATGAGAAAGGGAACAAACATGTAGAATGGGTGGCTGTAGGTAAGAAACAACAACATCCATATGGTGTTAGATGGCGTTAACGGAAAGAAAATCGTGCCGTAACTAGGATGATCATCGATCTTGATTTCTAGTTTTTCTTCTGCAGCCTTTGTGAGAAACCCTTCCAGCTGCTCCCTGCTATCAGGGAAGTGCCGATTACAGACTTCGCTACCTCTACAGGCCTCGAAGATGCGTTCCAGACTTTGCTCGAGGTCAGCCCATTGCTTGTTGACCCAATCATGGTCGATTGGAGTCACCGAATCCAGAACAACACTTCTGATACCGCCGGGATAGTCGCGGATTGTCTTGAGTGCCACATATGTCCCATAGGACACGCCGAGAAGGTTCCATTGATCGAAACCCATTGCAATACGCAGCGATGCAATATCCCGTGCAGCTTGCTCGCTGTTGTATCCGCTCAAATCATGGCCTTTAGCCAGACGCTCCAAACAAAGGCCGATGTTCTCAAAATAAAGAGTTTCCGACCGATTGGTCTTGCCTGCCTCAGACGACGCACCGAATGCCGAAAAAGGATCCGCAGCCTCAGGGCAGTCGAGGTTGGCGTCGGTCCAATTGGTGCCGCGTAAGCCCACGACAATGAAGTCTCGGTTGGAACTCCAAGGCTGTACTTGCAGGTACGGGAGCCAAGAACGGCTAATGCTCGCAGCATCGCGAATAAAGGGGCGCGAGCCGGGGCCACCATTTATCAGGACAATGGGATCATCACGCGGCACGCCATCCTTGGCATGAAAGGTCACCACCGGCAATTGGATCGACCTGGATGAGGGCTTATCCCAATGCTCGGGCACTACAAACTCGCCACAACTTATGCGGCGGTGATCTCTCTGTTCGGGAGCGAGTTCGAACCAACAAGATTTTGATCGAAATTCCGTTTTTCCGCTGTCGACTAGAGCCTCAGCCTCTGAAGCAGTGGCGATGTCATGCGTACATCCCAGGACGATGATCGCTGCCCATGTCAATCTAAACCAAGCGGTGCTCACGATAACGCCTAATCAACATGAAACGGATTGTTGAGAGGAGAATAACGACGGTCGCTATGCTGATTCCCTGCGCAACTCAAAATCAAGGATTCCCCGCCACCCGTTCGCAACTCACTGTCTGGTGCAACTTTCTTTGTGTTCTTTAAGGGTAAACACTCCCGGCAGCCAATTCGTTCATCATTTCTACTTTTAGCTAAGCAGTTTCTTATAAGTGGCTACAACAGAGCGAAGGTAGAGCTCGACTTAAGGTCAGATCGCGGCAGAAATCGTATGTGAAAGACGGAACTCGCAGGCCAAGAGCTAGCACTTGAGCATGGTCTCGAGGTCTTGGTGTGTCTCGAATATGTCGAGATCGCGGGACACGAGCTCTGTCGCCTCCATGCGAACAGCGACCACGCGGCGCCAGGCACCATCGACAAGCACGATCTCCGGCCCGTCGCCGCAGTCGCGGATCCCGCCGGAAATGAACCGCTCGCCGATCCTGTGGTTGGAAAACCCGGACGCAGACGCGATTTCGACAAGTTCTTCGCCTTCCGGCGTGACGATCTTGAGCGTCTTTCCGAGATGCGGTGTCTCGACATAGGCAATGTCGAGCCTGCCGTCATCGTCGAAGTCTGCAACGCCGACGGGTGCCAGCCAGCGAAAAGCCGTGCCGATGTAGGGTGTATGGCTAAGGAGCTGGAAATCCTGACCAAGTCCTGTATAGCCATAGTGTTCACGGCGTGCGCCGAAAGACTGATGACAAGCGACCGCGATCACCTCGTTGACGCCGTCCCCGTTCATGTCCGCGAGCCGTGGCGCCGTATCTTCAAAGACCCGCTCAGGCCCTGCCAGTACGGTATCGCAAATGACGCGCTCGCCATTATCGTACCTGACGAGCACCC
>JBCCIN010000322.1:0-6187 GCA_039028235.1 Pseudomonadota bacterium
CGCCGCCTTCGAACTCTTGGAGGATGGTCACGACATCACGGTGATCGACCGGCAGCCGGGGCCTGCGCAGGAGACCAGCTTTGCCAATGCCGGGCTGGTGGCGCCAGGGCATGCCTTTGCCTGGGGCTCGCCACGCGCGCCGAAGATCCTGCTGACGTCCTTGTTCAAGACGGATCAGCCGCTCCGCTATCGCTTTCGCTTCGATCCGGCGATGTGGCGCTGGTCGCTGAAGTTTCTCGGCGAATGTACGGCGGAGAAAGCGAGGCGCAACACGGAGCGGAAGCATCGTCTCTGCCGCTATTCGCAGCTGGCCCTGCAGGACGTGGTTGCACGTACCGGCGTCGACTATGATGGCGAGCGGAAGGGCCTTCTCTATCTCTACCGCAAGACCGAGAGCTTCGAGCGCGGCGTCGAGAATATGCAGATCATGATGGATGCCGGCCATGATCTGGAAGTCATCGACCGCGAGCGCGCCGCAGAGATCGATCCGGCGCTCGAGCCGACTATGGAGCGGATCGCGGGCGGCTTTTACGCGCCGACCGACGAGAGCGGCGATGCCCACAAATTCACGCAGGCGCTTGCGGATCTTTGCCTTGAGCGCGGCGTGCGGTTTCGCTACGGGACCACCGTGACCGGCATCAAGACGGACGGTGACCTGATTGACGAGGTCGAGACCGACAAAGGTGCGATCAAGGCCGATCTCTACGTCATGGCGCTCGGCGCCTACAGCCCGATCATCGCGAAGCATCTGAAGGAGACGGTCTCGGTCTATCCGGTGAAGGGCTACTCTGCGACCCTGCCGATCGACGGCGCCAATAACCCGCCGACCGTCGGCGGTATCGATGAGGACAATCTGTTCGCCTATGTGCGCATGGGCGATCGGGTGCGCCTGACCGCGATTGCCGAGTTTGCAGGGTATGACACCTCCCACCGTCCGAGCGATTTCACCTCCATGCTCAGGGCGGCAAAGGACCTCCTGCCGAATGCCGGCGATTATGACCGGCCGAGCTACTGGGCCTGCCTTCGCCCGATGACGCCTGAGGGAACGCCAATCCTGGGCAAGGGCAAGCACGAAAACCTCTATTACAACACCGGTCACGGCCATATGGGCTGGACCATGGCTTGCGGAACGGCGCGCATCACTTCGGATCTGATCGCCGGCCGCAACCCCGATCTGCCCATGGAGGGCCTCACCCTCCGCTAGTGGCGTGGCCACCTCATTGACTTGGGGCCGCTCTCGAAGAACGCGCTCATCTCTGGCTGGTATGCGGGCTCTTGTTGATTCTCTGGGCACATGCCCTCTGTCAGCGAAGACGCCCAGCGTCCGAGAACCGGGGCACATATCGTCGACCCGGGCATAATACCGATCGCACGAAGTTTTTGTCGATGAAGTGTGAGGCTACGTCGCCTGCGGCGGATTTTCCGCCGACTTTAGTTTTCGTTAACGCTTTGGTGCCACGCTGCTTCATGGTCCATGCGATCCTGGGAATCCGACCACCCGGCCGAAAAGTTCGAGCGAGGCTCGAACTCCCAGGATCGCATGGACCAGCGAGGCATACCGGAAGGTAGCCATGGCCGGTTAAGGAAGGGTGAACGCAGGCGGCTTTTCTGAACCCATAGGTCATGACTTTGTTTGGCCGGCATAACCCCTGAGTCCATGTGGCGTGGCCACCTCATCGACTTTGGGGCTGCCCTCGAAAAACGCGCTCAATTCTGGCGGATACGCGAGCTCTTCTCGATTTCTGTGGTCCCGCACTCTCTGCCGGCAAGACCGCCCAGCGTCCGAAAACTGGGGCGCATACCGTCAACGCGGGGCCATCACGGTCCGAGTCCATGATGTGGCCACGCCACCACCTAGGCGGCGGCGTCGGTAGTTTTCAGGATATCGATCTGATCGGCATCGATCAGGCGGGCGTCCTTAAGCATAACCAAGCGATCGACCACGTCCTGGTGGTCTTCGATCGCATGCGAACCGATCAGCACGGCGCCGCCGTTGGCCGCATGGTCCTTCAGCCGGTGCCGCAGACCGGCGCGCGCCGCAGGGTCGAGATCCGACATCGGCCTGTCGAGAAGAATGATCGGACGGCCGGTCGCGAAGAGGGAGATCAACCCGAGCTTCTGGATATCGTCCTTGGCATATCGGCGAATGGGATGGGTGAGGAGATCCGGATCGAAGTTCAGATCCGTGGCGAGAGCGGCGATGTCATCCTGTCCGCCCGTCGCGGCCTGCATGGTGCCTGTCATCGCCAGGAAGTCCTTGCCGGCGAGATGACCGGGCGGGCGGAGTTCCTCGGGCAGGTAGGCGAGCTGCGATCGGCTGCTCGGAAGCTCTTGGGGCTGTCCTTTGATCAGGACTCGGCCGTTTTGCGGCGCGACCAGCATCATGATCGCTTTGATCAAGGTCGACATACCGGCGCCCGACGCACCAGTGACACCCAGGACTTCCCCGGTCTCCAAGGTCATCGACACCCGGTCGAGCGCCACGCGCTCGCCATATCGGCAGGTCAGCGCCTCGACGCTGAGGGTACATGCCGACGTCATCGGCAAAAGGCTGCGATCATGACCCGTCCTTGCGTTTCCTCACCTGCGGACTGACGGTCAAGTCAACATCAAAAAGATGGAGATTCGGTAAATGAAGGGCACGACGCCCGCGCTTCAAGCACGGGCGTCGTCGTCGAGAGTCTCGATGTCGGGATCAGTCGAGATCGTCGCTGCCGGCGATCAGCACGCGATGCACGATGCCCGCGACCAGCCCGCCGATCAGCGGCATCAGGATGAACACCCAGAGCTGGGTCATGGCCTGACCACCGACCAGGAGCGCCGGACCGAAGCTGCGCGCGGGGTTCACCGACGTGCCGGTGATCGGAATGCCGATCAGATGGATGGCGACCAGAGCGAGGCCGATGGCGAGCCCGGCGACGGCCGCCGGCGCACCGGCGACCGTGGAGCCGAGGATCATCAGCACGAACAGGAAGGTCGCGATCAGCTCGAAGAGGATCGCCGCCTGCTGGCTGTAGCCGTCGATATAGCCCTCGCCCCAGCCGTTCTGACCGAGATTGGTGACGCCGCCGTCGCCGGCCTTGCCGCTGACGATCATGTAGAGGGCGCCGGCTGCGATCACCGCGCCGATCACCTGGCTGATCACGTAGGTGATGAATTCGGTCGCCGTCATCCGCCCTGCGACCAGCATGCCGAGGCTGACGGCGGGGTTGATATGGCAGCCGGAAATCGGCCCGATACCATAGGCCATGGCGATCAGGCCGAGGCCGAAGGCGAAGGAAATACCAGTGAATCCGATATGGTCGCCCGCGATCACGGCAGCACCGCAGCCGATCAAAACCAGAGTGAAGGTACCGATTACCTCCGCGAGAGCTTTATTGAACAGCATAGCAATGTCATCCCTGTTGCCTGTATGCCAACGACCATCAGATACTCTAGCAAGCCTGATGCCGGAAAGAAGAATCGTTGGATTTCATAGTGTTGTCGATGAAACGGCCAGCATTCCGTGGTTATCCGACCGATTTCGCCACGTGTTGATCGCAAATTGAGACATAATTTGCAAAAAAGATCTGTGATTAGCGAGAGTATCGGGGCGCGGCTGTTGCCAATATCCCGTCGGGCTTTGACGCCTGCAGGCATTCGGCCTACATCATCGCCTATCCGTTCAACCAAGCAGTTGCTGACGTCTCATGACCGTACCCGAGCATTTGAAAGGCGTTCTGACGCCGATCCATCCCAAGGGCTGGCCGTTTATCGCCATTGCCTTGGGAGTCAGCATCCTGCTCGGGCTTGTCGACGAGTGGCTGCTGGCCCTCGGTCTCGTGATCACCGCCTGGATGGTCTATTTCTTCCGCGATCCGCCAAGGGTGACGCCCGAAGGTGTCGGGATCGTGGTCAGCCCGGCGGATGGCGAGGTGCAGGCGATCACCAGGAGACGACCGCCGCCGGAGATGGAGCTCGGCGATGCGCCGCTCACCTGCATCAGCGTGTTCCTGAACGTGTTCGACGTCCATGTGAACCGCACGCCGGTGCCGGGCACGGTTACCAAGCTCGCCTATCATCCCGGCAAATTCCTGAACGCGGCGCTCGACAAGGCGTCCGAGGAGAACGAGCGCCAGAGCTTCAAGATCGAGACGGCGGAAGGTGACGTTTTCGGCCTGGTGCAGATCGCCGGGCTGGTGGCACGGCGCATCGTCGGCTTCGTCGGTGAGGGGGATCAGTTGCATGCGGGCGAGCGCGTCGGTCTGATCCGCTTCGGCAGCCGATGCGACGTCTATCTGCCGGACGGCGTCACGCCGCTGGTGGCCAAAGGTCAGCGGGCGACTGCCGGTGAGACCGTGTTGGCAGACAGCCGGCGCGGCGACGACCCTTCAGGGTGGAGGCGAAGCTGATGGATCGTTCCAAACGACGCGAGCGATGGAAGAGGCGTCGGCGCCTGCAGGCGCGCCCGCTGATTCATCTGGTACCCAACGCCTTCACCGTCGCCAGCATCTGCTTTGGCCTATCGGCGATTCGCTATGGCCTGGACGGGAGTTATCAGACCGCCGTGGTGATGATCATCCTCGCCGGCATTTTTGACGGTCTCGACGGCCGCTCGGCGCGTCTCCTCAAGATCACCTCGAAGCTCGGCGCCGAACTCGACAGCCTCGCCGACTTTCTGAGCTTTGGGGTAGCGCCGGCTTTTCTCATCTATCTCTGGTCCCTCAACGAGCTGAAGGGTCTCGGCTGGGCGATCGCGCTGTTCTACGTGATCTGCGCTGCTTTACGCCTGGCCCGCTTCAACAGCGAGCTCGAAGATCCCGACCGGCCGCCCTGGATGACGCGCTTTTTCACCGGCATGCCGGCGCCGGCCGCCGCCGGCGTGGTCATGGTGCCGATGATGCTGACCTTCGCACTTGGGCAGGACTGGCCGCAGGCGTTGCTGCTGAACGCCATCGTCATGGTGGCGACCGCGCTGATGATGGTGAGCGCGGTCAAGACCTTCTCGATCAAGATGGTCACCACCCGCATCAGCCCGCAATACCTGCTGCCCACCCTGGTGGGAATCGGCGCCATCATCACCGCCCTCGTCAACGTGCCCTGGTGGACCCTGCTCACGGTCGCCTTCATCTATCTCGTCAGCCTGCCGATCGGCGTGATCACCGCACGGCGGCTTGCGGCCCAGGCAGAACGGGATAGCGCCGACAAGGCGGAAACCACGGAAGCATCCGCCGGAGGCGTCCCTTCCATGCGCCTCGTTGGCGATACCGAAAGTGGCGATCCGCCAGTCGAGAGGCGGGTCGGCGGCGGCAAGGAAAGCTGACGGTCAGCCTCTTAGGAAAATCACTTCCCAGCCATGCTCGATGCCCGCGTCAGACCGCTGATCGATCCGCCGCTGGCACGTCTTGCGAGCGCGGCGGTCAAGGCCGGCTGGACGGCGGACGGCGTGACGCTCATGGGCTTCGTCATCGGCCTCCTGGCCGTCCCGGCGATTGCGTTCGAGGCCTATTGGCTAGGGCTCGCCTTCATCCTCATGAACCGCCTTGCCGACGGTCTGGACGGCGCGATCGCCAGAATCACCGAAAAGACCGACCGCGGCGGCTTTCTCGACATCGCCCTCGATTTCATCTTCTACAGCAGCGTGCCCTTCGCCTTCGCGCTCGCCGATTCTTTTTCGAACGCCCTGCCGGCGGCCTTTTTGATTTTCAGCTTCATCGGCACCGGCTGCTCGTTTCTCGCCTATGCCATCATGGCGGAGAAGCAAGGCTTGAGCACGGACATACGCGGGCAGAAGTCGCTCTACTATCTCGGCGGGCTGACCGAGGGCACCGAGACCATCGGCCTGTTCGTCCTCGCCTGTCTGCTACCTGCATGGTTCCCGGCGCTCGCCTGGATCTTCGGCACGCTCTGCTGGATCACCACGGCGACGCGGGTTCATGCGGGCTGGCGGACGTTCGATTGAATCCAGTGATGCCCCCCCACTAAGATGGCCAAACGCGTTGATCTCGCTGCTCCCAACCGCCTGCTGACGACACATCAATCGAGCTCAATGGTCACTGCGTTTGGCCAGTGCATGAGCAACCACGTCAAGTCTCCATCGATAAACCACGAAGCCACGCCCTCTACAGCAGATTCTTTCCGGCCGTTAGTTTTTCCTTAATCCGCCCCTGCCATGCTCTTCCATGGTCCATGCGACCCTGGGAATCCG
>JBCCIN010000323.1:0-6181 GCA_039028235.1 Pseudomonadota bacterium
AGCGCTCGGGCGCCTCGTGCCGACGGTCGAGGAGGGCATCAAGCTCAATCGCGCCGGCCATGACTTCATCTGCTACTCCGGCGACGTCTGGACCCTGCAACAGGCGGTGGGTTCAGCGGTCACGGCGATTCGTGATGCCGCGGACAAACGGAAGGCGCGGGCGAAACCGGTGGCCAGATCCGGAGCGGCAGCGAAGCGCGGTCCGGCGAAGAGTCGATCGAGAGCGAAGAAGACATAACATCGTAAGGAGGGGAAACGCGGTCTTCGGGCTTGGCATTGTTCGGGCGTGACGTTCAGGGGGGATGGCGATGAGCAGCTTTCGGGTGGCGTTGAGTGGCGACTTCAAGAAGGCGGATGGCAGTCAGGCCTTCCCCGACTTTGATCTCTCGCCCCTCGATGAGCATCCGGATGTCGACTACGAGTACATTCCGGTCAACGGCGTGGTCAAAGCGGAAGCCCTTGAAGGCTTCGACGCGCTCATCCTGCTGGTTCCCAGAATCGAACAGGCGAGCTTCCCGAAAGACGGACGGCTTTCGGTCATCGCCCGCTTCGGCGTCGGCTATGACAATGTCGACCTCAAGGCCTGCTCGGACCATGGCTGCGCGCTCGCGATCACCCCTGACGGTGTGCGCCGGCCGGTTGCGGTCTCGGTCATGACCTTCATGCTGGCGCTGACCGGTAAGCTGCTGGTCAAGGACAGGCTCACACGCGAAGGGCCGGCCGGCTGGGCGAAACGCAACGATCATATGGGCGTCGGACTGGTCGGCCGAACATTGGGGTCGCTAGGCATCGGCAATATCGGCGCCGAGGTCTTCCGCATGGCCAAGCCCTTCGACATGAAATTCATTGCCCACGATCCCTATGCCAGCAAGAAGGTCGCGAAGGAGCTCGGCATCCGTCTGGTCTCCCTGGAGGAGCTGTTCTTGGAATCGGATGTTCTTTCCGTGAGCTGTCCGCTGACCGAGGAGACCCACCACATCGTCAATGCCGAGCGTCTCGCGTTGATGAAGCCGACAGCCTATCTGATCAATACTGCCCGCGGCCCCGTCGTCGATCAGGCCGCCCTTACCGAGGCGCTCGCAGCGCGCAAGATTGCAGGTGCTGGTCTCGATGTTTTCGAGGAGGAACCGAGCGCTGCCGATGATCCGCTCTACAAGCTCGACAACGTCATCCTTGCCCCGCATTCGCTCTGCTGGACCGATCAGTGCTTTGCCGGCAATGGAGCCGCCGACCTGAAGGTTGTGTTCGACATCATGCAGGGTCGCGTGCCCACGGGCGTGGTGAATCGTGATATTCTGGAACAAGAGGCCTGGCGTCAGAAGCTCGATAAATACAAGCAGCAATTTGGTGGTTGACGGCTAGCGGCCGTTGATCAACGCGCCATCGAGGCGAGCCAAGACAGTGCAAGAAAAAAAGGGAGGTTATGATGTTCCGAAATATATGCACCGGCCTGGCGGCACTTGCCGTTCTTGGGCTTGTAGGCAAAGCCGAGGCCCAGTCGGCGGCGGAGACCGCGGTCGAAGCGGCTAAGCAGTTTGCAGGCACCGAAATCACCATCGTCTGGGAGGCGGGTCTGCAGTCTCTCGATCCTTTGAACTTCTCAGGACCCAAGTGGAAGGAGCTCACCGGCATCGACGTCAAGGTGATCGAGGTGCCGACGGCGGAGATGTTCACCAAGATTCTGCAGGAGCACCGAGCCGGCACCGGGGCTTATGACGCTCTCAATGTGATTCCATCATGGATGTCCGATCTCGCCAGGGCAGGGGCCTTGGAACCGCTCGACGAGTATGTCGACAAATATGGCTATCGCGACGAGCTTCAGACGATCGCGCCGGTCTACCGCGACAATCAGATGAAAGTCGGCGACACTATCTACGGCTTTCCCGATGATGGCGATGTGTTCCTCTTCTACTACCGAAAGGACATTCTCGAAGAGAACGGCATGAGCGTGCCGACCACCTGGGATGAATTCGCCGAGACCGCACAGGCGCTGACCGACAAATATGCGCCTGACATGTACGGCGCCGCCATGTTCCGCGACGCGCCCTACACTCAGTGGATGTTCCAGGAGCGTTTTAGGGTCGAAGGCGGCAGGTTCTTCGACGAGGAGACTATGGCAGCGACGGTCAACAGCGACGTCGGCGTCAAGGTCTTCGCCGAAATGCGCGAGGAGAACAAGTTCATGCCGCCGGGTGTCGAGGCATGGGGCTTCGTCGAGAACCTTGCTGCCTTCCTTGCGGGCGATACTGCGATGACCGTCTCCTGGCCGCCCTACGGCCGCTGGGCTGCGGGCTATGGTACGGACGAAGAAGCGCTCTCCTGGGTGCCGAAATCCGAGATCGCCGGGAAGGTCGGCTATGCGCTGCCGCCGGGTGGCCACCCGCAGCTCGCAGCCGGTTTCTCGCTCAGCGTTTCGGCGTCCTCCAAGAACAAGGAGGCGGCCTATCTCTTCATCCAGTGGCTGAACTCGGAAGAGACGTCGCTGGAGCGCGTGCAGCTGCCCTACGCGCTACGCGATCCGTTCCGCGACAGCCACTTCGCCAGCGACGAGTACAAGTCCCGCTGGCCGGAGGCGTCGGAATATCTGGCGGCCCTGCAGGAAGGTGCCGTCAGCGGTCTGCTCGATCTCTCGCTGATCCAGACCGACAAATATGAAGAAGCCCTTCGTCAGGGCGTCTCCCGCCTCTGGGCCGGCGAGGACCCGCAGGCGATCCTGGATGATGTCGCCGCCCAGTGGGATGCCGTCACCGAGCGGATCGGAACGGACAAGCAAAAAGAGGCCTATCTCGATTGGGCGTCCAAGCCGAACGCATATCCGCAGTAATGAAGGTCTCGATCAAGGGGCGGCTTCGGCCGCCCCCCATCTTTGATCAGGGTTAGCGATGGCCACGACCTACGAGGCTATTGGCGATCGTGGCGTCAAATATTGGCTGATTTGGCCGGCTGTTCTCATCCTTCTCCTGATCGGTCTGTTCCCGATCATCTACACCCTCCTGGTCAGCTTTCAGAATATCAACATGCTGGAGGAGGACACCTCCTTCTCCGGTTTCATGCATTACGCTGCTCTCTTTGGCGACACCCGCCTCTGGCTGTCGATCCTTCATACGCTGATCTTCACCGCTATCGCCCTTCCGATCGAGCTGATCCTCGGGCTCGCTATGGCCTATCTGTTCCTGGATCGCATGCCAGGCCGGCAAATCTTCGTCGCCCTCCTGGTGCTTCCCGTGATGATCTCGCCGATCGTTGCCGGCGCCACCTGGCGACTCCTGTTCGACAATCGCTTCGGCCCGATCAACCAGATCCTCGGCTGGATCACCGGTGAGCCCCAGACCATCCTCTGGCTGGTCAATCCGAACTTCGTCTACCCCGCCATTCTGATCGCCGAGATCTGGCAGTGGACGCCCTTCATGTTTCTCCTGCTGCTCGCAGGCCTCTCCAATGTCGATCAGTCTCAGCTCGAAGCGGCTGAGCTGGACGGCGCTTCCTGGTGGCGGACGTTCTGGAAGGTGGTTCTACCCGCCATCCGGCCGGTTCTGGCGATTGCGCTTCTGATCCGTGCGCTCGATCTCATCCGCCTCTTCGATGTGGTTTGGGCGCTCACCAAGGGCGGTCCGGGCACCATGACCGAGACCATCTCGATCTACGCCTATGTCCAGGGCTTCCAGCAGTTCGAGACAAGCTACACCGCCGCCGTCGCCATCATGATCATCCTGTTACTTTCGATCGTGGTCATTCTTGTGCTGAAGCGCATGGAGATTGCCCGTTGAAAGCCGCAGCAAAGTCAACGTTGCCGGGCGTCCCCGGCTGGCGTAGGCGCGAACGCCGACGGCTTGCCTTTCGCTATGTCGGTGCGGTCATTGTCACGGTCCTTTTCCTGTTCCCGATCTACTGGCTCTTCATGATTTCGTTCAAGACGCCGGCTGAGATCTTCGCCTCGCCGCCGACCTGGTACGCGGAAAGCCTGCAATGGGCGAACTACGCCGTTTTGTTCAAGGACGGCGACGCGGTGACCGTCTGGAACAGCCTGGTCGTCGCGACGTCGTCGACCGTCATCGCCATGATCATTGGCACCATGGCCGCCTATTCGATCGCGCGTTTTCGAACCGGCGGGGACAATCTCGCGATCTGGATCATCTCCCAGCGCATGATCCCGCCGATCGTCATCGTCTTCCCTGTTTTCTTACTTTATGTATGGCTTGGCCGGCTCGGCCTGGCCTGGATCGACAGCTACCACGGCCTGATCGTCCTCTACACCGCCTTCAACCTCCCCTACGTCATCTGGATGATGCGCGGCTATATCGAGGACATCCCGATCGAGCTTGAAGAGAGCGCGCTGGTGGACGGCCTCACCCGCTTTCAGGTGCTCTGGCAGGTGGTCTTCCCCATGGCGCGCGCAGGCCTCTTCGCCACCGCCGTCTTCACCTTCATGTTCGCCTGGAACGACTTCATCTTCGCACTGGTTCTCACGCGAATCGACGTCACCACCTTCCCCGTCCAGGTCACCCACTATTTCGGCGGCCAGTCCAATTTCTGGGCCAAGATCGCAGCGATGAGCGTGCTTGGCACCGTACCCATCTTCATCGCGGTCGCCCTTCTACAACGCTACCTCGTCCGCGGCATCTCCCTCGGCGCCGTAAAGGGTTGATGGTATGACCATCTCATGGACTCCGACCGTTCGCGCCAGGAACCACGGTATGCCGCCTAGCTTGAGAACGAAAAAGGGAATGCGCTGATGGGGCGGCTGACGCTCACCGATCTGCACAAATATTACGGCGACACCCACGCCGTGAAGGGCGTCAGCCTGGACATCCCGGAGGGTGAGTTCGCAGTCTTCGTCGGACCAAGCGGATGCGGCAAGAGCACGCTGCTTCGTTCGATCGCGGGGCTGGAGCAGATCGATCAGGGCACGATCGCGATCGATGGCGAGGACGTCACCGACATGCGCCCGCGCGACCGCAACATCGCCATGGTCTTCCAGAACTACGCGCTCTATCCCTACATGTCCGTCTACGACAATATTTCTTTTGGTTTGCGAGCTCGGAAGTTCGCCGATGCCGAGGTCGACAAGCGTGTCAAAGACGCGGCCGAGATGCTCGACATCGCAGCGCTGCTCGACCGTCTGCCGCGGCAGCTTTCCGGCGGCCAGCGTCAGCGGGTCGCGATCGGTCGGGCGATCGTGCGTGATGCGCGCCTCTTCCTGTTCGACGAACCCCTCTCCAATCTGGACGCCAAGCTGCGCGACGAGATGCGTGCCGAGATCAAGCGGCTGCATCAGGACCTCGGCAAGACCATGATTTATGTCACCCACGATCAGGTCGAGGCGATGACGCTTGCCGACAGGATTGTCCTGCTTAGAGATGGAGAGATTGAGCAGGAGGGAGCACCCCTCGATCTGTTCGAGCGACCGAGGACACAGTTCGTCGCCGGCTTCCTCGGCTCACCCTCGATGAACTTCATCCCGGCCAAACTCGAAGGTACTGACGGGGAAATCGAAGTCCGCATCGAGGACAATAGCCTGCCGATGCCGCCGGAACGATCGGCAGCACTTCGCCAGCATCAAGGCAAGGATATCCTCCTCGGACTTCGGCCCGAGCATCTGACCCGCATGCGCGAAGGCGAAGTCCCAACAGGCCTGGCGACGTTGCCCGTGACCTTCGATCTCATCCAGCCCACCGGCTCCCGCGCCTATGGCAGCTTCAAGCTCAGCGGCGTCGAGGTCACCGCCGAGCTTCACGCCCACGATGCCGAACAGCCCGGCGAGCAGCTGGAGCTGCAAGTCGACATGAACCGCGCCGTCGTGATCGATCCGGTCAGCGAACTTGTGCTTTAGGCGCGAGCCACGCCGAACTCTATTGAATTCCGCTTGGGCGGATGGGGCCTTGGCGGAACGTACAGTCGAATAGATCGTCCTGCTATTGGCTGGTTACGGCCACAGAGCATGGGAGCACATCGAACTGATCGAGCACTTTAAGCATGATCATGGATGGTCTCTGGCTCAATACCAGCAACACCATCACCGGCGTGCCGTATTGAGCCAATCAGCTGGGACAGCACAATAATCCGCCGGCTCTCGCTGCCTATTCCGCCGCCACGGCTCCCTTATGCGCCTGGATCAGCTGCCAGACCGCCTGGGGCGTCGCTGGCATGTCGACCTCGGTGACGCCGAGATCCTGCAAAGCAT
>JBCCIN010000324.1:0-6171 GCA_039028235.1 Pseudomonadota bacterium
CCACGCCGTCGCAGATGGCTTTCATCATCCGCAACACCTGCGGCATCGTCTGCGCGCCGATGTCATCGGAAGACGCCAAGCGCCTGCATCTCGATCCAATGGTCGCCGCCAACGACGCGCCGCTTGGCACAGCGTTCACCATCTCCGTCGATTACCGCTTCGAGACCACCACCGGCATTTCGGCGGAGGAGCGCTGCTCGACCGTGCGCGCGCTCGCCAACAGCAATGCAGGAGCAGCCGACTTCGTCAGGCCAGGCCATATCTTTCCGCTTATCGCCAAGGATGGCGGCGTTCTGATGCGCTCCGGACACACGGAAGCTGCCGTCGATCTGGCAAGGCTGGCGGGCCTTCCGCCGGTCGGCGTCATCTGCGAGTTGGTCAATGATGACGGCACGGTGAAACGAGGTACCGAAGTCCAGACCTTTGCCCAAGAGCATGATCTGAAGGTCATCTCGGTCGCCGATCTCATCGCCTATCGGCAGCGGCGCGAGCGGCTGGTCGATTGCGTCGGCGAGTTCGAAATCACCACCGACATCGGCCCAGCCAAAGGCTACAGCTATTCGACGCCCTTCGACGACATCCACCATCTGGCGCTGGTTTTCGGCGGCGTCGGTGACGGGATCGCCGTTCCGACCCGGCTGCATCGGGAAAACGTGCTCGAGGACGTCTTCGGCGGTGGCAAATTGCTGGACGATGTTTTCAAGCGCTTCGATCGGGAAGGCCGCGGCGTTCTTGTTTATCTGCGCGAAGGTGCCGCCGGCGTGCCCGTCGGTGAGTTCGGACAATCGGGACCACCGACCAACAGCGATCAGAGTCGCAAACAGGACTGGCGTGATGTCGGCCTTGGTGCTCAAATATTGCGCGACCTCGGCGTATCGTCGATCAGATTGCTCGCCACGCGCTCCCGCCAATATGTCGGCCTCGGCGGTTTCGGCGTATCGATCGACGGCACCGAGCTCTTGTCGACAGGATGAACCAGCCGCAGCCCCCGAACGCGGCGATTTTGGCATGAGGATCTAGATGCTCGATATCGCCGTCTGCAAGGCCTTCGCCGAAGCGCATGTTCCGGTCACCCTCGGTGTCCTGCACTGCGCCGTCACCGTCACCGAGCCAGGACAGGCGCTCAGCGAGGCGCTGGACAAGGTTGCGGCTGACCGGCTGACCAGCCTCTCCGGCGGCACCGTCGGCGACATCGCACAGATCGGCGAGACGCGCAAAGCCTACAAGCTGCTTGGCAAGGATCCGAGCCGCTATCGTCCCTCTGCCGAAGCTTTGATGCGCCGGCTGACCCAGGGTAAAGGGATCTACCGAATCAACAATGTCGTCGATACCAACAATCTGATCTCGCTGAAGACCGGGTTCTCGATCGGCGCCTATGACGCGAAGTCACTCGAGCCGCCGGTGGTGTTCAGGAAGGGCGAAACCGATGAGGGCTACAAGGCAATCGGCCGAGGCCGGCTGAACCTAGAGAATCTCCCGGTCTTCGTCGATGGTGCCGGTCCCTTCGGCAGCCCGACCAGCGACAGTGAGCGTACGCTGATCTCGATGGACACCGACGAGCTTCTGATGGTGATCATCGGCTTTGGCGAAACGCCCGACATCTCCGCCGCCCTGGAGTTTGCAGCAGAGCGTCTGCGTCTCTATTGCTACGCCAAGGACATCCGAAGCGACGTCGCCACGAACCGCCCCCTTTGAGGCCAGGCCAAACCATGGCCTCGGTGGACTTGGACGTCGTTGCCCGGTTGGAAAGGTCGATGCTCACCTCCTGGCCCGCCCTCTCGGTCGCCTTCGATGGCGATTGGGTGATCCGGCTGGCTGACGGCGTTACCAAGCGTTCCAATTCGGTAACCTGTCTAGCCGCGGATGATGCGGAGTTGAACAGACGCATCGACGGCGTCGAGGCCATCTATCGAGAGCATGGTCAGCCCGCGATCTTTCGCCTTTCGCCTCTCGCTTCCCCTGCCCTCGATGACAGGTTGGACCGCCGTCGCTGGCGGCGGTTCGACGAAACCATCGTCATGGCCTGTGACGACGCCGACCTCGGCGATCGAACTGACCAGCCAGATGCTGACGAAGTCGTCATCGTGACGCGACCGAATCGAACATGGCTCGAAGGCTGCTATCGGATCGACGGATCCGATTCGACGCATCTCGCAACGCTCGAAACCATGCTCGATCGTCTCGTGCCTAAGGCCGGCTACGCGTCGATCGGCAATGGCGAGACATTCGATGCGCTGGCTCTGATTGTCGTCGACGCCGAGTTGGCCGGTTTGTTCGAGGTTCTGACTGTCGAGGAAAAGAGGCAGCAAGGTCTTGCGCAGAAGCTGCTCGGACAACTCTTTACCTGGAGTCGTCAGCAGGGCGCTACCACCGCGTGGCTGGCAGTGGTCGCCGAAAACCTGCCGGCCGTTCGCCTCTACGAAAAGCTCGGCTTTCGCGAGGTCTACCGCTACCATTACCGATCGAATGGGTAGGCTGGAGCGATGCCCCATGCGTCGAGACTATATGATTGCGATGCTGGTGCTTGTTGCGACAGGCCCGCTTCAAGCAGCCGAGGACAAGGCGCTCGTGGGCAGAGAGGCTGTGGCCACAGCCAAGGAGCGCCTGGGAAGCAAGGCCGCTGACCCGCAACGGGTCAACGACTGCAACGTCCCGGCCGACAAGCGCAATCTTGATAGGGTCAGGCCGAGCGATTGCTCGCACCTTAAGCGCGGCATCCGTTCCGATGCGGCGGATTCCGACGACTGAGCGCATTTCGAGACGGGTTGCCTTGAGCGCATCAAGCGCCTATCGGGTTAAGGAAGGACGGCAAGTGGAGAGCCGGCGATGGGGCCGAGCGAAGCTGATCTCAAAGACTTCACCGACAAGTATTTTCTTAAGACACGGGAGATCGTCGGCCGGTTCGACGATTGCGAGGTAACCTACGCAGTCTTCATGCGCCGCCCGGTCATCTTCACGCCGAGGCTGGCGGTCGGCTGGCTGAAGGACATGGCGGCGGCCCGCGGTGTCGACTTTGACATCGAGATGCGCTTCGACGAAGGCGATTGGGTCGGTGCCGGCGAGCCGCTGATGTACATCACCGGTCCATTCCGGCATCTGGTCGATCTGGAAACCGTCTTCCTGCAGCGCCTTGGTCCCCCCTGCGTCGCCGCCTTCAACGCGTTTCTCATGTGCACCGACCTTCCCTATGTCAGCTTCATCGCCATGGACGCGCGCCACTGCGCAGGCGCTGACATGGCTGATATGATGGCTTATGCCGCGAGCGTCGGTTCGACCAAGGCGCAGCGCGAAACCGATGCCAAAGGCTTCATCGGCAATGCCACCGACGCGACGGCTCACTATTTCGGCAACGAGAAAGGCCTCGGCACCATGCCGCATGCCCTGATCGGCTATGCCGGATCGACCCTGCGCGCTGCCGAGATGTTTCACGAGACCTTTCCTGACGATCCGCTCTATGTGCTGGTCGACTATTTCGGCAAGGAAGTCACCGACAGTCTCGCCGTCTGCCGGCGCTTCCCCGATCTTGCGGCAGAAGGCCGGCTCGGCGTGCGCATCGACACCCATGGCGGCCGCTTCATCGAGGATCTGGACACGGCGGCGTCTTATGCGGTCCTGGATCGCCACGCGTCGCATGCCATCCGCACCTATCGGACGGAAACCGAGCTTCGCTGGCTCACAGGTACCGGCGTCACCGCTGCGGCGATCTTCCATATGCGCGAGACCCTGGACGACGCTGGCTTCGATAAGGTCAAGATCATCGCTAGCTCCGGCTTCAGCCCCAAGAAATGTAAGCTGATGGCCAGCGTTCGAGCACCGATCGACTTCATCGGCACCGGCTCCTATCTGCCCGAGCTTTGGGGCGAAACCTACGCGACCGCCGACGTCATAGCCTATGACGGTGAGCAGCGGGTCAAGATTGGCCGTGAATTCCTGTTTCCGGGGTGACGCAAGAGGCCGCCCCTGGCATCGACCCTCGACCGTTGAACTTGTCGGGCACGAAGGCAGCTTTGGCCTTTGGGCATAGAGGCTTGTGTAAAATCATGGGCCGGGGCAGGATGCGGCCTGTCAAGAGCTTGTAGCCAAGGCCCGATAGACCTTGGCCAATTTGGGGGCAGATGAGGTAGAGACATGATCCAGGAATTCAAAGAATTCATCCTGCGCGGCAATGCCATGGACATGGCGGTCGGCATCATTTTGGGCGCTGCCTTCGGCGCCATGGTCGGTTCGCTGGTCGAAGACGTGATCATGCCGCCGATCGGCTATCTGATGGGCGGCGTCGACTTCAGCACGATCTTCTTCAGCCTGACGGGCGAGGAATACGCTAACCTTCAGGCCGCCAAAGACGCTGGCGCGCCGGTCATCGGCATCGGTGCCTTTATCAATGCGATTCTGAATCTGATCGTGGTCGGGTTCGCTGTCTTCATGCTGGTCAAGGCGGTGAACAAGATGAACCGCGCCAAGGAAGAAGAGCCGGCGCCTGAGGAGCCCGCCGCCGACGTGCAGCTCCTGACCGAGATCCGTGATCTCTTGAAGAAGTGACGTCAACGGTGCTGCGGCCGCTCTCAAGATCAACCTCAGAGCGTGCCGCAGCACATGAAACCAGGGAGACGTGAGCGATGAACTATCCGATCGAAGAAATCGAGGGCATCGGACCGGTCTACGGCAAAAAGCTCTCAGCCGCCGGCATCACCAATACCAAAAAGCTGCTCGATCGCTGCGCAAGCGCCAAAGGTCGGCGCGAGGTCGCTGGTGCAACGGGGCTTGATGATGGTCAGCTCCTGAAATGGGCGAACCTCGCGGACCTGATGCGCATCTCCGGCATCGGCAAGCAGTTTTCCGAGTTGCTCGAAGCGGCTGGCGTCGACACGGTCAAGGAATTGCGCAATCGTCGATCCGACAATCTCGCCGCCAAAATGAAGGAAGTGAACGCGGCCAAGAAGCTTACCAGAGCCACGCCTTCCGAAAAGCAGGTTGCGGGCTGGGTCGATCAGGCGAAGAGTCTGCCGCCGGTCATCACGCACTGAACATCCCTAGGGGGTTCTGAAAACCCGCTCTTTTTCACCGGCCAGCAGCATGCCTGGGGCCGTCAATTCGTGCTGACCAACAAGCGTTCCGACAATTGGCAGGCCTGTCTCCTTGCCATTTGCCGAGATGTCATTTCTTGTGCGATTTCAACCTATTTCCTAAAGTTTCGCATGATTTTGACCTAAAGTTCCCTTAAGACTAGGATCATTCAAGCCGCCATCGGCGCGACGATGCTTCGGCCAAGAAGCATTTGGGGGCAGACAGGTAGGCATGGGATAAGAAACAACGATATGCCTGGGGTTGGTCAATGAAGGAAACAACAATACTGGGACTTGGCCTCCTCGGCTTCGTCTTGCTCGCTTTGCTCACCATTGTCCTGGCAGGAGGATGGATCGAGGACGATCTGTCTGAGAGAAGCCAGGAAGAACTCCAGGCGGTTGGTCAGAGCTGGGCGGCCGTCGATGTTAGTGGACGAGACGTAACTCTGACCGGCGAGGCCGCGGACGGCGATGTTGCGCAGCAGGCTGTCGACGCGGTTGCCGCCGTCTGGGGCGTGCGCGTCGTTCAAGACGGGACGACCAAGCCCTGAGTAAGCAAGCCGGCCAACCAAAAGACGGGCATAGACGGGGACGGTACGGACCAACAATCAGGGGCGGATAAAGCAAACCCTGATAACCGACCTTAAGGAGAGGCAAATTGGGCTACCTGATCTTTCAAATTCTGTTCTTCCTTCTGATCGCGGCGCTGCTGGGGTTTGTCATTGGCTGGCTCCTGCGCAATGCTCGGTTTCAGACCGAGATCAAGGATCTTGACGCCCGGTGGCGTTCGAAGCTGAGCGAGGTCGAGAGCGAACGAGACCGCTTTGCCGGCGAGGTCAATCAGGCCAACGAAGCGCGGACCAAATTCGAAACTTCAGCCGCGGAAGCTCAGCGTCTTGCCGAAACCCATGAAGCAAGTCTTCAAGAGTTGCGGCGCGAGCACCAAAGCAAAATCAGCGCATTTGCTGATGTGGAGCAGCGAGTCGGCAGTCTCGAAGGCGACCTCTCCAACCGCGACAAAGAACTCGCTGAGGCCAAAGCTGCATTGGCCCGTCAGCAGTCAGCGGGCGGAGATGCTGGCAGCGCCGGCAGGGACCTGGCGGCTGCA
>JBCCIN010000325.1:0-6129 GCA_039028235.1 Pseudomonadota bacterium
ATAAAGGAACAACGGTGCCTCGTCGTCACTCTCGGTCCAGACATAGCCCCATTCAGGGCAGTCCTCGGGCTTCGTGCAGAGCCCCATTTCCCGATTGCTGATCGGCGTCGCGCCCATGGCGCGGGCAACTGCCTGCCCGCTGGCAAGACCCAGCGTCTTGCCGCGCTGAAGGTTGAGCGATGCGAGGCTCAGGACCTCGCGATCAGGCAGCAGTTCCTCCTTCAGAAGATCCGCCGGCACGTCGCGACCGAGCATGACGAACTTCGGAATGCGCAGCATAGGCCTCGCCAGAAACCGGTCGATTTTCCGGCTGACCTGCAGACCTTTGAACTGATCTTCGTCGTCGTCAAGATCGCCCTGGATCGACGACTCGAAGTCGAAAAAGCGGTCCCAATCGATCTGGCGTTCGCTGGCAATCGGACGATGGCCGACCAGGCTGCGCTCAAGTTCCTTGGCGCTCAAGGGAAACAGGCGAACCCGGTCGGCATTTTCGTTCTCATTCAACGTATAGCGACCGCGCACGATGGAATGGCCGAAACGAAACGCCGCCGCCGAGAATTCGACAGGGATGATGCCCTGCTTGGCCATATCATCGTGATAGAATTTCGGTCCGTTGGCCATGATGTCGTCGATCATGCCCTGCTGCACGAACGTCGGCAGGAAATCGGTCAGCGTCAGCGCCTGCCAATGGGCGACCGTGAGCTTCCGGGCCTGATCGAACAGTTCATCCGCGCCCGCCTCGGCATTCTCCGCACGCAGTCGATCGACCATGACATTGTGAAACTGCATGGTCACAACGGTCAGCTGCGCGAGGTTGTTGTTCTGATCGTTGCGATCGTCTGGAATACGCGCACGCCCTTCAGCGTCGCGCGGAAAGTCGCGCTCGTTGCCGATATCGTTGCCGAGCAGCAGCTTGGCTGGATCGGTCGGATCGCGTGCGGCCGTCTTTTCCCCATGCGCATAGATGATGTCGAGATCGATCCAAGGCGTCACCCGATTGTCGAGCGCTTCGGGCTCGAAGGTCTTGTCGAGCTTGGAGACCTCATCCTTGGCAATGTCGTGGGTCAGCAACTGACCAACATAGGTGTGGCCGACGGGAATACTCGAGTTATTGTCGGTGCCGCGAAACTGCGAGTCCTCCATGTAGGCCGGAAAGTCCTTGTCGTAGGATGACAGCCCGATATCGCGCAGTGCTGTATTCGCTGCGCTATGGGGCTCAAGATCCGGGAACAAGCGTCCGAACTTGAAATCTGTACTGCCAGCCTCGTCGGCCTTTGCGGCCGGTGTGGCGAAGCCGGCAATCGCAAACGTCAACACTCCTAAGCAGAAACCCCGAACAATCCACATTGGCATTGACCATCCCCTCCGGATTTTCGACTGCCGGACGCAATGAAGAACAATGCCGACACTGTCGAAACTGCAACCTCAAAGCGATTATTTAGGACAAGCTGAAAAAACCTTGAGTTAATCAAATAAAAAGGTCAACTATAACAAAATACATTGGGAACGAGGATTTTTATTTTGACATTTTCTTAGGTGTTATTTCAAATTTTTATTTGATTTGACTGATCATAGACTTGCGCAATTTTCTCGATCCGAGAGTTCACTTCGAGATTTCCAGCACTGGCGACCCTTTCACGTCTTGAGCTAGGGCACAAATGGGGATTGATGGTCTTGACGTGCCCGATTGCAGGCGGTCATGTGGATGACCGTCGCTATCGTCTTCATGGGAACCCCTGATGTCCGTGCACATTATCGGCGGCGGCCTTGCCGGCAGCGAAGCGGCTTGGCAGCTTGCGAAAGCGGGTGTCGCCGTCACGATTCACGAAATGCGCCCGGTTCGCGCCACTGACGCGCATAAGACCGGGACGCTGGCCGAGCTGGTCTGCTCCAACTCCTTTCGATCCGACGATGCGATGAACAACGCGGTCGGCCTCCTTCACGAGGAGATGCGCCGGCTCGACTCGCTCATCATGTCCTCTGGCGATGCCCACAAGCTACCGGCCGGCGGCGCGCTCGCAGTCGACCGCGACGGGTTCGCGTCGGCGGTTGAGACCGCGCTTGAGGCCGAGCCTCTGATCACCATCGTCAGGGACGAGATCGACGCCTTGCCGGCATCGGACAGCGGCCTTTACATCGTCGCCACCGGCCCGCTGACATCCGCACCGCTCGCCCAGTCCATCCGTGAAGCGACCGGGGAGGAAGCGCTCGCCTTCTTCGATGCGATCGCGCCAATCGCCTATCGGGAAAGCATCGATTTCGATGTCGCCTGGTTTCAGTCCCGCTATGACAAGCCAGGCCCGGGCGGATCGGGCGCCGACTACATCAACTGCCCGCTCGACGAGGCGCAGTACGACGCTTTCATCGACGCCATCCTCGAAGGCGAGGGTCACGACTTCAAGGATTGGGAGACGTCCACACCCTATTTCGAAGGCTGTCTGCCGATCGAGGTGATGGCGGCACGCGGCCGGGAAACGTTGCGCTTCGGCCCGATGAAGCCGGTCGGACTCACCGATCCGAGGACGGGTCGCCAGTCCCACGCCGTGGTGCAGCTTCGTCAGGATAACGCGCTCGGCACGCTGTTCAACATGGTCGGCTTTCAGACCAAGCTCACCTATGGCGAACAGAAGAAGATTTTTCGGACGATACCCGGCCTGGAGAGTGCCGAGTTTGCGAGACTCGGCGGCCTTCACAGAAACACGTTCATCAACAGTCCGAAGCTGCTGGATGGCGAACTCCGCCTGAAATCCCGCCCTCACATCCGCTTTGCCGGCCAGATCACCGGCTGCGAAGGCTATGTCGAGAGCGCCGCCGTCGGCCTTATGGCCGGACGCTTCGCCGCCGCCCAGACACTTGGGCAGCCGATCGCCGCACCGCCGCCGACCACAGCGATGGGCGCGCTCCTCAACCATATCACCAAGGGTGCCGACGCCTCGACCTTCCAGCCGATGAACATCAACTTCGGCCTGTTTCCACCGCTTGCCGAAAAGACCAAGAAGCGTGAGCGCAAGCCCGCTATGGCGAGGCGAGCCCTCGCCGACCTCGACGCCTGGGCAGGCGCGGCCTGCACCGTTGACTTAGATCGCGTGGTCATCTCCGAAGCTCAGGTCTGAGCGCCTCGTCGCTGGGATACGACCGCATAGCCGCGAGCGAGGCGACAACGGTCGACGTCGACGAGGTGGCCGTGCCACCTAGAGGAGGGATTCGCTTTTGAAGCTTAGATGGCGGTCCTTGCCGATGATCAGGTGGTCGTGGAGGCTGATCCGGATTGGCGCGAGGGCGGCCTCGACCTGCCGGGTCATCTCGATATCAGCCCGCGACGGGGTCGGGTCCCCGCTCGGGTGGTTATGCACCATGATAATGGCGGACGCGCCGAGTTCGAGGGCGCGTTTCGTGATCTCGCGCGGGTAGAGCGGTGTGTGATCGACGGTGCCGCGTTGCTGCACCTCGTCGCGGATCAGGATGTTCTTCTTGTCGAGGAACAGCACCCGGAACTGCTCGATCGGCTCGTGGCCGAGTGCCACCTTCAGATAGTCGAGCAGCGCCTGCCAGGAAGAGAGCACCGGCCGCGCCTTCACGTCCTCGGCGAGCACACGCTCGAGGAGACGCTGCATTACCTTCAGATGGGTGACGGTGAACTGGCAATCGGTCCTGATGCGCTCGGCCTGCGAGCCGCTGTCCGCTCGGATCGACGCCTCAAGGCGTTCCGGCGCCGCGGCGAGCACGCCGCCAAGCGAGCCGAATTCGTCCAGCAGTCGCTTGGCCAATGGTTTGACGTCGATATAGCGGATACTGAAGAACAGCAGTAGCTCGAGCAGCTCATAGTCCGGCATGCCCTCGCCGCTGCTCT
This sequence comes from Pseudomonadota bacterium, assembly GCA_039028235.1. Lineage (GTDB taxonomy): Bacteria > Pseudomonadota > Alphaproteobacteria > Geminicoccales > Geminicoccaceae > JANQPX01. The sequence goes on from JBCCIN010000325.1 coordinate 3,851, forward strand.
CGCGAAATCGAGCACGCAGCCGCTCGCGATGCCCATGATAATGCGGGCCTTGCGCAGGCCTGCCCGACGCGGGCCATGCTGACTTGGCGGGACTCGACATGGAGGTGTCGAAGAGGATTGGGGCTTCGGCGAAGCCTGGCGCAGCCTCTACCCTACCGTTGTCATCGAAAGCTTGGCAAAGGCGTTCGATCATGGCGGCGTCATCGAACACCCAGGCACCGCGGCTCTTGCTCCAGCGGCCGCCATGGGCCTTCAGTGTTTCCTTGTGATGGAAGGTATTGCCGCTCACCACATAGGCGCCATGTGCATCCCCTCGTGGATCACGAGCGATATGCAGGCCTGCCCCCGCCAGCGCGGTGGATGTCGACGGGAGGGCAGGTTCTACCATGGAGGATGATGAGCCCCCGCCGGCGACAGCGTGAACACCTCGACACCGTCTTCGGTCACACCGACCGTATGCTCGAACTGCGCGGATGCCTTGCCATCCTTGGTCGTGACCGTCCAGCCATCGCGCTTGTTCAGCTTGCACTCATAGGTGCCGACATTGACCATCGGCTCGATGGTGAACAGCATGCCCGGCTCCAGAACGGCCCCGGTGCCCGGCTTGCCATAATGAAGGATACTCGGCGCATCGTGGAACACGCGGCCGATGCCATGGCCACAATAATCGCGCACCACGGAAAAGCCGCGGGCTTCGACGAAGCTCTGAATCGCATGGCCGAGATCGCCGAGCGTGGCGCCGGGGCGCACCGCCTCGATGCCCTTCCATAGTGCCTCAAACGTCGTCTGGCAGAGCTTGACCCGCTGGGTCACCGGCTCGTCGGCGAAATACATGCGGCTGCTGTCGCCGTACCAGCCATCGAGGATGACCGTCACGTCGATGTTCAGGATATCGCGCCTCGCCAGCCTGGCGGCGCTGGGAATACCATGACAGACGACCTCGTTCAGCGAGATGCAGGTAGCCTTGGGATAGCCGCGATAGCCGAGCGGAGCCGGCGTCGCCCCGTGATCCAGGATGAACTCATGGCAGATCCGGTTCAGCTCGTCCGTGGTGACGCCCGGACGCACATGGTCACCGATCATGTCGAGAGTTTCCGCGGCCAGCCTGCCGGCACGGCGCATGCCCTCGAAGGCCACTGCCCCGTGGATCGGAATTTGCCCGCTGCGCTCGGCGCGATCTCTCATCTTCACCTGATCTTGCATGACATTTCAACCATAGGTTATATATCGATCGGCAAGGAGGATGCCAGAACTATTTCGTCCAGACCGATCGAGCAGTCCCGACAAAGCGCCTCGACTCCGCCCTTCAGCGCATCATCGAACGCGGCCGCATAGACCGGATCGATATCCGCAGCCAAGCAGAACGCATTGCAATCCGACCTTTGTACCACATAAGCAATCACCGCGCGCGCGCCAGAGGCGGCCTGTCGTTTCAATGCGCCCAGATGCTTAGCCCCGCGTGCCGTGATGCAATCCGGAAACTCGGCCCAGGCATCGCGCTTCAAATGGACGTTCTTGATTTCGACATAGCAGGGCGGGCGATCATCCGCCTCTAGAAGCAGATCGATCCTGCAGCCATTGTCGTACGCGACCTCGCGCCGAATGCGCTGATAGCCAGCCAGCTCGGGCACGGCATCGGCGCGGATCGCTTCCTCCATAATGCGGTTCGGATGCATGGTGTTGATGCCCACCAGCCCCCCGTCCGCCTCCACCAGTTCCAGGGTGAGCGGCAGCTTTCGTGCCTTGTTCTTCGAACGCGACAGCCATACCACCTCGTCAGGATGGTCGAGCCCGAGCATGCGCCCAGGGTTCGGGCAATGCACCGTCGTCTCCTCGCCGTTTTCGAGAACGACGTCGGCGAGAAAGCGCTTGTAGCGCTTGATGAGGCGTCCTTTGATTAGGGGGCTTGGCCACTGCATGCCGCAACCTAGCGAAACCCCATCGCCGCGACAATGCAGGCAGACACGGCCCGCGCCGTTCACTTGCCTTGGCTTGATGCCGACGATTGCGTTAGCTTCCAATGGTCGAGCACGATACGCACCGCCGGGAAAGCGCTATGGCCGAGAAAACCGTCACCGCCTGCCTGATCATCATCGGCAACGAAATCCTCTCAGGCAGAACCGTCGACGCCAATCTGTCCCATCTGGCCAAGAAACTCGGTGAGATCGGTGTGCGCCTCGCCGAGGCGCGGGTGGTGCCGGACGACGAGCAGGAGATCGTCGACGCGGTCAATAGCTGCCGGGCGAAGCATGACTACGTCTTCACGACAGGCGGCATCG
>JBCCIN010000326.1:0-6128 GCA_039028235.1 Pseudomonadota bacterium
AGCTCGTCCATGCCGAGAATGGCGATGATGTCCTGAAGGCCCTTATAGCGCTGGAGGGTCTCCTGCACCTGACGGGCGACCGCATAGTGCTCATCGCCGACGACGCCCGGCTCCATGATGCGCGAGGTGGAGTCGAGCGGGTCAACGGCCGGGTAAATGCCCAGTTCGGCGATCTGACGAGACAGCACGGTGGTCGCATCGAGATGCGAGAACGCGGTCGCAGGTGCCGGGTCGGTCAAGTCATCGGCCGGCACGTAAATCGCCTGCACCGAGGTGATCGAGCCCTTGTTGGTCGAGGTGATGCGCTCCTGCAGACCGCCCATGTCGGTGCCGAGCGTCGGCTGGTAACCCACCGCCGAAGGAATACGGCCGAGGAGAGCGGACACTTCCGAACCAGCCTGGGTGAAGCGGAAGATGTTGTCGACGAAGAGGAGGGTGTCGGCACCCTCGGCATCGCGAAAATGCTCGGCAACGGTCAGGCCGGTCAGCGCCACTCGGGCACGGGCACCCGGAGGCTCGTTCATCTGACCGTAGACCAGCGCCACCTTGGACTTTGTCTGATCCTCGAGGTCGATGACGTTCGACTCGATCATCTCGTGATAAAGGTCGTTGCCCTCGCGGGTCCGCTCGCCGACGCCGGCAAACACCGAAAAACCGCCATGGGCCTTCGCGACGTTGTTGATCAACTCCATGATCAAGACGGTCTTGCCGACACCGGCACCACCGAAGAGGCCGATCTTGCCGCCCTTCGGATAGGGGGTCAGCAAATCGACGACCTTGATGCCGGTCACCAGCACCTCGGTGTCGGTGGATTGATCGACGAACTCAGGGGCAGGTGCGTGGATCGGGGCCGACGCCTTGGCATTCACCGGGCCGCGCTCGTCGATCGGCTCGCCGATCACGTTCATGATGCGACCCAGCGTCTCGCGGCCGACGGGCACGGCGATCGGCTCGCCGGTGTCGATCACGTCCTGGCCGCGGGTCAGGCCCTCGGTGCCGTCCATGGCGATCGTGCGTACAGTCTGCTCGCCCAGATGCTGCGCTACTTCAAGCACCAGACGGTTGCCCTGATTCTCGGTGTGGAGCGCATTCAGGATCTCGGGCAGATGCCCGTCGAACTGCACGTCCACAACGGCGCCCATGACCTGGGAAACCTTGCCGGTTTGAACATTCTCTTGCGTCGCCATTCTTTTCCCTCGTCTCCGTCTCCGAGGTCTCTGTCAGACCTCGTCTATCCGTCCACGCTATCCGCGACGGATCCCGGTCCTGGTTATAGGGCTTCTGCGCCCGAGATGATTTCGATCAGCTCACTGGTAATCTTCGCCTGGCGGGTCCGGTTGTAGACCAACGTCAACTTGTTGATCATTTCACCGGCATTGCGCGTCGCATTGTCCATCGCGGACATGCGCGCACCCTGCTCGGAGGCGGCATTCTCGGTGAGCGCACCATAGATCTGCACCGCCAGATTGCGCGGCAGCAGCTCTTCCAGAATAGCATCCTCTTCCGGCTCGAACTCGTAGACCGCCTTGACGTCCGAGCTGTCCGCCTCGTCTTCCTCAGGTGTCTCCACAGGGATCAGCTGTTTCAACGTCAGGATCTGCGTAATCGCCGACTTGAACTGGTTGTAGACGATCGTGCAGACGTCGAACTCACCCGCCTCGAACATCTGCTCGACCTTGAGCGCGATCGCCGCAGCCTCCTCGTAGGAGAGCTTCGCCTTGCCGACACCGTCAATCGTCTCGGCGATCTTATCGGCATGATCGCGCCGAAGCTGATCCCGCCCCTTGCGGCCGACACAGAGGACCTTGACGGTCTTTCCCTCGGCCTCGAGCTCCGCGATCTTCTTCCGTGCACCGCGTGCGATCGAGCTGTTGAAGCCGCCGCAAAGACCGCGATCCGCTGTAGCGACGATCAGGAGATGCACCTTGTCCTCGCCGGAGCCGGCAAGCAGCTTGGGCGCGTTCGACTTGTCGGCGACGCCCGCGGCGAGGTTGGTCAGCATGCCGGACATGCGCTCGGCAAACGGGCGAGCCGCCTCGGCTTGCTCCTGCGCCTTTTTCAGCTTGGACGCCGCCACCAGCTTCATCGCGCTGGTGATCTTCTGCGTCTGCTTGACGCTGCCGATCCGATTCTTGAGTTCTTTCAGAGAAGCCATGGATCAGCGCTCAAGCAAAGCCTTCGGTGTAAGACGAAACGAGAGACTTCAGCTTGCCCTCGGTATCATCGCTGATCGCCCCCTCCTCACGGATGGCTTTCAGAATATCGCCACCATCCGATTCGAGCTTGCTCACCAGCCCACTCTCATAGCGCACCACATCGGTCGTGCCGACGCCGTCGAGATAGCCGTTCACACCCGCATAGATCACGGCCGCCTGCATCTCCACCGCCATGGGCTGATATTGCGGCTGCTTCAGGAGCTCGGTCAGACGCGCGCCTCGGGCGAGCAAACGCTGGGTCGCCGCATCCAGGTCGGACGCGAACTGCGCGAACGCCGCCATCTCACGATACTGCGCAAGCTCCAGCTTGATCTTGCCGGCCACCTGCTTCATCGCCTTGATCTGGGCGGCCGATCCCACGCGCGACACCGAAAGGCCGACATTCACCGCAGGACGAATGCCCTGATAGAAGAGGTCGGTCTCCAAAAAGATCTGGCCGTCGGTGATCGAAATCACGTTGGTCGGGATATAGGCGGACACGTCGTTCGCCTGGGTCTCGACCACCGGCAACGCCGTCAGTGAGCCCGCCCCCAGTTCCTTATTCATCTTCGCCGCACGCTCGAGAAGACGCGAATGCAGGTAGAAGACGTCGCCCGGGAACGCTTCACGGCCGGGCGGGCGGCGGAGAAGGAGGGACATCTGGCGATAGGCGGTCGCCTGCTTCGAAAGATCGTCATAAACGATCAGCGCATGCATGCCGTTATCGCGGAAATACTCGCCCATGGTGCAGCCGGCATAAGGCGCCAGAAACTGCAGCGGGGCGCTTTCGGACGCGGTCGCGGCGACCACGATCGAATACTCCATGGCGCCAGCGTCTTCGAGGATCTTCACCACCTTCGCGACCGAGGAGCGCTTCTGACCGACGGCGACATAGACGCAGTAGAGTTTCTTGCTCTCATCGTCCCCGGCATTGACCGGCTTCTGATTGATGAAGGTGTCGATCGCGATCGCGGTCTTGCCGGTCTGGCGGTCGCCGATGATCAGCTCACGCTGGCCGCGGCCGATCGGGATCAGGCTGTCGATCGCCTTAAGGCCGGTCTGCATCGGCTCATGCACGGATTGGCGTGGGATGATGCCGGGCGCCTTGACCTCGGCGAGCCGGCGCTCCGCTGCCTCGATCGGACCCTTGCCATCGAGCGGATTGCCGAGCGGATCGACGACGCGGCCCAAAAGCCCCTTGCCCACCGGCACGTCCACGATCGCCTTGGTGCGCTTGACCGTGTCACCTTCTTTAATGTGGCGGTCATCGCCAAAGATCACGATACCGACATTGTCCGTTTCGAGGTTGAGCGCCATGCCGCGCGTGCCATCCTCGAACTCGACCATCTCGCCGGCCTGAACCTCGTCGAGACCATAAGCGCGGGCGATACCGTCACCGACCGACAGCACCCGACCAACTTCGGTGACCTCGGCCTCGGTTCCAAAATCAGCGATCTGCTGCTTTAGAATATCCGAAATTTCAGCAGCACGAATGTCCATCAGGCAGCCCCTTTCATCGCCAGCTCGAGCTGGTGCAGTTTCGTTTTGAGCGAGGCGTCGATCATGCGCGATCCCACGCGCACCACCAGCCCGCCAAGCAGCGAGGGGTCCACCCTCTGTGTCATGGTCACGGTCTTGCCGACCGACTTCGAAATCTTCGCTTTGACGTCAGCGGCCTGCGCGTCGGTCAGCTCCATGGCCGAAACCACCTCGGCCTGCACCTCGCCTTTCTCGTCGGCGAGCAGTGCGCCATAGGCATCGATCACATCCGGCAGCACGAACGCCCGGCGCTTCGCCGCCAGCAGCCCCAGAAACTTGGTCGCCAGCTCGGAAGCGCCGGCCTTCTTGGCCACCGCGGTCAACGCCTTGACCTGATCGTCCTTGGAAATCGCCGGGCTTTCGATCAGCCGCCGGAGATCGGTGCTCTCATCGAGCAGCCCCTTCAGCCCCGACAGATCCGCCTGAACCTGATCGAGCGCCTTCCCGTCTTTCGCCAGATCGAACAACGCACCGGCATAGCGCCCGGCCAGCCCGGACGCCTCAGTTGATGCAGCCACGCTTAACGCTTCCCCAGTCCTGGGTAAAATCTATGAAAACACGCGAAAACCCAGCATCCCCGCGGTCCCCCATTCAGTCACCGCCCGCTTAGCACACCGCACTGCAGCAAAGCAAGACGCCAACCGGTCGCAGGCGCGAGCCGCGCCGGGCGGGACTTCGATGCGCTGGTGGGTGGGAGGGGTGGAGGTGCCCCCCCGATGGAACAGTGGTGGTCGGCTTGACCCGAACGAACGCGACCCTATGGTGCCGTCGACGAGTAAATACAGTGTAGATGAGTGCGAATTTTGTCGCTTGATGGTGATACGCTCAATTTGATCTTCGCTGCCGGCGGATTCCTCGTCGGGCTCTTCGCTCTTTGGCTGGCGCTGTTCGGCTATGGCGGCTACAAAGCCCGCCTCGAAAACGAACCTCCCATTCAAGACAAAGCGGCAAGGGCGCTGACGGCACCGGGGCCGCTCACCGCCTACCTGCGAACGCTGGAAATCGCCCTCGATGCGCTGAACGGCTGGATGGGCAAACGCGCGCGCCTCATGCCTGAAGACGGCGATCCTGGCGCTTGGGGCGGGAGTCTCAACTGGTGCCTCACGCTCGCCATGATCTACCCTTTCGTCTTTTTCCTCGTCTCCTGGCTGTTCGGAGGAACGGGCACCGTCGGCGCGTTCGAATTCCTGCCGCAACCGGGGAGTATGTCTGCCTGGCAGCGCTTCGCCTTGGTTGCCTACCTTCTGCTGATAGGCGCAGGCCTATTCTATCTCGTCCGTAATCAGGAGAGGATCGATAAGGCCGCCAGTGATTGGCTGGACCGAAATCTATGGCAACGGTTCCCAAGCACACATCGACAGAAGGCAAAGTTGCTGCTGCCGTTGAGCGTTGGGGCCACCCTCTTCGCAATTTTCTACATAGGCCTCGGCCTGCCGCTGGCCTTAGCCGTAGCCTTAGCCGGAGCCGAAGGTGCTGCGGCAAACACGTTCAGCGCCACGTTTCTTCTCTTTTTTCTGCTTCTACCCTTCATCAACGCGCTCTTCGACTGGGCCTCCTGGCAGGTCAGCCGCTGGCTCGGCGACAATCTCCTGACGATCTCAAAAATGCGTGGCTATCCAAGCTGGAAACGCGCCGCCCACTACCTGAAAGACATCGTAATCGACGGCGGCTTCGCCGTCGCCTGCCTGATCGGCCTCGCCTGGGCGATCCCCCGCGTCATTGAAGCCTTCAATGCATTCCTTCTGTGGTTTACCGGCGAATCCATCTTCCAGATCGGCGACTATCTCTGCGCCGCCGCGACGCAGCCCCTGGGCGATGGCCTCTGGGCCACCTCGATGCTGTTCTCCACCCTGCTCCCCACAGCGGCACACTTCTCGTTCCTCATCTTCGCACCGATCTTTTGGGGGATATCCTGGCTGTTTGGCGCCCACATAACTGATTGCTTCGGATGAACCCTCATTGATCCGATCAAATCAAGGCAACAATGCCAGCATTCTTGCTGGGTTTGTTTGCAGCTGTCACCAAAAAAAGAGGAAGAAACGCTCGGCATCATAGGTCAATCGCTTACGGCTGCAAACTGGATCTCGTAAATCGGTAGGCGCCTCCAATGTGCAGCCTGCTTAAAGATGACTTTCAGTGCCCCGACCGAATCAGATATTGGCTTGTATTCTAATAAGAGCATGTGTCCTTCAGCACCAATACGACTATACTTCACAGTTTCAAGACAGTCTGCTGAAAATAGCCAAGCGATCCCAGGATCAAACGCAGCTGTATAGACATCAATCCCTTCAATTGTAACTCGATACCACCGGCCTTTCTCTTCATTTGACGCCCGTTTTATTTTTAAACCAACCTCTTCACTTCTAGCCCGATTCAATAGATTATCAAATTCTC
>JBCCIN010000327.1:0-6119 GCA_039028235.1 Pseudomonadota bacterium
CATCAAGGGACTTATTCTGAGTAGCAATGAGCAGATCGACGAAGGGGTCAAGCTCGTGAACCAGACGGGCGAGGCTCTCGGCGAAATCGTCGAGGCGATCACCGAAGCCTCGACGATGGTCAACGAGATCGCCGCGGCCTCGAACGACCAGGCGCTCGGTATTCAGGACATCAATCGATCGATCGGCAAGATGGACGAGATGACACAGCAGAACTCGGCTCTGGTCGAGGAAAGCACGTCGGCTGCCCAGGCGTTGAAAGATCAGGCAGAAAAACTGAAGAGGCTCATGGCCTATTTCGAGGTCGACGGCTCGATGAAGGGAAGCCGCCCGAGGATCGACTCGCAGGTGCGAGAGATGTCGGCGGCCGACGCCTGAACAGATGCCATCGTCGTCAGCCTGATTGAAGTCTAGTTCGGCGTCCGCGTTTCATTATAGTGGGCTTCGAGATAGTCGAGAATCAGGATGCGATCCTCTTCGTCGAGTTCCGGCATCCCTTGCTCCTCGATCATCCAGTCCAGTGTCTCTTCCCAATGCTTGCGCGACAGTCCCTGCTGCGCGACCAGCCGGAAGGAATGGCAGCCATGGCAGGCGTAGAAAGTTTCCTCCTTGCCCGGACCATCGGGCAGGCTGGCCAGCAGGGCCTCGTCGCGGTCGGCTTGCTCATCTGCCAGAAGGAGGCCCGGGAGCGTCAGCCCCCAGGCCAGGGTGACTAGCATCGCCAGCTTGCTCAAGGCCATTGCCCCGATCATGCGGTGACGGTGACGCCGATGCGGTGCATGGTGTTGTTGAGATAGCCCTTAGGATTCCAGTTGATGGCAAAGGGCTGCATGATGCCGGCATCGTCGGTGGCGCGTGCCCAGATCTCGAAATAGCCGGCCGCGGGGAAGGTCACGTCGGCCCGCCAATTCTGCCAGGCGAGGGGATTGACCGGATCGTCGAGCGAGGCGGTTTGCCATGTGGCACCGAAGTCGATGCTGAGGTCGAGGCTGGCCACCTGGCGGTCGCCCGCCCATGCGTGACCGCGCACCTCGCTCGCAAGGCCGCTGACATCGGCGTTGGCCTCGGGGAAGGTAATCAGGGATTTGACCGGCATGGACTCGATGATCTCGAAATCCTCTTCCGGCACGTCAGTCCCAGGCGCCACATTGTAGCCGGGCACGCGATAAGAGGTGCCGGTCATCTTCGGACCGTCATGGACCTGATCGCGAATCTGGATGCGGTTCAACCATTTCTGCGAGCAGGAGCCAGGCCAGCCCGGGCAGACCGTACGCAGGGGTGCGCCGTTCATCGGATGGAGCGCTGCCCCGTTCATCTCGAACGCGATCAGGCAGTTCGGGTCCATGGCTTTGGCGATCGGCACACCGCGCGAGATCGGCAGTTTTTCAGGATCGCCGGAAAGATGGGTATCGGCGCCGTAATGGCCGGTGTAAACGGCGCTGTCCTTGACACCGGCTGCCTTCAGCACGTCTGCATAGCGCACCCCCGTCCATTCGGAGCAGGCGACCGCGCCGACGGTCCATTGGTTGCCTTTGGCCGGCGGGTTGAAGGCGCTTCGACCATTGCCGCCGCATTCGATCTGAAGCGCCGCGGTGACCACCTCGAATTGCTCCTTCAACTGATCGATGGTGAGCTCCAGCGGCGTTTCGACGTCGCCGTCGATTGTAAGCGTCCAGCCAGCCGGGTCGCTTTCCTCAGGCGGCACGCCATTGTTCCTGATGAAGTGGCGCGCCGTCGGCGTGATCGCGTCATCCAGGAGATGAGCGGGTGTCTCGGCGTTCAGCGGGCGGTCGTTCAGGACGCTCAGGCCATCCTTGCCCTCGATCTTGAAGTCAGCGAGTTCGTCGGCAAGGGCGGAAGGAATCAGGCCAGCCGGCATGTTCCTGCTGAAGGGAATGGCCGCACCGACGACCGCCGCCATCGAGGCGAGCCCGGCCCCTTGCAGAAATCCCCGCCGGCCGGCGGCTGTCCGCCTCCCGAAGACCAGCCAGTCCGCCCGCTCCGGATCACGCTCATAGAGTTCGCAGATGCCACGCTCTTTCGCCATCGGATTCCTCCACTATCAATGTTGAAATCAGACTATGCAGTGAACCTTGCCGCTCTTGTCGATATAGAACGGAACGCGGCGTTGGCTCGTCTCGGTGGCGCTCCAGCATGAAGGCCAGAGCGCCACTGACACGCCGATCAGCCGAAAATGTCGGCCGTGATGCTGTCATACCAGGCGTCGGCTTCTTCACGGGTCTGGAGGCGCAGATCCGCGCTTTCGCCGACCTCGCTGATGAAGCCTTCGGTCTTGGCGATCTTTTCGTCGGTGGCCTCGTAGTTCGCACCGACCTTCATGGTGTCTTCATCGGCGACCGTACTCCAGCAGGTGTTTCTGAACCTCGCCGGGAAGGTTTGCGATCCGGTCAGAGCACCCCTGACCGCCATGGCGCAGACCTTCGCCTGGCTGTTGGCGGAGAAGCCGGATTTCGGCATGTCGCCGGGGATGCAGGCGTCGCCGACCACATAGACATCGTCGACGACGGTCGAGGCCATGGTGTGCGGGTCGATCGGGCACCAGCCGGTATCGTCGGTGGCACCGGCGGCTGCCGCGATCATCCCGGCCTTTTGCGCTGGAATGATGTTCGCAGCATCGGCCTCGAACACCTCGCCGTCCTCGGTGGTGATCGTCATGGCCGAAGCGTCGATCGAGGCGACCTTGCCGCCGAAATCGCCGGGCACCCATTCGACCATGCCATCATAGTGATTGGCCCAGGCTTCCTGGAACAGAGCCTGCTTGGAGTGCTTCTCCTTAGGATCGAGGATGACGATCTTGGCGGTCGGATTGCTCTCCTTGAAGCGCTTGGCGATCATGCAGACGCGCTCATAAGGGCCAGGCGGGCAGCGATAGGGATTGGGCGGGGTCACCATGACGAAGGTGCCGCCCTCGGCCATGGCGTCGACCTTGTCCTTCAGGAGCGTGGACTGGGGGCCGGCCTTGTAGGCATGGGGCATGATCTCGGCTGCAGCTTCGTCATAACCTTCGATGGCATCCCATTTGAAATCGATGCCCGGCGCCAGGACCAGCTTGTCATACTCGACCACCGACCCGTCTTCGAGGGTCACGGTCTTTGCCGCCGCGTCGACGCCGGAGGCGAGGGCATTGATGACGTTCACGCCATTGCCGGCCATGGTGTCATAGCTGTGGGTGATGCTGTCGAAGTCACGAATGCCACCGATATAGAGATTGCTGTAGAAGCATGTGGTGTATTGCGGATTGGCTTCGATCAGGGTGACGTCCAGATCCGGCGCGTCTTTCTTGACATATTTCGCCACCGTGCCGCCGCCGGCACCGCCGCCGATGACGACGACACGACCAGCGGACTGCGCGCGCAATATGGTGGGTGCGGCAAGGACGGCGGATCCTGCCAAGGCTGTCTGGCCGAGGCGGCGTCTTGAAATGTTGATCATGGTTTTGCTCCCTTCTTGGTTGTTGTGCGCTCTCGGAGCGCTGATGTCATCCTTGGAGATCAGTTTTCGAGCTGTTCAAAATAGGCGGCCAGCGCCTCCATCTCGGCATCGCCGAGCGAGCGGGCAACGGTGGCCATGAGATCATGATCGCGCTCGCCATCACGATATTCACGAAGCGCCTCAACGAAGTAGGGGGCGGGCAGGGCATTGATCGGTGGAATGCCTGCCTCTGCGCCGACACGATGACAGGCAACGCACTCGCCGGCGAGATATTCGCCATAGGCAAGGTCGGCGGCGGACCCGGTCGACGGGCCCATCAGAAGTGCCAAAGCGGCAAGACATAGGAAGCCTAAGGCCGACATGCGTTACTCTCCCTGAATCTCCTCAATGATGCCTCGTTTTTGTTCTGCCCGCAAAAAGACATCCGCTATCGCTCATGCGTCGAGGATGCAATTTTCCCTGTGCTTGGAAACCCCCCTACATTTTGTTATCTTCGAATATGAATGCCCCAAGAGTTGTGTGCAGAGGTTGGTCAATGGATCATCTTGAAGAGCAGGTGTGTGATGCAGCGGACTTTCTGAAAGCGCTTGCCAATCCGAATCGCCTGATGATCCTTTGTTTTCTGCGGGATGGCGAGTATTCGGTAAGCGAACTGGAAGAGAAGCTGGAGCTGCGCCAACCGACGCTGTCACAGCAACTCGCTCGCTTGCGCGAGGACGATCTGGTCGACACGAGACGGGATGGCAAACAGATCTACTACAGCCTCTCCAATGACAAGGTCCGTCGAACGATCGCGCTGCTCGATGACATGTTCTGCTCAGGTGCCATGGCTGCGATCGATGAGCAAAAGCAACATGGGAACCTCCTCGAGACCGTGCGTTAGCGGCACGACGACGTCGGACAGTTTCCTCGGCGACTGCCAAAGGTTTCGCGGCATACCATTGATCTTGGCATTCACGGCGGGAGCCAAATGAGGTGTTCGCTCCAGCAGCACTTTCCTGATTGATCACCTGCATCGACCGCAACCCGAAACCGCGAGTGGATCCAGATCAAAAAGAGATCGGGATGCACTCTATCCTCTTTGCTTCCCAGCACTTCCTTGTCGAACAGATGGATTCCCCTGTCCAGGAAGAGCTCTAGTCCACCGATACCCCGTCGCCTTCCTGATCGGGCGTCACATCAAGAATACGCGCCTTGCCGATGATTTCGCCAGGGGCATCACAGCCCTGCATGCAGGGTTCATCCGTCGGCGTGTCCGGCCTTGGATCGGGCATCAAGAAGCCGTTCGCATTCGGCATCTCGATCGCGGCAAAGCTGCCCTGGTCATAGACCGTGTCAAGCTCAACGATGTCGTTCAGATAGAGAACGTAGAGGGAGACCGCGTAGACCTCCTCATCGCTCAAGCTCTGGGCTTCGCCGAACGGCATGGCGCGGTGGATGTAGTCCCAGAGCGTCGATGTGTGGGGCCAATAGGAGCCGACCGTCTTTTCCGGGCGATCGTCGGTGAGCGTGTCGAAGCCGCCCATCAGGACCGGCCAGCGATCCACACCCTCGCCGAACTCGCCATGGCAAAAGGCGCAGCGCTCGTAGAACAGCTCCTCGCCATCCGCAGCCGACGCCGAGCCTTCAGGCAAACCCTGGCCGTCGGGACGGATATCGATATCCCAAGCCGCGACTTCTTCAGGAAGAGCCGCCCGCCCAAACGGCAGGGCGGATTCGTCCGCAACCGTTAACGATGAAGTCATCACGAGGGCGGCAACCGCACCAGCAGCCACCGTCAAGTAACCGAAAGCAGGCGTCCTGCTAGCCGAGGCGGACATTTTCGACCTCCCCGCTTGGGTTCACCAGCCAGGTCTGCATGGCGTTGTTGTGGTAGATGGAGTTGACGCCGCGCACGGCCTGAAGCTCCTGCATGCTCGGCTGAACATAGCCGGTCTCGTCCATGGCGCGGCTGACAAGTAAGGCATCATCGCCCCGGTGATCCCAGGGGATTTCGAAGCGGGTCATGCACTTGGGCAGAACCGGCTCGTGCAGGCGTGCGGTCTGCCAGTTGCGGCCGCCGTCGGTGGAGACGTCGACGCGCTTGATTTTGCCGTGGCCGGTCCAGGCAAGGCCCTGGATCTTATACATGCCGGGGCCGTTCACCGGCCGTTCGGGGCAGGGATTGGTGATGACGGACTTCGCTTCCTGCACCCAGGTGAACATTCTCGCGCGGCCGTCCTCCAGAAGATCGGTGTATTTCGACGTTTCCTCGCGGGTCATCCAGGGGCTGTCGCCGAGTTCGATGCGGCGGAGCCATTTGATTGACATATTGCCCTCGAAGCCGGGCACCACGAGACGAAGCGGGTAGCCCTGCTCCGGACGGATGGCCTCGCCGTTCTGGGCGAAGGCGACCAGCACGTCGTCGCGCGCCTTCTCGATCGGGATGGTGCGGGTCATGCCGGCGGAATCGGCACCTTCGGCCAGGATCCATTTCGCGCCGTCCTTGGCGCCCGCATAGTCCAGCAGCCATTTGAGCGGGACGCCAGTCCATTGGGCGGTCGAGACCATGCCGTAGGTGAACTGGCAGGAATTCAGCTGGGCACCACGCCACTCCATGCCGGAATTGGCGGCGCATTCGGTGAAATAGAAGTGGCTCTCGGACGGCATGCGCTTGATGTCGTCCATG
>JBCCIN010000328.1:0-6113 GCA_039028235.1 Pseudomonadota bacterium
GGTCAAAAGATCAGGGTCGGCGATCTTGCCGAGGTCAGCGAGCGCTTCGATGCGGATCAGATCGAAGGGCGGCGTTTCGGCGAGCGCGCGGTCGAGTTGGAGGTGCAGCGCGCCCTCACCTCCGATGCCCTGGACGCTGCCGATGCGCTCGATCGCTATCTCGCCGAGCGTCCAGACCATCTGCCGTCTGCCCTTAATATCGACGTCTACGACATCCTCGCCAATCTGATCCGCGAACGCATCGATCTGCTACTGCGAAATGGCCTTGGCGGCCTGATCCTGGTGCTCGGCATCCTGTTTCTCTTCCTGAACAGCCGGGTCGCGTTCTGGATCGCCGCCGGCATCCCGATCTCGCTGATGGCCATGCTCGCCATCCTCTGGCTGAACGGCCAGACGATCAACATGATCAGCCTCTTTGCCATGCTGCTGGCGATCGGCATCGTGGTCGACGACGCCATCGTGGTCGGCGAGCATGCGGCAGCCCTTCGCGAGCAGGGCCTCGCTCCGATCGACGCGGCGGAGCAGGGCGTCCTGCATATGGTGGCGCCCGTAACCAGCGCGTCGCTCACCACCATCGCCTCCTTCCTGCCGATCTTCGTCATCGGCGGGATCATCGGCACCATCGTCCGTGAAGTGCCGCTGGTGGTCGTGGCCGTGCTGATCGCGAGCCTGATCGAATGTTTCTTCGTTCTCCCCTGCCACATGCGCGGCGCGCTTCGCCATCTCGGACGCCCGAGCCGCTGGCGCGAGCGGTTCAATGGCGGCTTCGATCACTTTCGCGACCTCATCTTCCGTGGGTGGGTCGAGACGGCGCTCGCCTGGCGCTATACCGTTGCAGCCCTGGCGATCGGCGCCTTCATCCTTTCGATCGCCCTCATTACCGGGGGCCGCGTCGGGTTCGTCTTCTTCTCAGCACCCGAATCCGACACGATCGAAGTCAACCTTCAGATGTCTCCCGGCACCAGCCGCGACGAGATCGGCCGCGCTATCGAGGTCATCGACGATGCCCTTTATCGCATGACCGCAGAGTTCGTCGACGACCCCGCCGACCTTGTCGTGATGAGCTACGGGCAGCTCGGCTCGACTATCACCGACAATCCCGGCGGCCAGCGGCTCACCGGCGACAATGTGGGTTCACTGAGGGTTCAGCTGATCACGTCGGATGAGCGCCCGGTCAGGATCGGCGACTTCATCGAGGCTTGGCGCACAGAAATTCCAGCCATCGCGGGCGTCGAGATTCTGACCTTGAAGGAGCGCGCCGGCGGACCGCCCGGACGCGAGCTCGACATCCGCCTTCGCGGCGGCTCCTCGCTGGACGGGGTGAAACAGGCCTCGCTCGAACTGCGCGCACTGCTCGCGCGGCTGCCCGGCGTCAGCCAGATCGATGACGACCTTCCTTACGGCAAGGAGGAGGTGCTGATCGAGCTGACGCCGAGAGGTCGTGCCCTCGGCTTCACCACCGAGAGCGTCGGCCGCCAGCTGCGCAACGCCCTAGAAGGCCGGATCGCCAAGCGCTTTCCGCGCGGCGACGAGGAGGTCGAGGTGATCGTCAGCCTGACCGACGACGGTGCGGCACGTCTCGGACTCGAAAGCTTTCTCCTCCGAAGCCCGAATGGTCAGGAGATCCTGCTCGGTGAGGTGGCGCGTCTCCAGGATGACAGGGGCTATGCCCGCATCCAGCGCGAGGATGGTGTTCGACGCGCCGCGGTCACGGCCGAGCTTGACGAAGCCCTGATCAGGCAGGAACAGGTGATCGAGGCGCTGCAAGAGGGCGGCCTTCCCGAGATCGCCGAGCGCTACGGCCTCGACTATCGCTTTGCCGGTAAGGCGGAGGAACAGGCCGAAACCTTCGCCGACATTCGGATCGGCGCCATGCTGGCGCTCGCCCTCATCTACATCATCCTCGCCTGGGTGTTCGCCAGTTTCTGGCGGCCGTTCGCGGTCATGCTGGTGATTCCCTTCGGCCTGGTGGGCGCCGTGCTCGGCCATCTCCTGATGGGCTTCGATTTGTCGATCCTCAGCATCATCGCCTTTTTGGGTCTCGCCGGCATTCTGGTGAATGACAGCATCATCATGGTGAGCGCAATCGATCGGTTGCGAAAAGAAGACGGCCTGTCGCTCGACCGGGCCATTATCGACGGCGCCTGTTCGCGTCTGCGCGCTGTCATCCTGACCTCGGCGACCACGATCGGCGGCCTGTCGCCCCTCTTGTTCGAGACCAGCCTGCAGGCGCGCTTCTTGATCCCCATGGGGGTCACCATCGTCTTCGGCCTGATGGTGACGACGTTCCTCGTCCTATTCCTGGTACCGGTGCTCGTCGGCATCCAGGCGGATATCGGCGCCCTCAAGAACCGCTTGAGCGACCGTTTGCGGACGGCAGCGGCTTAGGGCCTTCTCGCATCGGCCAACAGCACGATCGGCTGCTGAGCCAGGAAGAAGATCGGCCTGGTATTAATGTCGGTCAGGTTGAAGGCGAGGTGCACTTTTTGGTCCGGCTTCACTCGCCCATTTTCAAAACGCAGTCGATCGAAGGGCTCATCCTCGCTGTGCGCCTCGGCAAAAAGATCGGAATGAAGCGGCTCGGTCACGATGCGAGTCTGATCGAAGGATAGCCCATCGCTATAGACGCTGGCCTCGCCTTTGGAACTACGCAGCTCCAGATCGAAACCGGACCAGCGCCAGGCACTCCGGTTCACCACCACCTTGATTATGGACCGCAACAACACGCCGCTGCTCGGCGTTTGCGTATCGACCGGTCCGCTTCGGCGGATGGTGAGCACCGCCGGACCCATGCCGGTGATTTCCTCGACCAGGACGATCGGATCGCCGGCGCTGCCGCTGCCGGATGCGGAGATCAGGCGAAAGCCGCCGAGTTCATCACTGAAGCTCAGTCCCCCAGCTTGGAAAGTTTCCGCCCGGAGCATGGGAGCTGCCGCGAGCGACAGCCAGAGACCCGTCAGCAACATCCAACCGCCCAGGCGTCTGCGCCCAGGACAGGATCGGGTTCCTGCCGCCTGCGCCGGTGCTGCTCCGCGCTTCTGGCACCGGCGGCCTTTCTGACCAAAAAACGTCATTCCGCCTTCACTCCGCCGAGCTTCATCTCGAGACCGGTGCTCTGATTGCGGACCATCAAAAGCCGCGCGGACTCATCGACTTCGATTCCGGGAGTCTACACTTTTCAAATGACATCAGGAGCCGGAAACTCAAGGACGAGATCGCGTTGACGAAGGACAGCCCTAGAGCTTTGCCCGAACAGGTGGAACTACCTGCTCGATAAGGATAGGCGGTAAAACAAAGAGATAGAGCGTGCATCCCGATCGGCGATCCGCTCTGGCAGCGGGCAACGAAGGACCTTCAGCGCTGATCGTGCTCGACTCAAGTCCTCATGGCTCAGACTGCGACCGGACCTCAACCCGCGCGGACGATTTCGCTCGACAGTCGATCGAGATGATCCGCCAGCCGCAGCGCTAGGGCCACGATGGTTAGGGTCGGGTTGGCAGCGCCGCCGGTCGTGAAAACGCTGCTCCCGGCGATGAAGAGGTTTCGTGCCGAGAACACCCGGCAATCGGCGTCGACCACACCCTGAGACGGATCCGCGGCCATGCGCGTGGTACCCATGTGGTGATAGCCGCCGAGCATCGGATCATCGTCCGAGGGCATGTCGTCGAGAAGCCACCTCGGCAAACCGACGCGCCCCATATCCAGCCGACCGAATTCCGCACCGATCAGGACGGCGAGATCGCGAATGGAGCGCTTGTCGAGCTCGGTCAGGCGCCAGTCGAGCTGGATGCGCCTCAGGCCGAGCGCATCGCGTTCGTCACCAAGCGTGACACGGCTGTAAGGGTTCGGTGCCTGCTCCGCTTCCGTATAGAGATAGACGGTTGGATCGAAGCGCTCGGCCAGTGCCTCCCCGAGCCCGGCGGCATCGGTGATCAGATTGGTGATGTGGGTGCTGAGGTCATCCGGAAAGCGCCGGCGCAACCAGGCCATCTTCAACCGGTGCAACGAATCATAGGCGACCGAACGTTCGCGCGCATGAAAGAGCGGGCCGAGACCAATGGCGCTGCCAAGGATCTGTCGCTCTTCCTGCATCTGCCGGCTCGCCATCAGGAAAGCGCGCCGATGCCGGTCGTTTTGAACCTGGTTATCGTAGGCAGGCGCCCAGCCATCCTGATCACTGATCACCTGGCCGGCATCGGTATTGATGTGCTCCATGAAAAACCGGCCCACGAGATCGCGGTCATTGCCGATTCCGTTCGACTGCACACCGTTCGCATGTAGAAGAAGCCGCGGATTTTCGAGACCACCCAAAGCCAGAACGACGTAGCGTGCCCGCAAACTCGCGGTCTTCCCATCAAGCGTTCTGATTTTGCAGCTTTCGACCTCCTGCCCCGATGGCTCCATCACAATGTCGACGAGATTGGCGTTAAGCAGCACCTCAAGCGATGCCGCGTTCTCCAGCCGGGTGCGAAACCCGGTGCCGAAATTGGTCGGCGGGCGGCTGTAACGCCACATCTTGTGGCGAATTCGATCAGCCGCGAAAGGAAGATAGCGTTGCCCCGCCAAGGCGGTGCGCCCCGGCTCGTAGTCGAAAGGGCCGAGATCCAGCCAGGCGTGCGCCTGGACATACCAGGGTTCGAGATCATCGAAGCTGATGGGCCAGCCGCTATAGGGAACCCAAGAGCGCTTTTCGAAGTCGAACGGCTCGAGAAGAGAGCACATTCCGCCCCAATGATTGGTCGAACCACCGAGAAAACGAAGGCGCGTCGTACTGATCTCGTGATAGGGACGCCCGACGATCTCACCGACATAAGGATCCTGATCGGCTTCGTCATAATCGAAGCCGCCGGCCTCGAGTAGAATGACCTTATGGTTGCGATCAGCCAGAGTGAGCGCCAGAGCAACGCCGGCAGCTCCCGCACCGGCGATACAAACATCGCAGGCGAGCTCGCCATCACCGTCATAGCTCCGAAAGTCGCGTATCACCGTGTCGTCCCGATCAATGACCCATGTTCTTGATCGATACGCCAACAACCTTAATTTTCCGTTACCCGAGCGAAGTTTTCGGCAGAAAAGGATGCTCAGTTTCCAGTCAGGCCGCGGGCTCGTCGAGCCCTCTGGAACCCACCGTCGCAGACTGCAATCGCTCGTCCTCTTCCGGAATTGTCCCAGAATCATTGCCTTTTTCGGCTTGGCCGCTAAAAGCTATCGCCACAGGAACGCTTCTCGAAACATCGCTGCGACATCATCAACAATGAACGAGCCGTCAAATCGCCGATTGGCATGGGCGACCTTGTGAACATGGACCTATAAGCATGACTCGTTACCTGCCCGGCATCTTTGCCATGGCCGTCATCGTGGTAGCCTCGAACATCCTGGTGCAGTTCTTGGTCGGCAACTGGCTGACCTGGGGGGCCTTCACCTACCCATTCGCCTTCCTGGTAACGGACATCATGAATCGGGTTTATGGGGCGTCCGCCGCGCGCCGCGTGGTCTTCGTGGGCTTCCTGACGGGTGTGGTATGCTCGCTGATCGGCACGCAAGTGATGCTCGAGGGCGACGGCTTCAGCTATCCGGCAGTGACGCTCCGAATAGCCATCGGTTCGGGCCTTGCCTTCCTGACAGCGCAGCTTGTCGATGTCAGCATCTTCGATCGCCTGCGCGAAGGCTCGTGGTGGCGGGCACCTATCGCGTCGACGCTGATCGGTTCCACCATCGACACCATTCTGTTCTTCAGCATTGCATTCTCGAGCTGGCTGGTGGTGCTGGAGCCGGAAAACGACGTGAGCTGGGCCAACAATACACTGCCGATGCTGGATTTCGGCCCAGTCGCACCTCTTTGGATGTCGCTCGCCATCGCGGACTGGTGTGTCAAGATCGCGATCGCCTTGATTGCCTTGATACCTTTCAGGCTCATCGTTATGCGCCTGACAGCGCCCCTACCCTCGCCTTCCTGATCTGGGATCCTGACTTATCCTAAACTGAGCGCAAGTGCCGCTCGTCGACGACCATCAGGGGGAGAACGATCGTGAACCAAATGTCTGGCGCCGAAGCGGTCGTCACACTGCTTCAGCGCTATGGGGTCCGCCATGTTTTCGGCCTCTGCGGTGACA
>JBCCIN010000329.1:0-6096 GCA_039028235.1 Pseudomonadota bacterium
CGTCCCCTGGATCCGCTGGGATCGCGGGCCGAACGCGCCGGATCAGGCGGTGCTGGTCGATATGCCAGGACGGCGGCTCTACTTCTTCTTCATCGAGATCTGGCCGCAGGAGATCTATTATCTGACCTTTCTCCTGATGGCGTCGGCCTTCGGGCTGTTCCTGGCGACCGCGATCGGCGGCCGGGTGTGGTGCGGCTTCACCTGTCCGCAGACCGTCTGGACCGATCTCTTCATGTGGGTCGAACGCAAGATCCAGGGCGACCGTTCGGCGCGCATTCGCCTGGAAAAGCAGCCCTGGTCTTCTGAAAAGGTCTGGAAGAAAGCGGCCACCCATTCTGCCTGGCTGTTGATTGCAGCGGCGACCGGCGGTGCTTGGATTATGTATTTCAACGATGCGCCTACGGTCGTGCGCGAGATCTTCACAGGCCAGGCCGGGCTCGCCGTCTATTTCTTCTTCGGGCTTTTCACCTTCACCACCTATCTGCTGGCGGGCTGGGCCAGGGAGCAGGTCTGCACCTATATGTGCCCCTGGCCGCGCATTCAGGCAGCCCTCCTCGATCAGGACAGCTACGTCGTCACCTACGAGAAATGGCGGGGCGAGCCGCGGGGGCCGCACAAGAAGGGCGTGAGCTGGGAAGGACGAGGCGATTGCGTTGCCTGCAATCAGTGCGTGGCGGTTTGCCCGATGGGCATCGATATCCGCGACGGCCTGCAACTGGAGTGCATCGGCTGCGGCCTTTGCGTCGATGCCTGCAATGGTGTGATGGAGAAGGTCGGCCGACCGCTGAACCTGATCACCATGGATACCGAGCGCAATCAGTATAACCGTCAGGCCGGCAAGCCGACCGAGAGCCGCCTGGTGCGCCCGCGCACCATTCTCTATGTGGTCATCCTGGCCATCCTCGGGATCGGCGTGCTGTTCGGGCTTACCGGACGGGCGGGGCTCGACTTCAACGTGCTCCACGATCGCAATCCGCTGTTCGTCAAGCTCGCGGATGGTTCGATTAGAAACGGCTACACGATCAAGCTCCTGAACCGCGTGCGCGAGCCCAAGACCTATGCGCTGAGCCTGGGGGGGCTGGAGGGCGCCACGCTCTCGGTTTTGGGTGAGGAGACCGACGACGGCCAATCCGTCCTTCTTGGCGCAAAGCCCGATCAGGTCTCGACCTACCGCCTTTTCGTGACCGTACCGCCGCCGGCGGCGGACGCTGAACCTGTGATCAGCTTCGACGTGGTGCTGACGGATCAATCCGAAGGCGATGTCTACAGCTTCGATACGATTTTCCGAGGACCGGAATGATGGCGACGACCATACCGACAGTCTCCGAGTCAAAGTCAACGCAGGCCGGCGTCCGGCCTGGCCGCTGGATTCCTTGGGTGTTTGTCGGGCTGTTCGGCATCGTGCTGATCGCCAACGGCACGATGATCACCGTCGCGATCACCACCTTTACCGGCATGGAGACGGTCAGCGCTTATAAGAAGGGCGTCGACTATAACGAGCGTTTGGCGGCGGCGGCGAAGCAGGAGGCGCTTGGCTGGAAGGCATCCCTCGATGCCAAGGCCGACGATGCCGGCCGGATGGTCATCACCTTCGCGCTCGACGATCGCGGCGGTGCGCCGGTTGCTGCTGCCGACGTTCTCGCGAAAGTCGATCGTCCGCTTCAGGACGGTCTCGATCAGATGGTCGTCTTTGACGAGATCGAAAGCGGCCGCTATCGCGCTGCGATCGACCTGCCGCTCGAAGGCCAGTGGGAGGTTCAGATCGACGCCGTCGCCCGCGGTGACCGCTATCAGTTCACCGAGCGGATCATGGTGCCGAGATGACCGCATCCACGCTCACGCTCCCCTCACAAGACGGAACCGAGCGACCAGGCTCATCTCAAGTTCAGCCTGCCAGCGCTGCTGGCCAAGTCGAGCCCGGCGGCGCTGCCGCCTTCATGGTGGAGAATGCGCATTGTGGGGGGTGTTTGAGGAAGATCGAGCGTGAGGTCGCGGCCCTTCCCGGCGTCTCGTCGGTGCGTTTCAACCTGACCACGCGGCGGCTCGCGGTTCAGCATGATGGCGCGGACGGCAGGGCGGAGATGGTGGCGGCGCGCATGGCCGAGCTCGGCTTTCCTGCGCGTCTTTATGATCCCGAGGCCCTTGGGTCTGCGGATGCCCAGGTCGAGAAAGGCCTGCTGCGCGCGATGACGGTGGCGGGCTTCGCCGCCGCCAATGTCATGCTGCTCTCGGTCTCGGTCTGGGCGGGGTCGGACATGGGCGAGGCGACCCGCTCGCTGATGCACTGGTTTTCGGCCTTGATCGTGCTCCCAGCCGTTGTCTACTCCGGTCGTCCCTTCTTCGAGTCGGCCATTCGCGCCCTGGCCCGCGGCCAAACGAATATGGATGTGCCGATCGCGCTCGCGATCACGCTCGCCTCGGCAATGAGCCTGTTCGAGACCATCCGCGGCGGCGAGCATGTCTATTTCGAGAGTGCGATCATGCTGCTCTTCTTCCTGCTGCTCGGCCGTTATCTCGACCGGCGGGCGCGCGGCAAGGCACGCCATGCGGCGGAGAGCCTGCTGAGCCTGGATGGCACGGCGATCACGGTCCTGGAGGAGGATGGCAGCCGGCACCTCATGTCACCCAAGGATGCGGCCGTCGGCATGCGTGTTCTGGTGACGGCTGGCGAGCGCATCGGTATCGATGGCAAGGTCGTCGCCGGTTGTTCCGAGGCCGATGCCAGCCTGATCACCGGCGAAGCCGAGCCGGTTTGTCTCGACACGGGCGATCAGGTCTTCGCCGGTACGCTCAACATGGCCGCACCCATCGAGGTCGAGATTACGGCGGTTGGCGAGGACACGCTGCTCGCCGAGATCGTGCGCCTGATGGAAGTCGCGGAACAGCGCCGCGGCCGCTACGTCGTGCTCGCCGATCGCATCGCCGGTTGGTATGCGCCGGTCGTCCACGGCCTGGCGCTCGCCACCTTCCTCGGCTGGACTCTGCTCTTCGGGGCGGCTTGGCAGACGGCGTTGCTCTACGCCATCTCCGTCCTGATCATCACCTGCCCCTGCGCGCTCGGCCTCGCCGTTCCCGCCGTTCAGGTGATCGCGAGCGGTCGGCTTTTGAAACAGGGAATCCTCCTGAAATCTGCAACGGCACTCGAACGCCTTGCCGAGGTCACAGCAGTGGTCTTCGACAAGACCGGCACCCTCACCGAGGGCCGGCCTGTGCTGCGAGCACCTCGGTTACTCGACGGCGCCGATTTGCGGCTGGCTGCGTCGCTTGCCGCCGCGAGCCGGCATCCGTTGTCTCGGGCGATCGTCGCGGCGGTTCCTGAGGTTCACGCCGCCAGTGGGGTCAAGGAGGTGCCGGGGATGGGGCTTCAGCTGGCGACGGATGAAGGCGAGATCCGCCTCGGCAGCCGGCGCTGGTGTGGTGTCGAGGAAGAGACCGCCGATGCCGTCGGACCCGAGCTCTGGCTCAAGACCGACGATGGCCGAACAGTCCGCTTCGCCTTCGAAGATACGATCAAGGCTGATGCGGCCGACGTGGTCGGCGACCTCGCAAGGAAAGGTCTTGGCAGTGCTATCCTGTCGGGTGACCGATCGACGACGGTGGGCCGTGTCGCCACGGAGCTCGGCATCGAGCACTGGCAGGGTGGGGCCAGGCCCGCGGACAAGGTCGAACACCTCGAAGAGCTTGCCGCCGAGGGACAGCACGTGCTGATGGTCGGCGATGGCCTCAACGACGCCGCTGCCCTCGCAGCCGCCCATGTCTCGCTCTCGCCCGCCTCCGCCGTCGACATCAGCCAGGCCGCCGCCGATGCGGTGTTCCAGGGCGATCGCCTGCAGCCGGTCGCAGAAACCCTTAAAGTCGCGAGGTGCGCGTCGCACCTGGTGAGGCAGAATTTGGCGCTGGCGCTTGGCTACAATCTCTTGACCATTCCGCTTGCGGTCGCTGGCATGGTCACGCCGCTGATCGCGGCGGTGTGCATGTCGGCCTCATCGCTGATCGTGGTCGGCAATGCGCTTCGGCTGGGTCGATAGAGGGGACTAGGGAGGTGAGTGAACGATGGACGTCCTGATCTACCTGATCCCGATCGCGCTATTCCTCGGTCTGCTCGGCCTCGGCGCGTTTCTTTGGTCCTTGAAGAACGGCCAGTTCGACGATCTCGATGGCGCTGCCGAGCGCGTGCTGTTCGACGATGATTGACGAAGAAACGCGCTGGAAAGCGTCAGGCGGCGAGATCGCCCTCCGCCATCTCGGACAGGCGGTCGACGTTGCAGACGAGCACCTCGTGACGTTCCGGCAGCTTGATCAGTCCCGCCTGCTTGAAGCGTGTGAAGATCCGGCTCACCGTCTCGATCGTCAGGCCGAGATGGTCGGCGATGTCCTGGCGTGACATGGCAAGATGGATGCAGGCGCTTTCGTCACAATCGTCCGTCTGGCGGCGGGCGAGGTCGAGTAGGAAGGACGCGACCCGCTCATCGGCGCTCTTGCGGCCAAGAAGCAGCATATATTGCTGCGCACGCCCGAGTTCGGCACAGGCTAAACGGAACAGCTGCTGACCAAGATCTGGCTTGTGCTCGATCGCCGCTTCGAGACGTTTCCTCGGATAGCGGATCATGACCACGTCGGTGATCGCCTCGACACTGCAACCATGCTCGCTGACGCCCGTAAGGCCGAAGCAGTCCATCGGACCAAGAAAGTCGATGATCTGGCGGCGACCATCGGCAACTGCTTTGTAGAGGCGGACCGAGCCCGAGACGATCCGATAGACATGGTCGATCGGGTCACCCTCGATCACGATCGTCCGACCGGCACCGACACTGATGGTCACACCGAGCCCAGCACCTTCCACCAAGGCGTCGCAAGGTCTGGCGAGACCCAGCCCGTAGGCTTCTTCTGTGACTGTTGACGTTGCCATGCCCCTTCTCCCGAGATCATGCCGTCCACCATCTTTTGATGGTATAGGGAGAGAGTATGGTGTTGTTCGCGCTAGCGAAATTCGGACGACTACCTAAGGTTTTCTCCCTAGGTATTACTCCGTATGCCAAGCGGCATACCGAGCGCGCCGCGGACGCTGCGCAAGAGTTCATCCTGACCGAAAGGCTTTTGCAGGATGGTGGTGACAGCCGTGGGGCGCAGCGTCTGAAATGCCGGCAACCGCAGGCGGGCGCTCATGATGATCGCCGGGAGCTCGTTTCGCTGCCCATGCAAACGGTCCACAAGCTCGGCACCGGTCATATCCAGGAGATCGAACTCGATCAGCAGGCAGCCTCGCTGCCTGACGGGCAGTGTGCCAAGAAATTCGCCCGCGGAGTCATAGGCGGCGACGCTGAAACCGCTGGCGCGCAACGTCACCGAAAGGGCATCGCGCACCGCGGCATCCTGATCGATGACGAAGACCGTCGCTGCCGTCTTCCCGTGAGCGACCGGACTCGACAGATGCAGCGTATGGATGCCCCGCTCTTGACCGTGAACAGAAGATCGCATCGGCGTCGCAGCTTCTTCAGACGTGGACAGAATAGTTCACCTCAGCCTAGCGTGAACCAGGTCACCTCAACATTCGCCGGATTACTTAGGTAAGACTACGTAGTCGCCGGTTCGATCCCGGCGTCGATCGCCATGCGCACCAGATGAGCGAGGCTGTCGGCGGCCATTTTCTCCATCAGCCGGGCGCGATGGATCTCGACGGTGCGTGGGCTGATGCCGAGCTCGAGGCCCACTTCCTTGTTGGACCTGCCGGCCACCAGATGTTCAAGGACTTCCCGCTCGCGCGGCGTCAGGCGGTCGATATGCTCGGCAAGGGCGGGATCGATGCTCGGCTGCTGCTTGCCGCTCGCGGGCTGGAGCGCCGATCGAATGGCACCTAGAAGGAGATTGGTGTCGAACGGCTTCTCGATAAAGTCTCTGGCGCCGAGTTTCATGGCTTTCACTGCCATGGGCACGTCGCCGTGGCCGGTCATCACGATGATCGGCAGGCTCACAGCATCCTCGCCGAGTTCGCTAAGGAGCGTCAGCCCATCCTTGCCCGGCATGCGCACGTCCATCAAACAGCAGCCGGCGGCCTTGGGATCGGCTTTCGTCAGGAACGCTTCGGCCGATTCGAAG
>JBCCIN010000330.1:0-6087 GCA_039028235.1 Pseudomonadota bacterium
CGAGCGGAAGTGGCGAATATTATTCGGTTTTTCGATATTGACTTGGTTTGAACGGGGATTGGCGCCATATTCAGCGCGACATTTACGGAAAGGCCTTCGACGATGTTGTCAGCAAATGCCAGCGGCCGTTCTTGGCTTCTCTTGGCTCCCGTTCTCCTCCTGCTCAGCGCCTGCGCCGTCGAAACGCCCTATCAGGCGGGCGAAGGTGGTTACGGCTACAGCGAGCAGCGGATCGAGGAAAACCGCTATCGGGTGATCTTCGAAGGCAATCCCTCGACGCCGCGCGAGACGGTGCAGAACTATCTGCTCTACCGAAGCGCCGAGCTTACCGTGCAGAACGGATTCGACTACTTCACAGTGGTCGATCAGGACACCGAACGTTCGACCCGATATTACAGCAGCGGCTATGTCGACGATTTCGGCTACTACAGCCGGTTGCGCAACCGGCGCCTTCACCGGCGCTTCTATCGCCCGAGCTTCTACTCGACCAATGCCTATCCGGTGAACGAGTATTCCAGCCTAGCCGATATCGTGATGGCCGAGGGCGAGAAGCCGAAGGACGACCCGAACGCTTATGATGCGCTCGACGTGCTGCAGCAGCTGCAGCCGCTGATCCGTGAGGATGAGGCGCAGGAAGACGAGTGACCATCAACTGGCCGTTCATGACTATGGGATCGCTGACGTGATAATCTGCAAACTGCCCCGGATGACGCGTATTACCACCGCGGCGCTGCTGACGGCTGTACTTGCCGCCTGCTCCGCCTCGCCGACGCCCTATCAGGTCGCCGGTGAAGATGGCGGCTATGCCGATCAGCAAATCGAGTCCGATCGCTATCGCGTGTCGTTCGAAGGCAATGCGGCGACCTCGCGCGAGACGGTCGAGGACTTCGCCCTCTACCGTGCCGCCGAGCTCACCCTTCAGACCGGCAACGACTATTTCAAGGTGGTCTCCAAGGAGGTCGAGCCGATTATCGGTTCGGTTCGTGGCATCACGCCCGGGATCGGCATCGGGATCGGCGGTGGCAATGTCGGCTTCGGCGTATCCAGCACCTTCGGCGGCGGCCGGCCGGACTACAGCTACATCACCTATCTGGACATCATCGTCTATGAGGGCGAGAAGCCCAAAGACGACCGCGAGGCCTACACGGCCTTCGACGTGATCGAACGGTTGAAGCCCAAGATCGGCAGCCCGTCCGAAGAGGGTGGCGAGGGGGCTGAGTAGAGCCAGTCGGAAACCGGCGGCGTCTGTGCGCACGCGCCGTTGCCCGGCCTCGATGACCTTCGGTGAGATCCTCGGGGTGCCAGGGAGCCCAAGGCCAAATCTCTCTTCACCTCATCCTCCGGAAGCCGTCGCGCGTTTGTCTGAGTCGATGGGCCACAAGCTTCAAGCGACCGCCTCATACTGGAGCGTCGGTGCAAGGAGCTTTGCGGAGCGATCGGGTAGGTAAACGGAAAAGGTCGACCCCGTCCCTTCCTCGCTTGTGACATCGACATAGCCGTCGTGGAGACCGACGAGGGCTTTCACCATGTGCAGGCCTATACCCGTGCCTGGAATGCCGGTGGACGTACTGGCACGGAAGAATCGCTCGAAGAGCTGGTCAAGCTCCGCTTTGGGAATGCCGATCCCTTCATCGGATACCGAAATTGCAAGATGACCATCATCCGTTCGTGATCCCACGATCCGGACCATGGATTCGGTGGGAGAATACTTGATCGCGTTCGACACCAAGTTCGAGATCACTTGCCGCATCAGCTTGGTGTCCATCGAGAACTCTGCCGGCAGTTGATCCAATTCGGCATCGATCTTGCGCTCAGCATTGATCTCTCGATGATTGGCGACGACTTCTTCGATGATCTCAGCCGGATTGCATGCCACGGGATCGAACTTGATCTGCCCTGATTCAAGCCGGGCGGCGCTCAGGACGCTTTCCATCAGGTCCGTCAGCCGCCTCACCGACAGGCGGATCTTGTCGAACAGTTTTTCCAAAGCTTCCGGCGCCAATGTCTGGTGGCGACGAAGAAGACGCGATGCGTTGCCATCGATAACGGCAAGCGGCGTTCGAAACTCATGGCAGACCATCGATACGAACTGCCGTTGAAGCCCGTTCAACTCCTTTTCCCGGTCGAGCGCCGACTTTAACTTATCGGCATGCTCGCTCCGCTCTCGGAGGATATCTTTCTCCAATGAGACGAAGCGATTGAAAGCGAAGGCGAGTTGCCGGATCTCGGATGGCCCCGTCTGGTCATTGAAGGCAGCCATGTCTTCATTTTGCTGGTAGCGCTGCAGATGCGTGATGAAACAGTTGAGAGGACGGGTGACCAAGAAGACCGCCGCAAAGATGCCGCAGATCAGCGCAATAAGATCGAGAACAAAGGCGACAAACATGAACCATTGAAGGTAGGAAGCCTTGCTGTCCGCCTCGGGGTAGATCGTCGATACCAGTTTGAGGTTGCCGCTCTCGGGCAAGGGCAACTCGAACTGGAACGGCACCTCCTTCCCGTCAGCAGGCAATTGGACATCCAGCGTGTCGTTGGCTGATATCAGGTCAACCTGACCGTTCGCACCGATCGGACTCAGGAGAGTTCGAAGCTCCTCTGGCGAGAACCGGACCACCAGCATCCCTTCGACGAATTTGTTGATATGGACGGGCACGCCAATGACCAATCCGGCATCGTGCAGCGTGATCACCGATTTGCCCTGGCTGACCTGGTCGTTCCATGAATTGAGGTCGGATTGACTCCATAGATAGAAGTGTTTGCCGGCAATGGGCCGACCTCGATAGTCGGCGAGAATGATGGGAATGTCCGAGAACCCTCCAATCGCGATCGATCGCAGGAAGGGCGTCAAATATCTGGTCTCGGCACCCGTATCGACCAATCCGTTGATAATCAGGTCGTTGCCTGCGATACCCCTGATGTTCGTCGCCAATACCTCAAGCCTTTCTCTTGCGAAATTCGCCTGACTTTCGGCTTGTTGCGCGAGCTTCTTGGTGACCTCGTCTTGGAAGACATGGTCGCTGACCTGGCTAACGGTCACCCAGATCACAATCAGGATGAGGGTGGCTGCGGGCAGGACACGTAGGTTGACCTGACTGAGCAGTCCCGATGTCGTCACCGATTTGATCAATATCAGGACTCCGGCGGTGCGCTGCCATCTAGCGGCCGGATCGTGCCTTGGGCGTCGTAATAGCCGAGCTGAAAGCTGGAGGCATCGAGAGCGTCATGCCGCTCCGGGGTAAAAGGCTGATCGAAGTGACGTGTCAGGCCTGAATAGTTGCGCACGTTCTCCAAGGCGTCCCGGACAAGGGCGCGATCCGTCCCCCCTGCCTGTTCGATCGCGCGGCCGAGAATATGCACGAGGTCATAGGCATGCGCCACGCCGACGCTGGCCGTGACATCGGCTGCCGTGCAGACGTCGAACAGGTGACACAAATCACCGAGAACCGCATCGGCGCGCCGTTGATCAGGGGCATTGAAGAACGAGAAGGTCTGCAGGACGGAAAGCTGAACTTTCTCGAGGTCAGAACCGGTTATCGCCGGGAAATCACCCCCGGTAATGCCCCAATGCGAGATCACCGGGATGCGTCGGTCTTCTGGAAGACCGGCGAGATATTTCACCATATGAGCGCCTTCGGGCGCGTTGGCCACGAGCAGGATGACATCCACCTTCTTGCGTCTCAGTGTTTCGATCTGAGGTGAAAGATCATGCGTCCCCCAGTAGAACCACTCGACGACCGGCGTCTTGCCCGATTGGGCCCGCAGGGCATCGCTCATGGCTCTGTAGTTGGATTTACCCCAAGGTGTCTGCTCCAGCATCAATCCAGGACGCGAATAACCCTGCTTTAGCGCCTGCTCGATGAGAAATGCGCCTGCGTGCTGATCACGTACCGACAGCCGAAAGGCGAAATTGGGTTTAAATCCATTGTCGATGATGGGCGTGCCGGCAGCCCAGGGACTGAGATAGGGTATCCCGTGCCGGTGAATTGAGGGGAGCTGGCGGAGGGCCACAGGCGTGTGGACACCGCCGAGCACGGCGACGACATTGGGATCTGCTGCGAAACCTTCGATATTGTCGATGCCGCGGGCCGGATTGCCGCGATGGTCCCTGACCACGAGCTCGAGCTTTCTGCCAAGCACGCCACCGCGCTCATTGAGCTGATGAATGGCGATCATCGCCCCTCGCCTGATCGCCTCGCCGCCCTCAGCGGCAACCGATGACATGTCGGCGTCGAGGCCAATGACGATCGGGGGTGCGGCCGACGGCTGGCCTGATGTCGCCACGAAGGCGACGATGAGCATTAAGTACCTGAAAATATTCAACACAATCTGCCCTCGAATATTGATGATGCAACATGCTGCTCATTCTTGAGGGGAACGACTTAAGACTTTCTAAAGAGGGATCACGAATTGATGTCGATCGGCGCGACTCGTGCCGTCGTCAATTCCGCTCAGCGATATCCTTGCGGATCGCCGCCGCGCTGCTCACGTTCGGCTTGGTGGGGGAAACGACTGCCCTGAAGGCATGTGAGGCAGCTATCGTCAGTTGGCTTGGCGTGGGCTCTCGAACCGGCCCTCAATAGTCCGTCTTGTCTGGCTTTTCCTGCCAGGCACGGAACGCGGCCTTCGCTTCGTCCGCGAGCAGGCGCTCGGTGATCAGCGTCTGCTCGACCATCGGCTTGGCCAGCTGCTCGTAGATATGCCGGTCGTCGAAGCCGATCGAAGCGGCATCGTTCCGGTCATTGGCGTAGACCATGCGGTCCAGGCGTGCCCAGTAGATGGCGCCAAGGCACATGGGGCAGGGCTCGCAGCTCGTATAGATCACGCCGCCCTTCAGGGAAAAGCTGCCAAGGGCCCGGCAGGCATTGCGGATGGCCGTGACTTCGGCATGCGCCGTCGGATCGAGATTGTCCGTTACGGCATTGGCGCCCTCGGCGACGATCTTTCCATCAAAGACGATGACAGCGCCGAAGGGACCGCCGCCGTTTTTGACGGATTGCTCGGCGAGCGCGATGGCGCGGCGCATATGGTCGATATCGCTCATCGTTCCTGTCCGTTGTCGGCCGGGAGCCCGAGGATCTGGGCAGCGACCGCGACGGCGATCACGGTGGGCTGTTTGCTCTCGATGCCGGGAAGGCCGATCGGGCAGACCACCCGGTCGATCGCCGTCTGCGGGAGGCCGAGATCGCGCATGGTTTTTTCGAAGCGCGCGCGCTTGGTCTTGGAGCCGATCAGGCCGAGATAGCGAAAATCGCCGCGCTCGAGCACGCGCGCGCAAAGCGCGTAGTCGAGATCGTGGCTGTAGGTCATGACCAGATAGATCGTGCCGGCGGGCGCCTCGTCGATCGCGCGTTCCAGATGCGGCGTGCAGCATGGCGTGACATTGGCCGGGATCTCATCCGGATATTGCTCCGGGCGGTTGTCCGCCCAGGTGACGGCAAACGGCAGCGGGCCGAGGGTGGTGGCGATCGCCTTGCCGACATGACCCGCCCCGATCAGGAGAACATGGCCGTTGCGCCCGGGAGTCTGTTCGAGAAGATAGGTGGCAGCGCCACCTGCTGGACTTCGGCCGTTCCAGAGGCGGGCACCGGCATTGCCTGGCTTGTCGAGCAGGGCGCGCGCCGCCTCGACGAGGCCGTGCGATGGTGCGGCGCCAACGACCCTTTCGGCCGTGACTAGGGTTTTTCCTGTTCCAACCGCATCGATCGGTGTCGCCAGCACTGACGGTGTTTCGGCATCGGCAAAGGCACGCAGCGGCTCCAAAAAGTCAGCATGTGGCGCTGCCACCTCGAAGAGGAGTTGGGTGTCGCCGCCGCAGCACTGGCCGAGGGAAGGGCCGAGCGCGAAACGCCGAAGCTCCGGGGCGGACTGCCGGTCTTTTAGCATGTCGCGCGCGATCCGAATCGCCTCATGTTCGAGATTGCCGCCGCCGACCGTGCCGGCGCTCGCCTCCTCGGTCACCAGCATCTTCACGCCGGCCTCGCGCGGCGAGGAGCCCTTGGCATCGGCGATGGTCACCAGGGTGGCAGGGCCACCGGCCTCGACTTGGGTTTCGAGCGCGGCCAGCCAGTCTTTCATCGTTTGGCACCA
>JBCCIN010000331.1:0-6048 GCA_039028235.1 Pseudomonadota bacterium
GATCTCGCGCTGAAGTCGCCGATGGACGGCATCGTGCTGCGGCGTGATGGCGAGGTCGGTGAAATCGCCGGCACGGCGCCGAATGAGGCCCTGCTCTGGGTCGGACAGGCAAGGCCGCTTCGCGTGGTCGCCGAGATCAACGAGGACGACGTCGTCAAGGTGAGGCCGCGACAGCGGGTGCTGCTTCGCCATGAAGGGCATGACGGCGATCCACTCGAAGCCATTGTCGAACGCCTGACACCGAAGGGCGATCCCGAGACCAAGACCTTTCGCGCGTACCTGCGCCTGCCCAATGACACGCCGTTGATGATTGGCATGAGCATCGAAGCCAACATCATCGTGCGCGAGGCGAAGGATGTGGTTCTGGTCCCAGCTGAAGCGATCGTCGACGAACAGGTTCAACTTGCCGAGGGCGATCGTATCGCCGTTCGGCGCGTCGAGATCGGCATTCGCGGGTCGGCAAAAGTCGAAATCGAAAGCGGCCTTGCGGACGGTGATGTCATCCTGTCGCCATTTCGCGACGATCTCGATGACGGCGATTATATTCGTGCATTGCCGTCCGCGGGCCAATGAAGCTCACGCTCGAC
This sequence comes from Pseudomonadota bacterium, assembly GCA_039028235.1. Taxonomy (GTDB): domain Bacteria; phylum Pseudomonadota; class Alphaproteobacteria; order Geminicoccales; family Geminicoccaceae; genus JANQPX01. The sequence continues at coordinate 588 of JBCCIN010000331.1, forward strand.
ATCGCCTGGACCCATGTACGCTCGCGCCTTCGACAAACCCTGGTCGGCATGCTCGGTGTTGCCATGGGCGTCGGCTTCTCGATCATGATGGCAGCGTTGATGGTCGGCTCACAGAACGACTTCGTCAGGCAGCTGGTCGATAGCCTTCCGCATATCACCATTCGTGACGAGCGCCGCGATCCTCCGCGCCAGCCGGTCGAGGACTCTTTTCAAGCGGTCGAGTTTTCAGGGCTTAGGACGCCGGTTACACGGCCGGGCATTAAGAACCCCTATGCAATCATCGCCGCCCTGGAGAGCCAGGGCTTTGGCGCGGTCGCGCCTTCGGTCGAATCGCGTGCCGTCATCCGCTACGCCGGGCGGGACACGGCAGCGAACGTCACCGGAATCGATCCGCGGCGCGAGCGCGACGTATCGAAACTGCCGACGCAGATCCGCGAGGGCACGCTCGACGACCTCTACACCTCCTCGAATGCGATCATCCTCGGCGATCGCCTCGCCGCAAAGATCGGCGCGCGCATCGGCAACACCATCACGCTGGTGTCCGGCACCGGCCGCCGGATGTCCTGCACCGTGGTCGCGTTGCTCCACGCCGGTGTTGCCAGCATCGACGAGACCCAAGCCTATACGCTCAACAAGACGGCACAGATTCTAGCCGGCCAGACCGGCCTCGTGAACGCGATCCGTGTCCGGGTCGACCAAGTCCTGGAAGCGCGCAGCACGGCCGTACGCATCGAAGCGCAGACCAGGTACAAATCCGTCTCCTGGCAGGAAGCGAACGAGGATCTACTCTCCGCCTTCGAGATCAGAAATGTCATCATGTACACGGTGGTCGGCGCGATCCTTCTGGTGGCATCCTTCGGCACCTACAACATTATTTCGACCATCACCCACGAGAAAACCCGCGACATCGCCATCCTGAAATCGCTCGGCTTCACCGAACGCATGGTGCGACGCATCTTTTTGATCGAGGCGATCATTATCGGTCTTGCCGGCACGATGATCGGCTGGGCGCTCGGCTATGCGCTAAGTCGCGCACTGGGTTCGATCGAATTCAAAAGCCCATTCGTCGATTCCAGCTACATTCCGATGGAGTACAGCCTCGCGCACTACTTGATTGCAACGGCCGTCGCTCTCGCAGCATCGGCGATCGCCGGTTACCTGCCGGCACGAAAAGCGGCTGGCGTCCATCCTGTCGACATCATCCGTGGCGCCTCGTGATGACGACAGATGACGACCATCCGCTGATCGAACTCGCCGGGGTCACACGGACGATCGGCGAGGACGTCATCACCACGCTGGTGCGCGACATCAATCTGGACATCCACGGCGGTCAGTTCGCGGCGATCACCGGGCCTTCAGGGTCCGGCAAGAGTTCGCTTCTCTATATCCTCGGTCTGCTGGACGCACCGACCTCCGGCGATGTTCTGGTGCAGGGGCGGAACGCCAATCATCTCGACGAGTCCGCACGTGCACATCTTCGGCTGTCACTGCTCGGCTTCGTCTTTCAATTTCATTTTCTGCTGCCGGAGTTTACCGCGCTCGCCAATGTCATGCTACCGATGCGCGCGCTCGGCAAGCTCGACGATCAGGCCATGCACACCCGCGCGGACGACCTGCTCGGCTCGCTCGGTCTCGCGGACCATGCGCACAAGCTGCCCGGCCAGCTTTCGGGCGGCCAGCGTCAGCGAGTTGCAATCGCGCGGGCGCTCGCCAACGAGCCGATGGTGCTGCTTGCCGACGAGCCCACCGGCAATCTGGACAGTGCCTCCAGCGAGCAGGTTCTGGAGATCTTTCGAAAGCTCGTCGACGAAACCGGCCGCGCCATCGTCATGGTCACCCATGACCTTGACCTCGCCGCGAGGACGGATCGTCAGATCCACATCGTCGACGGACGGATCGTCACCTGATCCTGACCGGCCCGGTCCGATCGACGTCGGAACCAGAACCTCAGCAGCTGTCGGACGATGGCTTCAGATCAGGCAGCGCGGCGCGGCGGTCGGCGCTTGGGTACCGAGGGCCACGGAACGAAGGGAAAGGCGAGATCCTCGGTGACAAAGGTCTGAAAGCGAACGATCTGGGCCATATATTCGGCGAGGCTCCGACCGAAGTTCGTCAGATTGTCGATCGGCTCGCCGGTGAACAGCTTCGAAAGGAATTGCAGAACCACGACGGCGACGAAGACAATCTCTGCGATCGTCCATGCCAGGGCCAGGATGAGCATGTAGACCAACCGCATCCACGTGCTGCGATCACGCAGATGCTGCCCGGCCTCCGATCCACCGCCGAGTTCGGCTTTCGCTGTCGTATCGGTCATCTCCACCCTCCTTCGAGACATATCGGCCAAAGCCGATCCATCCGTTTGTGTGCAGATGAGAAAAGATATGGGCAGCATCTGATCAAGCTCAAGATGCGCCCTTCAGCTCAGTCAGCCGGCAGCACTTCCGTTACGAGAAAGGTGCGCTGGACCTCATCATGTTCGGTGATCGACACATATTCGCCAGGCTGGAAGCGATGTCGATCGAAGCGGAAGATCGGCTCCTCGTCTTCGTCGTCCATGCCGTCATAGTGAAACGCCCAGTGGTGACCGCGGTGATGCACCAACTGACCGTATTCATCCTCCTCATCTTGCCAGAACCGATGAACCCGGCAGGCATCCCGCGCTGTCTTCCACTCGTCGGGGTCCAGATAGCCATCCGCCTTGAGCGGCGCAGTGAACTCATAGCCGCGCGCATTGCTTCCCTCGGGAAATGTCGCATTGCGTGCCAGCTCGAGCCGGATCTTGTGCAGTGACATGAGCGTTCTTCCTGACCTTCTGAGCGGTTGCGCTGTCAGCAATCTTCCTGCCGCCCATCTATGCCGATCTCAGGCGCGAGCACTTTGCGATGGATCAAGCCGGTGACGTCCTTGTCGCCCGCACGACTGTGGGCAATGGCACCTCAAGCGCCGCATCGATGTTCTGCCGGTTGGAGCGGCGCGCCTCAGCTGGCGTAGTTCGAGCCGTCGTCATCCAGGATGGCCTTCAGCTCGCTGAAGTGCCTTTCAGCCTGGTCAGGATAACTTTCCAGCTCGCGTGCAGCCTTCTCGGCGATCTCATCGCTCAGAACCCTAAGCTTCTGACCGGTCCACAACGCTTTGACGTAAGTCTCGGCCGCGCGCTCGAAGTAGTACAGCCGGTTGAAGGCATCGGCCACATTGTCGCCGATCACCATGATGCCGTGATTGCCCATGATCAGCACCTTCTTCGCCGGATCCGCAAGATGCCCGCAGCAGCGCTCGGCCTCCTCCTCGAAGGCGAGGCCGCCATAGGCATCATCGATCGTATATCGGTTGAAGAACATGGCGCAGTTCTGATCGATGGGCAGCAGCCGAGGATCATCAAGACATGCCAACACGGTCGCATGGATGGCATGCACGTGCAGGGCGACACGAGCATGCGGACATTGCCGATGAACCGCGCCATGCAATCCCCAGGCCGTCGGATCAGGCGCATCGGCGCGGTTCATGGTCTCGGGATCGTCCGCGTCCACCAGCAGCAGGTCTGACGCCCTGATACGGGAGAAGTGCACCTGATTCGGGTTCATCAGAAACTGCGTGCCGGACTCGTTCACCGCCATGGAAAAGTGGTTCGCGACGCCCTCATGCATATTGAGCCGTTCGGTCCAGCGAAAAGCCGCAGCCAGATCGACACGTTCTGCCCAATGGGTCGGTTGGTTGTGGTGAATTGGCGTGGCGATGGTGGTCATATCGAAAGCCTCTCCAGCGGGGATCACCAGTTTGATGACCAGATGGCACCTGCACAAACAAACCTACAGTCCGACAGACAAGTTAAGCTGATGTATTTCGCGTGAAAGGATTTGCCATGTGTGAGTTTGACATGTGCGCCCTTTGATCTCACCGCCCCTCGCCCAACATGAATAGGAACGAACCGGGGAGGTGATCTTGGACGAGGCAACGAACGGATCGGCCTGGCAGCAACCCGCGTACGACCTGAGCCGGGACAGTCTCCTCGCCCTGATCGCTGGCGAGATCCCGGCCATTCTGATCGGCGGCTTTGCGACAGCGGACGAGTGCGCCGCCTTTTGCCGCGCCATTCGACATCACAGCGGCAAGGCGAAAGAGGCGCAGACCACACGCATGACGTTGATCGGCGCCAATTTCTCGAACTATGACGGTGAGACCAGAGACGGCTATTTCGATTTGGTCGAACCCTCCTACGAGGCGCTCCAACCCATTTTGGCCGAAGCTGGCTTCGATCCGCTCGCGCGGATGACCGACCGTCTGTGCAGGATCTGGCCTGCCGAGGTGGGCGTCGCAAACGAGCCGGGATTCGGACGGTATTTTGCCGGAGGGATCAAGACCCGCGCCTCAAGCGGCCATCTACACTACGACTTCGCGCCGCACACCGCGGAGGGATTCGCGATCGCCGGCATTATGGATCAGCTTGGCTGGAACCTCTATCTCGACATGCCCAGACATACGGGCGAGACCACGACGTACCGGCGTGAGGTGCCGCGCGAAGGTGGGAAGATCGGAACGGGTCCGGTGCGCGCCTTGAACCTGGAGCAGGCTTATGTAAACGGCGCCGAAGCCTTTACCTTCGAGCCCAGGGTCGGCGATGTCGCGATCATCAACACCCGCTATCCGCACGACATCACCGTCGATAATGCAGGCCCGGATGAGTGGCGGGCACAGACCAGTTCCTTCATCGGGCGCTTGCCGGATGATCGGCTGATCCTCTGGTCCTGACCGAGACCTTTGTTTGAGATCGTGCGGCCTTGCCGCTACGATAAGGACACAAGAAAAATCTAAGGGAGGCGTTCGTTATGGAAAAATTGCGACTCGATGTGTTCGGCGCCGTTTCGGCCCTGGCTGTGCTCGGCGCGGTGGCAAGTGGAACGGCGATGGCCGATGGCCACGCGGCGGTGACGATCGTTCTTTCAGAAGAGCTCGATTTGGTCGACCCCTGCCAAGCGTCCCGCTCCAATATCGGCCGTGTAGTGAAGCAGAATATTTCGGAGACGCTGACCGAGATCGACCCTTCGGATGGCAGCATCACGCCCCGTCTCGCGACCGCCTGGGAGCAGGTCGACGAGCTGACCTGGCGCTTCGCGCTTCGGGACGGCGTCACCTTCCATGATGGCGAGGCCTTCAACGCCGAAGCCGCCGTCTACGGGATCAATCGCACCATGGATGAGACACTGGATTGCGAGGTGCGCACCAAGTTCTTCGGCAATATCGCGCTTGAGGCGAGCGCGGTCGACGATCTGACGCTCGAGATCAAAACCGACAGCCCGGTGCCGATCCTGCCGACCATGATGGGCACATTCACCATGGTCTCGCCCAACACCGAGCTAGGCGTGCATACCCGCGAGCCCATCGGCACCGGTCCCTATGTCTTCGAGAGCTGGTCGCCCGGCGAGAACATCGTGCTGGTTAGGAACGCGGACTATTGGGGCGAGCA
>JBCCIN010000332.1:0-6041 GCA_039028235.1 Pseudomonadota bacterium
AGTCGACATCCGGATGCTCATCGAGGGGCGAGAGATCAAAGTCGGGGAAGGCCTGACTGCCATCCGCCTTCTTGAAGTCGCCACTCAACGCCACCCGAAAGCTGCTCATCGCCATCCCCCCTGAACGTCACGCCCGAACATTGCCAAGCCCGAAGACCGCGTTTCCCCTCCTTACGATGTTATGTTTTCTTCGCTCTCGATCGACTCTTCGCCGGACCGCGCTTCGCTGCCGCTCCGGATCTGGCCACCGGTTTCGCCCGCGCCTTCCGTTTGTCCGCGGCATCACGAATGGCCGTGACCGCTGAACCCACCGCCTGTTGCAGGGTCCAGACGTCGCCGGAGTAGCAGATGAAGTCATGGCCGGCGCGATTGAGCTTGATGCCCTCCTCGACCGTCGGCACGAGGCGCCCGAGCGCTTTCCTGTGAGTCTCGCAGGCCTTGGTCACCTCCTTGACCACATTCTTGAAGAGCCGATGCTCGAACTCGCCGGGAATGCCAAGCGACGCCGACAGATCGAAATGGCCGATCCAGAGGCAATCCACTCCTTTGACTGCCGCGATTTCATCGGCGTTGGCGACCCCTTCGGCTGTCTCGATCTGCGCGAACAGCGTCGTGCGCTTGTTGGCCGCCGCGAGCTTCTCCATGGTCGGACCCGGCAGGTAGCGATCATGGGCGATGCCGAGCGCCACGCCGCGTCCGCCTTCGGGATGATACTTCAAGCTGTTGACCACCTCCTTAGCCTGCTCGGCCGTGCCGATCATCGGCACCATGATACCTTCCGCGCCCATGTCGGCAGCGCGCGCGATATGGTTGTACTCATCCGACGGCACCCGGACGATGGTCGGCAGATCGGCAGCCTGCATGTAGCGGAGAACGCTCTTGATGGTCTCGAAGCTAAAACCGGAATGCTCGGTGTCGAAAAGGGCGAAATCGCACCCGGCTCCCTTCAGGATCTGGCCGATCCCGGGGGTCGCGAACTCGACGATGAAATGGCCGATCTTGACGTCCTTCGATCGGGCCATGGCTTTGAGGCTAGGCGCCGCCATGCCAAAGGTCTCCTGTCAGAATTGATGGTAAAGGGCATGCAATGTTCGCGTCCGCCATGGCATGCGTGCCAAGTCCGATCGGTTGACCCGGCCTCGCAGTTCGCCATGCGTCGCACGAATCGATCGCTTCGCCTCCCTCGAAATGGCGGGATCGGCTTCTCCGGCCGTCGCCTGTTCTTTCTTAACTTTGGCGGGAGGACGCTTCCCCGTCAATTGCCGAGGTCGTCTCGGCCGACGAAAGGACGTTATTGGCGGGTCAACGCCAGCTTCACGCCGAGCGCGACGAGCACACCGCCACCGAGCCTCTGGGCGATCCGGGCGCTTTGGCCGGAACGTCGAAGAAAGGAGACCACCTTATCGGCGAGCAGCACGGTCACGACGTCGGCCGAGCTGAAGGCCAGATTGACGATCACACCGAGGATCAAGAACTGGGCGGCGACCGGCAAAGCGGCGCCCGGATCGACAAACTGCGGCAGAAAGGCGAGAAAGAAGAGCGCCACTTTGGGATTCAAAATCTCGACGACCATGCTTTCCAGCAGTGCTCGCTGGTCGGTCTTGGCCGGAAGTTCGATCGTACCGCCAGCGGCAGTCTGCTGCCGCCACATGCTGATGCCGAGCCAGATAAGGTAGGCCGCTCCCGCCAGCTTGAGGGCCAGGTAAAGCGTGGGCACATAATGTAGCACGGCGGAGAGGCCGAGCGCTGCGGCGATCACATGCAGATAACAGCCGAGATGGATACCGAACGCCGCCATAAACCCCGCCCGCCGGCCGCGCGCGACGGTCTGGGCGGCCGTATACAGAAGGGCTGGTCCTGGAAAATAGGCAAACAGCGCTGTCGCGATCGCGAAGGGAATCAGAAGATCGAGGCCCGGCATGGCTCGCCCCTTTTTTGAGGAAGACGGCACCGTCGATCGACGGCCAATTCACTAAGCGCCACGGGGAGCACCGCAGGTCCAAGTGCAACGTCTTCTTAACCGATTTCTACGAGGATGGTCATCTGGTCCATGCGATCCTGGGAATCCACCCGCCCGCGTAGAGGATGGTTCGGGCGTGGATTCCCACGGTCGCATGGACCAGATCGTCGAGTGTAACGCGGAAAGTTTAAGGTTGCGTCAACGCCAATAAGACGATCCAGTCGAACATTGCAGCCCGACCACAACCTACCAGCATACCGCCGAGGTATCGCCTCGTTCGGCGACGACGATCGCAAAAGTCAGCGAGGTGGCCGCGCCACCTAGTGGATTTCGTCGGCGGCGGCGAGGGCCTGTTCGAGCTTGTCGATCGAGAAGCCCGAACTGCGCGCCGCCGCGAGGATCGGCTCTTCGCGCCGTCCGCAGAGTTCCGCCGCGGCGACCACGTCGCGCGCGACCGCATGCGGGATGACAACGGCGCCGTGGCGGTCTGCGTGAATCAGATCGTCCGAGCGCACTACCATGCCGAAGATGTCGACCTCGCCACCGAAAGACACGGGATGAACCCAGGCGTGAGAGGGCGTGATCTTGCCGCAGAGAATGTCAAAACCCGGCGCCACCGCATCCAGATCGCGCACGCCGCCATCGGTCACCAGGCCAGCACAGCCGAGACCGAGATGAATGGCGGTGTTGACCTCACCCCAAAAGCAGCCGAAGCCCTTCTTCGAATCCAGGTCCTGCAGCACGACAATTTTCGGCAGGTCACCGCCGGCCATGTAGCGATAATAGTCCAGACGCCCTTGGCGCATGGCGGCTTTGTCCATCGCCGGCTTTTCCATCGACCGGATCATCCCGGTACGCGCATAGCCGACCATGGGCTTTCGCTCGGGGAAGGGGCAGACCATGGTCTCGGTGGTGAAGCCGATCGTTCGGCGCTCCGGCGCTACCACCTCCAACGCGTTGCAGATGGTCGGAGTGTCGAATTCGGCAAGGGCGGCGAGTTCGTCTTGGCTGAGCGGCTGTTCGGACATGGCGTTTTTCCTCGATGGCGGAACCTGGATCGCTACTGACGGTATGCTTTGGCATTATCAGCGGCGGCGCTCAAGCCGACAGTCGGACATGTCCCCAATTTTATCGCATGTTAAGCTGCGGGCTCGAGCGGATGGCATCACGCCATTGTCCTCGCGACGAACCGGCAGCCACCCAGACGTTCGGCGACCACGCTCTCCACGAAAAAGGTATAGCCCACTTCCCACTCCTTTTCGCGCGCGGTACCGAAACGGGCGCGCGTCTGGTCGCCGAGGCTTTTGTACATGGCCAGCCGTTCTGTGAGGATGGTCTTGAGCTCCTCGTTGCGATCGGCGTCCACCAGAATGTCGAAGCCAGCGGTGTGTAGCCACTGCCGGTACTGCTCCTCTGTCGCAAAATTGACCGAAGCCAGCGCCTTACCAAGCGTCGACATGTCGCCGACCGCAAGCGTCTGTCGCCGGGTCAGGTCGGTGAAAGCGAGGACACCGCCCGGCTTTAGCACGCGAGCGCATTCTCGAATGACCGCCGCCTTGTCCGGCACATGCAGCAGGGCCTCCTGGCTGATGGCGACGTCGAAGGTCGCATTACCGAACGGCATCGCCTGCGCATCCCCCGGCTTGAAGTCGACGAGATGATCCAGACCGACGCGTGACGTCAGCCTCTTCGCACCTGCCACACGGCTTTCGGTCAGATCCAGCCCGGTCACGCGACAACCTCGAGTATGGGCAAAATAGCGCGCCGGGCCGCCCATGCCGCTGCAGACGTCGAGCACGTGATGATCGGCACCTATGCCGGCATCCTTTGCGAGCGTCTCGGTAATCTCAATGCCGCCATAGTGATCCTGATCGTAGTCCTGAAGCTCGGCCTCCGTCAGGCCGTCCAGCGCAATGCCGTCTCTCTCCAGTTTCTCCAGGATCTGGTGCTCGTTGATAGGATGCGTGTCGTAATAGGTGACGACTGCTTCCTTATGGCTGGACTGCGTCATGCCGGATCACACAAAATCGCGAGGATTGACGGTCCGCCCGCCGGCAGCCGAGGCGTAGGATGCTTCCGATAGCGCGTAGGTCTTGAGGTTGTCGGCACCGGACGTGTCGGGCTCCCGCCCTTCCCGCAGGCATTCGACCCAGTGCTCCTGCGTTCTAAGGACGCTCTCCTGAATGCCGTGCCAAGGCTTCTCGGCCCAGTCCAGCAAGATGGGCTCCGCGGTCCGACGCTCGATCCCGGCTGGGCTGACGACGGTCAGTTCACAGCCATAGTCCAGTCTGACCGAGCCCTCGGCACCGTCCACCTCGATCAGGGTCTCCGGGAAGGGATCGGGATCACGCCGGCTGCTATAGGTGGCATCGACCACCGAGGTCACACCATTCTCATGACCGAGCAGCGCTGTCGCCGCATCTTCCCCCTTGATGCCGGGCTTGATGCTCTGGGTGTGGCAGGTGAGCTCACTGACCTCGCCAAACAGGTAGCGGTCGACGTCGAACAGATGGATGACCAGATCGAGCAGGAGAAAGCGCTCCTCTTCGGCCAGATAGGGCTGATTGGCATAGACGTCGAAGGCTGTGCGCCAAGCAATCCGGCCGAAAAACGGCTTGCCGATCACCCCGCTATCGAGAACCTCACGCACCGCTCTGATCGGCGTCTGGAACCGGAAATTCTCGTGCACCATGAGCGGTACCGCCGCCGCGGCCGCCGCGTCCACGATCGCGCGGCAGTCTTCGATCGTCGGTGCGAACGGCTTTTGCACGATCATCGGCACGCCATGCGCAGCCGCGAGCTCGGCAAGCGGCCGGTGGGTCGGCATGGTGGTGACGATGTCGACAAAGTCGAGCTTCTCGGCTTTGAACATTGCCTCAGCATCGTCGTATGCGGACGGAACGCCATGCGCTCCCGCCGTAGCTTCGGCTTTGGCGCGGTCAAGATCGCAGACGGCGACCAGGTCGACATCGTCGATCTGCCGCCAAGCATGAAGGTGATTCTGCGCAAAAAACCCACAACCGATCACGCCCGCTCGAAACCGTCCGCCCATTCGGAAATTCTCCCTGCTTCTTCGCCCTCTCTTGTTGGAGAGCATAGCCTGAGCTCAGTTTTTTAAGAAGCTCGGCTCATCCGGCATGGCACGATGGTAAGCCCCCTTTTGTTAGGAACTGCGGCAAATCCGGACGCAATTCCCGCGCTCACCCTGACACCACAGCATGCGGCTTAACTGTTTCCTAACTCGTTCCTGCTACCCTGAACTCATCCTCCAGGTCCATGCGATCCTGAGAGTCCCAGCCTCGCACACCCTCGCAACGCGTGGGCGGACTCCCAGGGTCGCATGGACCTGGAAATACCTTAGCGCGCAGTTGTTAAGGAAAGATGAACGTTGGAACGGGTAGCGATCTCATGTGGTCGGGATGCAGGCACGATCTCTTTGCTTCACCGGCTTTGCTTGTCGACTTGGTGTCGCCGCCATTTCGGAGAGCGCTCCAGGCTGAACGTCCATAAATGCGAGGGCGCAAAACTTGGTCTGTCGACGATGTTCTGTTCAGCGTTTGCCAACGAAATTGCGGTCGAACCCGGCCATCAATCCGCCGGCTTCTGGACCCGAAACACCATCACCGAGCGGAAGGGCGAAAGGAGCTCCGTAGCGTTGACGATGCGTTCGTAGACGAGACCGAAAAGATAGAGCGGCCAGAAGATACGCAGATATTCGGGGCGACCTTCCCACAGATTGATTTCTTCGAGTTCGAAGCCGGTGAGCTTTTGATATTTTTTCACCTGCCCGGGCGAGTTGCACTTGTATTGCGTTTTGAAGGTGTCGTGGGTCTTTCGTCCACGCAGCCCATTGTAGAATTTGTGGAAGCCCACCGGCGTGATGCGCGCGATAAGGGGCATGTAGTGGTTCTTGTTAGGCGTTTTCGCGATGAAGATCCCGCCCGGTTTCAGCACGCGCGCAACCTCGCGGAAGGTGGCTTCCGGGCTTTCGACATGTTCCATGACGTTGGCGCAGTAGACGATGTCGAAGCTCTCGTCATCATAGGGGATCTCGCCGCTCGGCAAAGGCAGCAGCTTCGCA
>JBCCIN010000333.1:0-6016 GCA_039028235.1 Pseudomonadota bacterium
AGACCGGATCCGGCTGCCACACCGTGCCGTCATGCTCCATCCAGAAATTCCGCGATTCGTAATAGGGTTCACGCGTAATGAGACTGCCAAGCCTGTCGGCAATACGCTTGGATGGCCATCTTACGATTTGTGATTTCTTCTCCCAGCTCTCCACGGTTTTGTGTTTTTCTCTCTTCAAACAAATAAAACGCACATTTTTTTGATGCTCAATCATCATTTCAACGTAGCTCAGATAATAAAAAGCAATATCCCCGATCAGACGTACATTTTTCTTCCTGCACAACGACTCGTAGGTTGCCACGTTGATTTCTCTGCCGAGATCGACCGTGAGCATCGACGGGTCGTTGCCGTCGAGGATGCTTTGAAACTCATCCAGCGTGTTCAGGATGGGTTTCAGTGTTCCATGGAACCTCACGCAGGATGGATTCATTTCGTGGAAACAAATCGCATCTTCCTGCGAATTCAATAAATGAGCAAGAGACGCTGTTCCTGATCTTCCTGATCCAAGCCCGATAACAATCATAACGCCTCCAGCATGGACAAAACTCTTGGGACGGATTGGTTTTGGCGGTTACTACTGCGGTGGCCAAACACAGTGATAGGCAAGGCCGCTTGATGCATCGTCAGCGTGCCGTTCGGCGAAGCTCGGTCACCGCATTTGCCCACCGGAGTCGTAAGCGACGTCGACGCACGAGGCAGATGCCACAGGCACGGCTTGATCGACAGAATTCCACGACGTCGAAGCATCACTCATCCAAGTCATCTTGATGTGAACGCAATGGGCCATTCATGGCGGCGGATCAGACTTTCAGCGTTCTTCTGAACAGGAAACGCACGCTGAGCCATGTCGTGTAAGCCATCCATTTGAAGCTCGGCAGCGTGATCATCGCCTGACAAGCGTACCAAAGAGCTTTTGAAAACTGATCGGCCTCGGCTAATTCTTCGCTGATCTTCTTTTGAGTATATCCTTTGAGAAGGCGAGCGTAGGATCGTATTTCCGCGCGCTCGGCAAACAATGCCAGCTTCTCGCAAACATTCAATTGGTATAACCGCTTTCTCAACATTGACACAGATGTCGTCATGCTGGCCGATTTTTTCGGATCGGGAATGTTATGCTTCGAAATGACTTTGGGATCGTGGATCATCAATTCGGCAGCATCGACCAGGCGAAGAAAAATATCGTGATCGCACTCCCATCGGATGCCCTCGTCCATTCCCCCGGTCGATTGCCAGAGCTCGCGGCGAACCATGAGGCAATTGATGTGGCAAAACCCGCTCGTGGTCATCAGATCGTTGACCGAGATGTCAAAGGTCCCGTCGTCGGCAGGCGAGCCTCCCCTGCTACTGACTTCGCCGGCCAGATTCGCAAGCCACATGTTCTCGGGCTGAAGGACGCCATGCAGGCAGGCCACCTGGTTGGACATATAGAGATCGACTAAAGACCGCCCGGCGGCGTTCCTGCGTTCGATATTGCGCATGGCCCGGTTCAGATAGTCGAGATCGGACCATTCATCGTCATCGTCCAGAAAGCAGACGTAGTCGCCGCTCGCCAGACCGACGCCGACGTTCAGGGCATAGCTCTGGCCATGCCCGTTCTTGCGGTGGGGCAGATATTCGACGATCAGCCGCCGGCCGCCCGCGAGCTCCGCCAGGACGGCCTTGTACTCATCGAGATAATGATCTGCCGATCCATCGTTGACGACGACGATCTCCAAATCGCCGATGCTCTGATTGACGATCGACGCCAACGCATCGCGAAACTCCTTCGGCCGGTCGCGCGTGGCGATGATGACGGAAACGTTCACGGCATGTCTCTCAGTGGATGCGCAAAGAGCCGATCATCCGCCAATCGGCCCTGGCGGCCGGTGGCGGCGGGAACGCCCGGTTGCCCGACGGCGATGTCGAAAACGTCCCGGCGGTACATCCGTGCGATATCACGGACCGTGCTGAATCGCCCGTTCAAACCATGGCTGAAGTACCGGAGCACGTCCTGGATGGCGCCGAGAAAGCGTTCGAGATCGGCCTGGCTTTGAACATAGGACGTATTGCCGGGAACCAGCGACGGGCTGTGATAGGTCAGCGTGAAGATCCGGCCGCCGCGGGCATATTCGGCGTCGATCAGCTTGATCATCTCCTGCGCGGTCGTGCCCTCGGGAGACAGGGGAATGCGATCCAGGAGTCCCGTTCGTGCGAGGACCGTGCTGACTTTCGCCCGGCTGAACCATGGCTTGTCGAAGGCGGGTCCGATAGGCGCTCCCAAGCGCCACGCGTGGCCGGCGAATCCTTTGGTGAGCGGAATCTCCAGAAGCGTGCGGTCCTTGTCCAGCCAGAACGGCTGGGAGGGAAGGCCGAAGAAATTCGGCCCCTGCCAGCGTGAGAAATCACTATGAGGCGCCACCGAGCAATCAACCTCATAACCGAGCGTGCGCAGGCAGGCGACGGTATTCAAACCGACGCCGTAGCGTCCGGCCTTGAAGACGACGGGGCGGCGCCCGACCGCCTCGGCAATGTCCTCCGTCAGCTGTCTGATCTTCGCGCATTCCAGCTCTGCCGGCAGGTTGAACTGGTATGAGTTGCGCATGTTCACCGCTTCATCATAGGGCGGCGCCACCCATGAATGCAGATGCGCCCCTATCTCCGCCCGCCCGGCATCCTGCAGTGCCGCGAAATAGGCGCTGGCGTCAGGATCCCTGGCAACGCAGGTGTCGATCACATAGGTGGGCACCAGACCAACGGGATCGTAGATCGCATGCGCAAGGTCCTGAGCCTGCGCCGATGCCACGGTACGGGCATCGCGCGAGAAGGGCGCCGACCAGTCGAAATCCTCTTCCGTATCGACGACGACGGCGAGCACCGGCCGCCTGGCATCGTCGCCGCGACAGGTGCCGGCGGTCGCGACATAGCGCTCTGTGAAGGCGGAAGGCGCCGTAAGATCCGGCGATCTGTCGAGCGCTTCATGCAGGAAGGCCGTCAGCTCCTTCAGCGCCTTGGTGATGGTGGCGTACGTGGCCGCGAACGCCGCCTGAGGATGGCCGTAGGGATCGTCGATCACCTCTCCGGGCGACTCGGTCAGAAAATCACCGAGCCGGAGAACGGGCACGTCATCGATCCCAAGGGCCTCGATGCCCGCCTCGTTGGCCTCGTCGAACACCACGATGACGTCGTGGCGGGCCAGATCGGCCGCGCCCAGATATCGGGATCGATGATCGGCCAGCTCGACGCCGTGGATCCGGGCCGCCGCCACCGCCTCGGGCGGGGAAGGACGGCCATGGCGCGCCAGCAGGCCGCTCGATAGCGTGCGAATTCGCTGGCCTTGTACGACTGCCGCGGATCCATTCGCGCCAGGCGCCAATCCTTGTTCCCGGTCGTCGAGCAAGGCTTGGAACCGGCGGGCAGCGAAAGGGCTTCGGCAGATATTGCCGAAGCAAACGAATACGACGCTGACCGGCTCGCAGACCGGGATTCGGGCCAGCGCGTCGCTGGCCCGGGATTTGCGTCGTTCCGCAAGCCGGGTCGGCGACACACCCATCTTCCGCTCTGCCTTTCGGCGGACCTGACGTCCGAGAAGGCTTATCTCCCGTCGCCATGGGCGCATGTCCTGCCACTGAAAGCTGTCCTGGCTCTCGCGGCCCGACAGCAGGCGCAGCGTTTCGCCGGCCATGCGCGCAGCGCTTCTGACCACAGCGCGCGACCCCTGGCTCCTGGCATCGGCGAGTTCTTCGATGAGATTGTAGGCGTCGGCGCTGATGCTGCGGCCGTAGTGACCGGCACGGTAAGGATGGGGCTCAGGAAGGACGCCGTCGATCAGCAGGCGGTGATAATGCCAGGGGAAATCGACGCCCGACGCGACGGCCAGCGGCAGCGACCCCCAGAAACGCGCATTGACCTCCAACAGGATCGCAGATCGGGATCGGGGGTCATATTTGAACTCGAACATGCCCAGGCCATCCAGCTCGACCGCTTCGGCCAGGGCATGGACCGATTGCGCCAGCTGCGGGTCGACAGCCATCGACACGCGATAGGAACTGCCTCCCGTCGCCTTCGGTTCGCGCACCCTTTGATGCTGAAAGATCGGCCCGACGGCGCCGCGGGAAGCCAGCAGCGAAACACCGCCCCCGATCCCGACGAAAAAGGATTCAACCAGATACTCGGCGCGATCCCTGATCGATCCCAACGCGGTCTCGATGGTTGGCACGTCCCTGGCGACGATGACGGCGCGTCGCTGCGCGGTGTTGCTGAGCAGAAAGGACCGCCTGGGCTTGATGACGAGCGGCAAACGAAATTCACCGGCAAGCCCGTCGGCGGTGTCGTCGTCGCTCAGCAGTCGTCCCGCGGCGACCGGGACGGAACATTGGCTTGCCAGGGTGCGCGTTGCATGTTTGTCGTAGAAGGCCTCGATCGCTCTCGGATTGGGGATGGCGAGATGGACATCGCCAAAGGCATCCCGATGTTCGTTCAGCGGCAAGAGCGCCCGGTCGTCGCACGGGTAGACGACACGGATCCCGGCATCGTGAATGATCCGTTCGAGCGTACGCAGCCAGGCCTCGGGATCGGCGCTGTACGGCGGAACGACGTGGCTCCTGGTGATGTATCGGCTAAGCAGCGCCGGCGAGCTGAAATCGTAGGGCGCCGCATGAATGTCGATCCCCCGCCGTCCCAGCGATCGCACGACAGAAAGAAAGCTGCGGCAATCGTCGCCGATAACCAGGGCTGCGCAAGGCTTGCTCGTCACGGTCGCCATCCGGCGTGGGCACAGAGACGGGTGCGGGGATGGAGCTGGAAAAGGAAAGGATGCGCCCGCGCGGAATCGCCCGCTCGATCTGCTCGGCTTCGATTCGCCGATGGGCTCTGATGGACATGAAACGCCAGCATGGTCACCAAACAGTCATAGAAATTCGGCCAGCTTGGCGCTTGGCACCGCAGCCGTCTTTACCGCTGTTTTTTCACAGGATGCAAAGCACAGACATGGAATGGCTGATCTCAACAGCACAGTCAATAAAAGTTGAGCTAAATTGTTGTCTTTGATGCATCAAGTTATGCAAAATTCATCGCGTCTCGTGAGCGTGTTCTCGATGTCGATATCCGAATAGTTGATTATGTTTTAGAAAACTTTCTTTTTTCGAAATGTTGTACAGGCGGGCGCCAGCACGGCTCGGGCCGAACATCCGGCTATGCGTGGATCCTCGCCATGTCAGCGGGTCGCCATAAGCTTCGGCCCGGCTGGCGGCGAGGCGGTCCGGCGACAGAGGTGCTCGAAAACGGGGCCGTAGGCTCGGCTTACCCGGTCCCAACGGCGGCCCTCGGCAAAGCGCCGGCCTTGCTCGACGATTGCCGGCCAGGCGCCGGCCTCGTCAAGGGCGCCGATCAGACAGGCGGCGAGGGCTTTCGGATCACCTGCAGGGAACAAATAGCCGGTCTTGCCGTCCTCGATCAGCTCCTTGTGGCCGCCGACATCGGACGCGGCGACCGGGCGGCCGGCGGCCATCGCCTCCAGCGGCTTCAAAGGGGTCACCCGCTCGGTCAGCGGCATGGACAGACGCGGGAAGACGAAAAGATCGACCAGCGCGTAATAGTCCAGAACCGCACCGTGGGGCACGCGTCCGGTCATCACCACCGTGCGCTCCAGCCCCAAAGCGGCGATCTGCGCACGGATGGCGTGCTCGTCCGGTCCCCCGCCCACCAGAAGCACCCGGACCTCGGGATGGCGCTGCAAGATCATGGGCAGGGCCTCGATCAGGAGCGGCAGACCCTCGTAACGATAGAAGGAGCCGATAAAGCCGATCACCTTGGCGCCGTCGAGCCCGAGTTCGTGGATCAGGCGCGGATCGGACGCGCCGACCCCGGCGAACCGATCGACGTCGACCGCATTCGGCACCACGGTGATCTTGTCTTCAGAGAGGCCACGGCCGATCAGGTCCCGGCGCAGACCCTCGCAGATGGTGACGATCGCATCCGCCTTTCGGCAAAGCCGGGTCTCCAGCCCTCGGGTGGTGCGGTAACGCAGGCTGCCGTCCGA
>JBCCIN010000334.1:0-6002 GCA_039028235.1 Pseudomonadota bacterium
AGTAGGCCTTGGGTTGCAATCGTGACGATGCTCTTGCTTCTTGCCGGTTGTCAGCACAGTGCGACGCCTGATTCGACAAGATCGCCGGAGGCATGGCGCGTTTTGGAGCGCGTCGGCGATGTGCGGGCATCAGCGGAGCATGAAATCGGTTCCCGTCCGCTGCGTCCAGGTGAGACGATCGCAGACGGTCATCGCATTACCACCGGCAGGGCCGCCATTGTTATAGTGGCCAAGGGCGGGGTCCAACTGACCGCGGGCGAAAACAGCTCCGTGATGTTGCCGTCCTCGAACGCCCCTTCCCGTCTCATCATCGACCGAGGATGGCTCCGGACGCGCGTCACGAACGGCGTCGATCGGGAGATCCTGATCAGGACAGCTCATTTCGACATCAGTGCTGCCAACACGACGTTCAAGCTGATCACCAGCGATGATGGAACAGACCTGTCGGTCGAGAGCGGCAGTGCCGTCCTCGCCACGACTGACGGTCGCCATCACGCGACACTTGTCGCCGGCGCTGAAGCAAAGATGAACCGAAGCTCAGGTGGCGATCTTCTCATCAGACCAGCATCGGGGCATCTCTTCACCAAAGTCACACCTTTTCAACCACCTGCTGACGTTGATCACCAAGACGACGACCAAAGCAAGACCATGCCAGACAGCGCCGATGCCGAAGCCCCCCTCACAATTCAAGGGCCTACCGTCGAATCACAAGAACTGGCGGCAGAGGCCGGCAACGACTTGGCCAATGACGATGTGATGATCCGCCCCGCGTCACGCCTCAAAGCGCTCCATGGCCCCAAAGAAGCAGACGTGACGAGCGCCGATCCGCAATCGGCTCCTCCGGTTCCAGCTGTCCATCAAGCACTCGGTCAGGAGGAGCTTGAGCCACCATCAGTACCGGAGACGATCTCAGCGCCTTCGATGTTCAGCGTCCGAGAAAGAGCCGTTGCGGTCGATCAACCTCAGGAATCAACCGCGCCATTGGATCCGGTTCAACAGAAGTTCGATCGGCTGACTGAGGGATTGCTCGAAAGCCTTTGACATAAGGTCCCTGATGTCGGCAGGCTCAAGCAACGTTGGCATGACGTGTCGACAAATCGCCGTCACGTCTTTTAGGAAAGCCTTCCGCCCTGCTGCCTCAGAATTCGCAAATTCTCGCTGGTCGTGGGATCGAAGACAACGCCGCTCGTCTCGGCTTCCTGAGCAGCCATCCCGACGATCAGGTCGAAACCTTCGATCGTCGAGTCGATCTTGAACGCACCTCCTCGCCCCTTCAGGATCAGCTGATACCAGCCCTCCAAAGGCCGTCTCGGCGTCGCATAGTGCGCGAGCTTAAGCGTGGTGATATCGGACCAGGCCATCGCCTTGACCACGGGCCCATGGCCGGCAATCCCATCGTCTGAAATCTCTATCGACGAGAAGCTCTGCTGCAGCAATTTCAAACCAAAGACCGCAAAGATAAACCCGAGGCCGCCAAGAATTGCGGCCAGAGGCCAAATTGGATCGAGAAAGATCAAGGGTCCGAGCGTCGCCATCATCCCAACAATGGCGCGTAGCCCATCGACCAGTAACGATGGCAAAGGGTAACGATGAATGCTCAATAGTGACTTCTCCCTCACGATCTATCGACGGCGGGACGTCATCAGGCAGACCTTCAGCAAAGAAGGCCTCGTGCAGCGGGGCCGCGTCTTGAGTTCTCGAATCACCTTTCATTAACCCTGGATTAACTTGCATGGTCTATCGTGCCTGGAGTCCTGAAGCCGCGCCACTTAGGCGGACTGCCGATAATCCACGTCCACTCACCATCTTGGGCAGGCATTGGCAAGCTGTTCCAAGAGGGAACGATCGGTGATGTTGAGAGTAACGACTTCCAGCTGCCAGAGCTGGCATTTTTCTGGTGAGTATTGATGAGCGCCGATCGGCCAGACCTTCCACCCTGCCCGCACCTGTCATCACGCAGGACAGATCATGTTGCCGCCTGCCTTGATCTCAGCCACGAACTGCGGACGCCAGCCAACGCGATTCTTGGCCATCTCGAACTCATTCTCGACGGATCGGCCGGACCGCTATCGTCGGAATTGCGAACCAGCCTCGGCGAAATCCAAAGAGCTGCCCTTATCCTCTCCAAAAGGATCGGCGACGTCATCAACCTCGCGGAGTCGATTCCCCACACGCCTCCAACAAAGCCGGGTCAAGAAGCATGAGCGCCTCCTCGACCGGGAGCTGGCGCAGTCCTTCAAGAGCCCGAATATTGGCGTCACAGGGTTGTCCGTCGCCTCGACGTCACCTATGTAGATGAAAGCAGTGGTTGCACGATGGCAACAAGATCAGCATCGACGCGAAGAATCGTTTTGGGCAAAGCCTGTTTTGGCGCCTTGCGCAGATAGGTTTAACAGTGGTAGCACTGGGCATATTGACGTTGTCATAGGGCTACTGATCCCTACGTCGGCAACTTGCTCCCGCAGCAAGAGAAGCATGATCGGACTGACACCGATGGCGGTTGGACCGGACAACAGACCGCTGAAAAGCGAGCTGTCAATGGCATGAGCCAGCAGCTAGCCGGATGACAGAGCTTGTATCAAACTGATCGGATTCAACCGGTCTTCCGCAGGAAGAAGTGGGCTTGGGCGGAGTTCCGACCCTTTTCGATAACGCCGCGTCTTACGCAGCCAACACTCCGTTGACACAAGGACTGAACGCACTCGATGCAAAATCGGAATATGTTTCTCTATCGGCGTCAGGGGCCCAAAAAGCGCGCCAAGCCCGGTTCGCCAAGAAAGAATAGAGGATCGCAAAAGGGTCTGCCGAATTCCGCACGCGATCTCCTGCCCCTGATTCAGCCCGCCACCAAGGCACTGGCGCAAATGCTCGCCGGCCGCACCGGCGCGTCAGGTCAGTTGGGCCATGCCCGAGCGGTTCTTGCGCAGACTGAACGGCTTGTCTCCGATCGGGCTCATAACCGGCTCAATCCTGCGGAGCGGGAGGAGTTTTTCGAGCAGGTCGCGCGTCTGAAATTGACGCTCGCGGATGCCGAAAGCGAAGCCGAAGTCCAGGCAATGGAGGAGGAGGCGGTGGCTCCTGCCCCCACACCAGTCGACCGTGAGCGGCTGAAAGAAATGGCTATGGCGTTGACCAGCCCCGGCCGGTCGACGTCGTATGACGATCATCACAAGGGCGATGCGCAAAAGTCCGAAGCCACGTCGCCGACGTCCGCTTCGGAGCCCGAGGCCACGCCCGGAGATGCAGCGAGCGAAGCCAAAGCCGAGGAGCCGGCTGAGACGAGCGCCAAACCGCTTGGCGACCCAAGTCAGCTTCGGCTTCCGAGAAACGGCGCCGAGCGCGTCGCCATCCAGCCCGACACAATTCGGCCGCGGACGAACGGTCGCCGCCGTGCGGTCAAGCCCGGCGACACATCCCCGCGCCCGCGCGTAGCGGCGGAGGCAGCACCATCGGAGGCGGATGCCGGCAGTGGCGCGGAGACATCGAAGGCAAAAGTGAGCAAAGCCTCTCCCGATGACGCGAAACAGAAGCTGCCGAAGGGCTGGATTATCGATGACGAAGGTTTCGTCGTCCCCGGCCCCGCAGCTTGACGGACAGCGTATGACCAAGCGCGTCCTTGCTCGCAGCGTCGCTGATCTTGCGTTGCCGTCGGCGGTGATGGACTATCACGAACAATCGTTGAACGGCTTGAGCCGGTATGCGCAGCCCTATTCAAGGGATAAGGCCGCATCACCGCGGATACAGTTTAGCTGAGCCTGATCGTGGGCAGTGATACCGGCATCATCTCGACATGGACAGCTCGCCTCGGGGAGCGATCCGAAATGGTGGCGTTACCTTGGCTTGGCCAAACGCTGGACGTGAAGATGCTTCCCTTCCCTAGGCAAAATCCGGTATTATCTGACCGAGTTGAGCGAACCGAACAGCGGCAGAGGACATGAGCGATCAGCCGGACGACTTTGACGCTGACATTGCCGGTCAGGTCGTCACCA
This sequence comes from Pseudomonadota bacterium, assembly GCA_039028235.1. Classification (GTDB taxonomy): domain Bacteria; phylum Pseudomonadota; class Alphaproteobacteria; order Geminicoccales; family Geminicoccaceae; genus JANQPX01. Next base: position 3,990 of record JBCCIN010000334.1, read on the forward strand.
AGACCAAAGAAAAGACCGAAAAACCATCGATGTATAAGGTGTTGTTGCTTAACGACGACTACACCCCGATGGAGTTCGTCACCCATGTGCTGGAGCGCTTCTTCGCCAAGAGCCAGGAGGATGCGCATCAGATTATGCTGCACGTCCATAATCACGGCGTCGGCATCTGTGGAGTCTATACATATGAGGTCGCAGAGACCAAAGTATCACAAGTGATCGACTTCGCACGGCAGAACCAACACCCTCTGCAGTGCACCATGGAAAAAGATTAACGGAAGGCGCGGATGCCCATGTTGTCGCGCAGTCTCGAAAAGACCCTCCGCCGAGCACTGGCCCTGGCTAATGCCCGGCAGCATGAATATGCGACCCTTGAGCATCTGCTCATGGCGTTGACCGATGATGATGATGCCGCGGCGGTTTTGCGCGCCTGCGCGGTCGAAATCGACCGCCTTCGCGCCAGCCTTACCGATTTTCTCGACCATGAGCTCACCAGCCTCGCCGTCGAGGGCGTGGTCGACGCCAAGCCGACCGCCGGCTTCCAGCGGGTTATCCAGCGTGCTGCGATCCACGTCCAGAGTTCCGGACGCAACGAGGTCACCGGCGCCAACGTCTTGGTAGCGCTCTTCTCCGAGCGCGAATCGAACGCCGTCTATTTCCTCCAGGAACAGAACATGTCACGGCTCGATGCCGTGAACTATATCAGCCACGGCATCGCCAAGCGCGCCGGTCTCACCGAAGCCAAACGCGTTCGCGGTGCCAATGAAGAGCAGAGTGAGGAAAAGCGCGCACCGCAGAACGGCGAAGCGCTGGCCGCCTATTGCGTCGATCTCAACGAGAAGGCTGAGCAGGGCAAGGTGGACGTGCTCATCGGCCGGGATGCGGAGATCGAGCGCACCATCCAGATCCTCTGCCGGCGGTCCAAGAACAACCCGCTGTTCGTCGGCGATCCCGGCGTCGGCAAGACGGCCATCGCCGAAGGCCTGGCACTCCGCATCATCAAGAAAGAAGTGCCCGAGGTTCTCGAAACCGCGATCATCTATCAGCTCGACATGGGCTCGCTTTTGGCCGGCACGCGCTATCGCGGCGATTTCGAAGAGCGGTTGAAGGCGGTGCTGTCGGAGCTGGAAGCCGACGACCGCGCCGTGCTGTTCATCGATGAGATCCACACCGTGATCGGCGCCGGCGCCACCAGCGGCGGTTCTCTCGATGCGTCAAATCTTCTCAAACCCGCTCTGCAAAGTGGCGCTCTGCGGTGCATCGGCTCTACCACCTACAAAGAATACCGCAACTATTTCGAGAAGGACCGGGCCCTCGTCCGCCGCTTCCAGAAGATCGACATTTCAGAGCCCACCAATGATGAGGCGATCAAAATCCTCCTTGGCCTGAAGCCGAGCTTCGAGAGCCACCACCAGGTTCAATATGCCGACAGCGCGATCCGCGCCGCGGTCGAGCTCTCCACCCGCTACATTCATGACCGCCGCCTGCCGGACAAGGCGATCGACGTGATCGACGAGGTCGGTGCCGCGCAGATGCTGAAGCCGATCGAGAAGCGCAAGAAAAAGCTGAACGCCAAGGATGTCGAGGAGATCGTCTCCAAGATGGCGCGCGTACCGATCAAGCACGTCAACGCCCGCGACAAGGAGGCACTTCGCAATCTCGACGTCGAGCTCAAGACCGTGGTCTTCGGCCAGGATACGGCGATCGACGCGCTGGCGAGCGCAATCAAGCTGTCGCGCGCCGGCCTGCGCGATCCGCAAAAGCCGATCGGCTCCTATCTGTTCTCCGGTCCCACAGGCGTCGGCAAGACCGAGGTTGCCCGCCAGCTCGCCAAGGTCATGGGCATCGAGCTGGTGCGCTTCGATATGTCGGAATATATGGAACGCCATGCCGTATCGCGGCTGATCGGCGCCCCTCCGGGCTATGTTGGCTTCGACCAGGGTGGGCTCCTCACTGATGCGATCGATCAGCAACCCCATGCCGTGCTGCTGCTTGATGAGATCGAAAAGGCCCATC
>JBCCIN010000335.1:0-5993 GCA_039028235.1 Pseudomonadota bacterium
GATCACCTCGGTCGGCACGCCGGCCATGGCGTTGGTGACCACGGCGCGGATGCGCTCGGCGACGGGCTGAAGTGCGGCGGCGCGGTCGGCCTCCTGATAGACATTATGCACCGTGAACTCCGCTTCCAGCGCCGCCTGCACTTCGGGCCTCTGCGCGCCGATGACGGCGATCTCTGCTGTCATTTTTTTGACTCCTGTTCTTTTTTAGCTGTCTGCGCCCGTGATTTTCGCGAGCAGTTCAAAAAAACCGCGTTTGCGTTCCGAGCTGGTCTGCCAGTTCACCGGCACGCTCTGATAGCCCTCGTCATAGCCTTCGCCGGGAAAGCGATAGTCGAAATAGCCCCAGCCCGCATAGCCGCCGATCGCAGCAAGCATATTGTTGTCGTCGGCACCGAAGTCGAAATGGTCGTCCTCGTTGAAGACGATGGGCTGGCCCTTGTAGACAGGATTGGCACGACACTGACGAACCATTTCGCGGATGCGGTCGGGCTCGTCGACGCTGTTGCCGTGCAGCAGAATGAAATCCGAAACCCGAATGATTGGATCGGGCGGCTGGGTGCCGCCGCGCATGCTGGTGCTCACCAGAAGGCGGCCGGCGGGGGTGTCCAAACGACCCTCGGACTTCACCTGCACCAACTCAATCAGCTCATGACAGCGATGCGCCTTGATGATGTCGCGCGTATAATGGCCGACGTCGACCTCATTGGCGATCTCCATGAGCACGTGACGATCGCCGCGTTCGATCAGCCAGTCCGTCATGGCTTCCACGGCACGCACCACCGCGCGTTCGTCATGCAGACGCAGGTCCTGGCCAAAATAGAAAAGGCCGAGGATCGGCGCCATGCCGAGCCGATCGGCTTCGTCGAGGATGCGGCCAAGCCGATCGAGATAGGCGGGATCTGGCTCGCCGTCCGGCGTGAACGCGGCGTTGTCCCAGGGCTGGGTCTGGCTGTAACCTTCGGGGCTGCCGCCCTGGAGGTTGATTGTAAAACTGACTAGGCCGGCTTTTCGCCATTCCGGCATCATCCCGATGAATTCCGACGTATTGCGGTCCGCATCCCAGGGGCCGTTCGGGTAGTCCCAGCGGGAGCGGGTCTCCGGGTTGCGGTCGTCGAACACACCCTGCACCAGGCGCGCGTTCAGGAGCAGCCCCTCGATCTTCATGCCGTTATAGATGCGGCCGGCGTAGGTTGGCTCGCCGTCAATCAAAAACGCGTCCTTCTCGATGCTGACGACCGTCTTTCCCGTCATGCTCATCCTTTCCTTCCGCTGTGGCGCCTGCCGATAGCAGTTGCTTCCTCTGTGGCCGCGCCGATTTTTACGCCTTCGTCGAGCCTCGCGGCAACGGTCTCCGGCGTCACCACGTCCAGAAAGGCGACGTTGGCCTTGTCGCAGGCATGCTTCACGATACGACGCGCCTCCTGCATCTCCGAAGGGTAGGGCGGATCATGCGCCTCCTTCCTGCCGAAGGACATGCCCATATCACCGGGTCCCCATTCGGCAAGCGCGATGCCCGGAACCGCAATGCAGGCCTCGGCGACATCCAGCGCCTCGCGGTCCTCAAGCTTCAATCCGAGCATCAGCTCGCCCTTTGGATTGAGCGGCCAGACATCGGCACGATCGAGGTAATCCGAAACCGGCATGCCCCAGACGGCAGCCGCCTGTTCCTGGCCGCCGGAGCCCCGTCGTCCCCGTCCCAGCCTGTCATCGACGATGGACGCGTGGGCGTAGCGCGCCGATTCGACAAAAGCCCGGACGGCATCCGGGCTTTCCACATGGCAGAGCATGAGCCCATGAACCCCGGTCGCGAGCGCCTGCTTGATCATCCAGCTGTTGGTCCTGACCATGGCTTCATTGGTGCCATCGGTCGGCAGGGTGACGATCACGGCCGGCGTGCGATGACCGCTCGACGTGGGGCCACCCGCGATCAGCCCGTCCATGAAGGCGGACAATCCGGCCATGTCGAACGGCAGGTGCTCCAGATCGACGCAGAGATAGTCCGCCCAGGTCGAGGCGAAGCGCGTCCCGCTCTCGAAGCCGAGCTCGGTCACGCCGGTATAGAAAACGGGCTGTCCGTGCTCAAGATAGTCGATCGCTCGGTTCACCCTGGTCATGGCCCTTGTCTCCCCTCGGGAGATGTTTCTCCCCAAGCATGTTGATCATGCCATCATAAACCACTAGCCTTTCAGCAATAACGAATCCACGGTCTTCAGGGCCGAATGGCTGCAAGAGACCTGGAAAATTCAAGGCCTCAACATCAGGGAGTCGAAAAGATGAAGAAAAACGACGTCAGGAAACCTGTGGCGGACGCCGGCAAAGGCGTGACGCGTCGGCAGTTCACGCAAAACACGGCCCTTACCGGTGCTGCCTTCGCTGCGGCGTCGTTCCTTGGCGGCCAGGCGCCGGCGATCGCGCAGTCGCGGAAACTGCATTATCTCCAGTGGTCGAGCTTTATCGGCGATGCCGATCCCGAGATCAGCCGCCAGGCGGAAGAATTCACCAAGGCAACCGGTGTCGACGTCACGGTCGAGTTCATCAATCAGAACGACATGGCCGCCCGCATCACCGCCGCGATCGAGAGTGGCAGTGGCGCCGACGTCATCCAGATGAACGCCAATCAGCCCCATCTCTATGCGAGCGGCCTTGCCGATCACAGCGATCTGTTCGGCGAAATGGGCGGCGGTGACTTTTACGACTGGGCGGCCGGCGCGGTCACGGTCGACGATGTTCCGAGAAGCATTCCGCTTTTCAATATTGGCAATGCCGTTGTCTATCGTAAGGACATCTTCGCGGAACTCGGTCTTAGCGTACCGAACACCTGGGAAGAGTATCTGACCGTCGGTGAGGCGCTCAAGAACGCCAACATGCCGGTCGGCCAGACGCTTGGCCACACCTTCGGTGATGCGCCGACCTTCGCCTATCCGCTGATGTGGAGCTATGGCGGCCAGGAGGTCGACGAGAGCGGCAATGTCGTGATCAACTCGCCGGAAACCCATGCAGCCCTCGAGTTCGCTGCGCGCTTCTGGGAGGCGGCTTGCGATCCAGGCGGCCTCGCCTGGGACGACGGCTCGAACAACCGCGCATTCCTCGGCCAGACCATCGGCACCACGCTGAACGGCGCCAGCATCTACTTCGTCGCGCGTCGCGACGAGGACAAATATCCAGGCCTCGCCGACAACTGCGACCACTTCCTCAACCCGGAGGGGCCGAACGGCCGCTACCACTTCGTCGGCCCGCGCTCGCTCAGCATCATGGAGTACTCGCAGGAGAAGGAAGCGGCAGCGGATCTGATCAGACATTTCGCTGCGGACGAAAACTTCGATGCCTTCATGAACGTCAACAAGGGCTACGTTCAGGGCGCGCTGCCGAAATGGGAAGGCCATTCGATCTGGGAGTCGGATCCGGCACTCACGATCTACAAAGACAACCCGAAATACGGCCGCACGTCGGGTTATGCCGGGCCCTGGAACCGAGCCTCCGGCGAAGCGCAGGAGAAATATATCATCGTCGATATGTTCGCCCGTGCCGTGCAGGGCGAGGCTCCGGAAGAGGCCGCCGCCTGGGCGGAGCAGGAGCTCAAGAACGTCTACGGCGGCTGATCCGCGCGGCGGACCCGTTGACTTGACGGACGAAAGACGGGGAAGACCGGGGCCGAGAGCAGACGGCCCCGGTCATCTCGAAAAGGGCGAGAGGTCGCCCCTGACGCTTGGCGAGGTTGCCCATGCCAGCTGATATGGCCGAAGTCCAGGCGGCGAGGGCCAACCGGCCGTCATCACAGCTAGCGCGGATCAAGGAGCTGCTGGAGGACGAGAGGGTCCTCGGCTATGTCCTTTTGGTGCCGGCCTTTCTCCTGATCCTGGTTTTCATCGCCTATCCCTTCGTTCTCGGCATCTGGATGTCGCTTACCGACAAGCTGGTCGGTCAGCCAGGCAATTTCATCGGCCTTGCCAATTACGAGCGTTTGTTCTCGAGCGATATCTTCTGGACGGCATTCTGGAACACCCTCTTTTTCACGACGATGGCCACCATTTTCAAAGCTGCGCTCGGCATGTGGCTGGCCGTTTTGCTCAATCGAAAGTTCAACTTCCAGCGGATGATCCGCGCCGGCATCCTGCTCCCGTTCATCGTGCCGACGGTCTTGAGCACGCTCGCCTGGCTCTGGATGTTCGATGCGACCTTCAGTGTCTTCAATTGGGGGCTGCGCTGGCTCTATCAGATGGAGCTCAGCCTGTTCGGTTTCGTCATCAAGGAGAACTGGGGCTTTTTCCGTGGCCCGCTCTGGCTCGGCGATGGGGCCTGGGCGATGTTCTCGATCATCCTGGTCAATGTCTGGCGCGGCCTGCCGTTCTTCGCGATTTCGTTCCTTGCCGGCCTGCAGACCATCCCGCCCGAACTCTATGACGCCGCGGACATCGACGGTGCCACCGGCTGGAAGAAGTTCTGGCACGTCACCCTGCCGATGATCAAACCGGTGGCGATCGTGGTCGTCGTCTTCTCGATCGTCATCACCTTCGCCGACTTCCAGCTGGTCTGGATCCTGACGCGCGGCGGTCCTAACAACGAAACCCACCTGCTGGCCACGCTCGCCTACCAGACCGGCATGATCTCCAGTAATATCGGCCAAGGCGCCGCCATCGCCCTTTTCATGCTGCCGATCCTCGCCATGGTGATCGTCTTCCAGCTCTGGTACCTGAAGCGGGAAGGGCTAGCCAAATGATGGCGGGCGCCATCTGCTCGACGTGCCCCGTCACCCTCGCCAGCCTCAGGGTCTTCGGGAGGGCATGCGACTTCGCCCGTCAGTCTGATAAGCAGGTCAGAGGAACGAAGACGTTCGAACCTAGACCGCGGCAGCGTCAAGGCTCGACGCCCTGCGTCGGAGGGCCAGCGAAATGAACAACATGGTCGGCGAGACCTATTTCAAGCGGTTGCTGGTCTTCTACATTCCGCTGTTCATGTTCGTCTTCGCGATGCTGTTCCCATTCTTCTGGATGCTCATCACCTCGATCAAGCCGGACCCAGAACTCTACAACCCGCGCATGTCACCCTTCATCGTCCGCGAACCAACCCTGGAGCATTGGAAAGCGCTATTCACCGGCACCCTGTTTTGGGATTGGACCATCAACACCCTTTGGGTTGCCGTCGCCTCGACCGCCGTCTCGCTGTTTGCAGGCATTCTTGCCGGCTATTCGCTTTCGCGCTTTGTCTTTCCCGGATCAACCATCTTCGGCATCGCGATTTTCGTCACCTATCTCGTGCCGCCGACGCTTCTCTTCATCCCGCTCACCGGCGTCGTGTCCTGGATGGGGCTGACCAATACTTCCTGGTCGCTGATCTTCACCTACCCGACCTTCCTGGTGCCGTTCTGCACCTGGCTGCTGATGGGCTATTTCGCGACAATCCCGAAGGAGCTTGAGGAGTGCGCGCGCATCGATGGCGCGTCTCGCATCCAGGCGATGCTCTACATCATCCTGCCGCTTGCGGTGCCCGGCATTCTTTCCGCAGGCATCTTCGCGTTCACGCTTTCCTGGAACGAATTCCTCTACGCGCTGGTGTTCATCCACTCGCCGGAGAACAAAACCATCCCGGTCGGCGTGACCTCGGAGCTGATCAAGGGCGACGTCTTCTTCTGGGGCTCGCTCATGGCCGGCGCGCTGTTCGGTTCCGTCCCGGTCGCCGTGGTCTATTCGTTCTTCGTCGAATACTACGTCTCCGGCATGACCGGTGCCGTCAAAGGCTAGGCGGCATCTATGGGCTGGACTTTGCTGAGGAGCGGAGGCGCATCATCAACCACATCAACCACATCAACCGGCATCCCGGTGTGAAGTGGGGGCCTTTGCGGAGATCACCAGCGACTTCGCTAAGCGCTATCCTAGCAAAAAACGGGCACGGCCCGTCTCGTAGCGGGTGCGGCCCGCGGTGTTGACTTGCCTGAGCCCGGTTCCACCGTAAGAGCCAGCGATGTGTGGGCTATGCGGCCCATTGGTGGCCGTGCA
>JBCCIN010000336.1:0-5990 GCA_039028235.1 Pseudomonadota bacterium
CTGGGGTACGGCGCTTGCGATCAATGCTTTTCGCGCTGGTCGCGAGGTCATGCTCTGGGGCCGTGATCGCGCGGCGATCAGCGCGATGGCCGCGAGTAGGGAGAACGTTCGCTATCTCCCCGGCATCCCGCTCGATCCCGCCATCCACATCACATCAGACATCAAGGAGACGGTCGACGCGGACGCGATCCTTCTCGTCGTGCCGGCGCAAACCGTGGGCGACGTCGCAGGCGCCCTAAGTCAGGGAGGCCAACCTTTGGCCCCGCTGGCTGTGTGTGCGAAGGGGCTGGAGCGATCGACCGATCGGCGTTTGTCGGAGGTCGTCGGGGAGGCGGCGCCGGGTCGTCCGATCGCCGCACTCTCCGGTCCCAACTTCGCGCGAGAAGTGGCCCTCGGCTTGCCAGGGGCGGCAACACTTGCATGCGGCGACAAGCAAGTCGGGCAGGACCTCGCCGAGGTCATGAGCCACGAAAAGTTCAGGCTGTACTGGACCGATGACCTGACCGGGGTCGAGATCGGCGGGGCGGTGAAGAACGTGCTGGCCATCGCTGCCGGCATGGTTCAGGGAAGGGGGCTCGGCGAGAATGCCAAAGCCGCGTTGATCACCCGCGGGCTGGCCGAGCTGATGCGGCTCGGCGGAGCGCTCGGGGCTCGGCGCGAGACGCTGATGGGCCTTGCGGGGCTTGGCGATCTCACGCTCACCGCCGGCAGCCCGACCTCGCGCAACATGGCGTTCGGCATGAAGATCGGCGAAGGCGCCGATCCTGTCCGCATGCAGCAGGAACCGGGCGCGCTGGTCGAAGGCGTGGCGACGGCGGCTGCGGTGATACGCCTGGCCAAAGGTCACGCCGGGGCGCGGTGCTCCCTGCCGGTTTGTGAGGCGGTGGCGGCTATCCTGTCGGGCGAGCTCGATCTCGACCTGGCCCTGGAGCGGCTGATGACCCGTCCACTTCGCGCCGAGAGTGATGGCGATCACGGCTGATCTCGTCGAAACTCGCCTTCGATCGAAATCAATCTACTTGAATATCAAGGCCTTCCGTTCGCTGGCAGATCTGCTATGCCGCAGGGAAGGTAAGAATGACGAGCGTCGAGGAGGGGACGATGACCGCCGGCTGGATCAAGCGTTTGGGTCTGCCGCTGCTCCTGCTCTTCGTGCTCGCTGCCTGCCAGACCGGCCCCAACCCGCGAAACGCCGCCTACGGCGCCGGCGCCGCGTCCAGCTATGGTTACGGTGGGTACGGCTATGGCGGTTATGGCTATGGCGGCTGCGGCTACAATCCCTGCAAGCCGCGCCGGATCTGCCCGCCCGGCCATATTCTCGTGAGAATTCCCTATTCCTATGGCGGACCGGGCCGTCTCTGCAAACCGTACGTCCGCCCGTGCTGCAAGGCGCCGCCGCCCTGCGGCTGGCCCGGTCCCGGTCCCTGCGGCGGCTATACCCGGCCCATCTACTGAGCGCAGCACACTCGCTCTCCTCGCCACCGGCGCTTGGCCGATCGCCTGAGCGCAGGCTATAGAGACGGCGCCGGGATAGAATCCGGCCGATCAGGAAGAAGGGAGCGTCTCCATGCCGCGCCGTCTCTGGCTGGCTTCCGCCAGCCTCGCCCTGCTGCTCGCTGCCTGCTCGGCGGAGCGCCCTACCGGTGCCGTCTGCGAAGGGATCTGCCCGAGGCCGGACGGGCCGATCGTCCTGACGCCGAGGGCGGTCGATCGACCGGAGCCAGCCGAAACACCGTCGATCACCGAGTTTATGGCGAGCGATGAGCTCGCGGCCCAGATCCAGGATCTCATGCTGCGAAAGGCGGATGCCGTGCCCGCAGGCGTGCCGGAGCGGGCGCTCTCGGATCTCTCCTTCACCGAGGAAGGACGTCTTCGCCTGCTCGCTTTGTCCTCGGGCGGGCCGTTCGGCGCCTTCGGGGCCGGTTTCCTGAACGGCTGGTCCGAGCAGACGGAGGAGGATCGGGTGCGACCCGAGGCATTCGACGTGGTGACCGGCGTCAGCGCCGGTGCCCTTCTTGCCACCCACGCCTTCCTCGGGCGCGAAGGCGACGCCGTCCTGGCGCGTCTCTACACCACCATTTCCACCGGCGACGTGCTGAGGCGGCGATCCCTGTTCGCGGCCCTTTTCTCCAATTCCCTGGTCGATACCAGCCCGCTTCGCCGCACCCTGGAAGCTGTGGTGACGCCTGATCTCCTCGATCAGGTCGCCGAGGCGACCGCCCTCGATCCCGAAACCGGCATGCCCCAGCGTCTCCTTCTAGTGCTGGCGGTCGATCTCGACAGCGGCCTTCCCCGCATCCTCGATCTCGGTGCGATTGCGCGGTCTGGTCCGGCCCGAATTGACAGGTACATCGATGCGCTGATGGCATCGGCCGCGATCCCGGTCGCCTTCCCGCCGGTCTTCATCGACGGGGCGATGCATGTCGACGGCGGTGCTCGCCTGGCACTGTTCTTCAATCGCTTCATGGAGGACCAGCGCGCCCAGATCGAGGGCCGCACTATCCCGGCACCAGCGCTCGATATCATCGTCAATGCGGAGGTGACGGTCGAGCCCGCCTGCACCGGCAACACCCTGGTCGGCATCGGCGGACGCAGCATCGACGTGGTCCTGAACCAGCTGACGCTCGATGGGCTCTACCGCACGATCAGCGAGGCGGAGCAGGACGGAATCGACGTGCGCTACGTCACCGCCGAGGGTTCCGGCTGCGCGCGCCCGGACGACCCCGCCGATCCGTTCCAGCGCAGCTTTCTCCAATGCCTCTTCGCCCACGGCAGAGAGGTCGGGAGCGGCCCGTCGCCCTGGAAGACCGGCATCGATCAGTTCCCGGAACTCGAGATCGTTACCGGCGACACGGCGACGCCTGGCTGTTCCGCAGGCTGACGATCGGACCCGGTGGCGGTAAATTGGAATTTTCCGGTTTTCGAACCGTTCATTGCGCAGATGGTTCAACGTAAGAAATCGATAATTCGAAAGGACTGCCACGTGAAAGGACGATTCCGCCGGTTGTTCGGCACGCTTTCCCTCGTGCTTGCCGCCGGCTGGCTGACGGTTGCCGAGGTGCGAGCTGAGGGCGCTCTCGATGTCGACGAAGCCAAGCTGGATTCTTTCGTCGACGCCTATCGCGCCGTGCATGAGGTCGCCAATGCCGCCATGGAGAAGATCCAGGCGGTCAAATCCGAGGACGACTTCAAGAAGCTGCAGGCTGAGCTAGAGCCGCAGTTCGAAGCCGCGATCGAGGAGACAGATGGTATTACGCTGGCCGAGTTCCGCGAGATCGAATCGGCTGCGATCGAAGATGAAGCGCTCGGTCAACGCATCGTGGAAAAGATGCAGGCCGCCTCGCACGCGCAATAAGCCTCAAGAGGATACGCCTCCTCCAGACTTCCGCCGGCCCGGTGCTTCCCACCTTTTTCGCCGTGCCAGGCTGATGACGCATCGTTACCTTCCCGATGCGTCATGCAAAAGTGACAACCGCCGCGACGTCAGTCGCGGCGGTTGTTTGCTTTTTGCCTTATCGGCGGCCAAACACCGTGATCGGCGAGCCCGCTTGATGCATCGTCAGTCAACATCAAACCGCAGCTCGCCCGTCACGTCTGCCCGCCTCTGTTGCCGCTAGCCAGCTCGCTTCGACAAAAAACCGCCGGCCTGGGTTTCGAAGAGACGGCGGTAACGGCCGTTCTCCACGGTGAGCAGGGCGTCGTGGCTGCCTTCCTCGACGATCCGGCCTTTCTCGAACACCAGGATGCGATCCACCTGGCGAACGGTGGAGAGCCGGTGCGCGATGACGAGGGTCGTCCGCCCCTCCATCAGCCGGTCGAGTGCCCGCTGGATGGCCAGCTCCGAGATGCTGTCCAGCGAGCTGGTCGCCTCGTCCAGGATCAGGATTGGCAAGTCCGAAAGAATCGCACGGGCGATTGCCACCCTTTGCCGTTCCCCGCCCGAAAGCTTGACGCCGCGCTCACCGACGAGCGTGTCGTAGCCCTCCGGCAGATCCTGGATGAACCCGTCCGCTTCCGCCATGCGCGCCGCCGACTTGATCGCCTGCAGGTCGGCATCAGGCCGGCCGTAAGCGATGTTCTCGGCGAGCGTACGGTGAAACAGGATCGGCTCCTGCGGCACCAGCGCAATCTGCTCGCGCAGGCTCCGCTGAGTGACAGAAGCGATGTCCTGGCCATCGATCAGGATGCGGCCGTCATCGATATCGTAAAGCCGCTGCAGCAGCTTCACGAAGGTCGATTTTCCGCTGCCTGAATGGCCGACCAGGGCTACCTTCTCGCCGGGCTCGATGACCAGATCGAAGTCATCGAACACCGGCTCGCCGCTCCGCGGGTAGCAGAAGCGAACACCATCGAAACGCACCTCACCTGTGCTGACGTCAAGGCATCTGGCCCCTGGCCAGTCGAGGACGTCGGGGTCGGTCAGGTCGTATTCGACGATATCCTCCAGGTCGTTGACCGCATGCTGGGCTTCCCGGATGTGCTGACCGACGTCGCGCAGATAGCCATTCACCAGCATGAAGCTGGTGAGGACATAAGCGACGTCGCCGGTGGTCGCCCGACCCTGTTGCCAGAGCCAGAGCGCAACGCCGAGCAGCACCGCCTGGACGACGAGCATGGTCGCCATCTGGGCAACAGAGGTGTCGATCGCCGCCCGCCAGCAGCGGATGTGGGTCCGATACCAGCTATCAAGCACACCGCCGAGACGATGATCCTCCCGCTCCTCGGCACCCGATGACTTCACAAGCGCATTGCAGGTGATGCTGTCGGCCAAGGCCCCGCCGAGCTTGGTGTCGTACTCCACCGCTTCCCGCCTTTTGGGCGCGAAGTAGGCCATGGTCAGATGGATGCTGACCCAGCAGTAAAGGGCGCAGCCAAGGGCGAACAAGGCCGCCATCTCGGGCCAGCGGAAGGTCATGGCCACCAGCACGCCCAACACCACGGCAGCTGACGGAATCAGGTGGAAGTAGAACGAATCGCCGAGGTGATCGAACGCCCAGAAGCCACGGGTGATCTTTCGGACGGTCGAGCCCGCGAAGGTGTTGGCATGCCACTCCGCGCTGTAACGCTGAACGCGCGAAAAGGCGTCCGCACAGATCTCACGCAAGATCTTCACGGCCAGATAGGTCCAGGCATAGTCGCCGCCGCTGTGGAGAACGACGAACAGCAAGCGCATGGCCAGGATCATGCCAAGCGCCCAGACGGCGGCCTGGTAATCGGTCGCAGACAAAGCGTCGATCAGCTTGCCGATGAAGATCGGCCCGCTGATTTCCGCAATCACATGGCCGCCGATCCCAACGCCCAAGATGCCGAGCGTGATGGGTCGACGGCGCCAATGTCGCCAGGAAAAGGCGAAGACGTCACGTAAGCCGGGAGTCATGATTGAGCTCCAAAGCTGAAAAATGAGCAGCCGACAAAAGACGCGCGTCGGCTTATGTCAGGGTTTGGTCTGGAGTGAGAATCAAATAGAGGTGGCGCGCGGATGCCGCGGCCTGTGAGCAGGCGTTCGCCGTCAGAACGACGGACGTCAGCTTAACGAGGGATTTTGGTTCGCCTACTCATGAAGATCTCCTGTCGAAGTGCGACAAAGAGGAGCATATTTGATAACCTTAAGGCGAATGCGATGCAAGTGAAAACTGCGGGCGCCTTCAGCATCTCTCGAAAGATAACGTTTACGTAAAACATTTGACGTATGCGTTATGTCCGTTTACGTTAAGTTAACCAACAATAGTCTAAACCAGCGCTCGGCGTTTGAATGACCTCTCTGGATAGCGGGGATTCAAGGTGACGATCGAGGAAAAAGATAGAACAGAGGATTCCGCTGAGAAAGGGGCGCCAGTCGTTGGGACTCGCCCCTGGCTTGGTGCTTATCCTGGGCATATTGACTGGGATCGTTCGTTTGCGTCTCGGTCTTTTCAGTCTTTGTTGGATGATGCTGTTTTGCGTTATGGGGATCGTCCTTGTGTTGATTTTCTGGATCGTCGGTTTTCCTA
>JBCCIN010000337.1:0-5960 GCA_039028235.1 Pseudomonadota bacterium
GATCGGATGAAGACCGCGCGCGAACTCCTGGATTACGGCCTTCTTCGCGAAGGAGCGGAGAACCTTTGCAAGCTCCACGATTGTGGGCGCCGCTTTGGATGCGATCACTGGCATCGCTGCATTCGCCTGGTAGAGCGCGAGTGGCAGGGGCCGATCAAGGCACCTTGCCAGAACTAGGCGCGACTACGTCGATAGATTTCTTTCGGCTGCCAGCGACAACGTAGGTGCGAGCGGCCGATCCTGGTTCTGGGACGACGACCGGATGACGAAAGGGGCGCTATCGGTACGCCCTTCGATCCATCCGCTCAATGCGCCATCAGGACCGGTATGGTCATGGATTGCATGATCGTTCGGGTCGCTCCGCCGAAGACTGCCTCGCGCAGGCGGGAATGGCCGTAGCATCCCATCACCAGAAAGTCGCTGCCGCGATCGGCGGCATGGGACAGGAGCGCATTGCCCACATCGATATGGCCGCCTTCGAGGAGCTGCACCTCGACATCGATGCCATGACGGCTGAGATGAAGGCCGATATCCGCGCCAGGAAGCTCGCCATGTCCGGCTGATGTGGTTTCGGGGTGAAAACAGACGACGTCCACCGTCTTCGCTTTTTCCAGGAGAGGCATGGCATCGCGCACCGCCCGTGCTGATTCGCGACTGGCGTTCCAGGCGATCATGACATTTTCCGCGTTGGTCGAAGGTGCGCCGATATGGGGCACGACCACCACAGGGGCGCCGGCTGAAAGCACGACATCGCCGCAATCGAGACCGTCACCGTCGCCGCCATCTTGGCCAACAATCGTCAGATCGGCGTAGCGTCCATGCAGGCTGAGCAGATCCGCATGCTCATGTCGCGGTGCCTTGTCGGTGCGCACGTCGAAAGCGACATCCGCCGCTTGGGCCGCCTCGCGGAACCGGGCCAGTGCTTCCTCCGAACGTTGGTATTCGCCAGCGAGGAGCTGAGCTTCCATTTCCTGGGTCAGGTGAGAGCCGACGGCTGGCGGCGGTATGAAGCTGGCGATCAGGTTGAGGCCGGTCAAATGTGCCCCAAAGTGCAGACTGAGTCGAATGGCGTAGTCGATCCGCTTGCTGCTGACCTCACGGTCATCGACCTCGACCAGAAGATCCTTGTACATGGCGATCTCTCCCACCCCAAATGGGCGACAGCTGCTGGCTGTCAGCCGGTGTTTTGCTTGATGAGCACAAAGACGAACAGAATGCCGAACACCGACAGCGCAAGACCGGTCCCGTAGAAGATCGGATCGACGGCCTGGCTGGCCATGACGATTCCGAGGAGAGCCAAGAGCCCCATGACGATGCCGAGAACCCAGGCGCTCATCGTGTCTTTTTCCATGATCAGTGGCCCTCCGCATCGGTGAGATCCTGGTAGGCATGCCAGCTCGCATGGCCGATCAGCGGCAGCGTGATGATCAGGCCGAGCAGGAAGGTCGCGAGGCCTGCCCCGACGAACAGCACCACCAGAGCGCCCCAGAACAGCATCGCTGCGAGGTTCGTCTTGACCGCATTGACGCTGGTGGTGATCGCGGTGATCACGTTGGCTTCCGGCCGATCCAGTAATAACGGGATCGAGATGACGCTGATGGCAAAGGCGATCAGTGCCAGAATCGCGCCGATTACGGTGCCGGTGACCAGGAAGGGCAGGGCGTCCGCGCTCAGGACGGTCTGCTGCACGAGCGTATCGAGGGAGGGGGGCTCGAGTCCAAAAAACAGCATGAATATCATCGCCGCCAAGCGCAGCCAGGCGAACATGAGGAGCAAGAGCGCTACACCCATCAGACCGATCTGGCTGCCATTTCGCTGCCAGGCAGCAAGTGTCGCACCGAAGCTCACGGGCTCGCCTGACTGTAGACGGCGGCTGACCTCGTAAAGGCCGACGGCGAACAACGGTCCGACGATCAGAAAGCCGGCGGCCAGCGGCAAGGTAAGATACAGCCAGCCGAGGGACCACAGGCCGAACGTCAGGAGATAGCCGGCGAGCGCGAACAGAAGGCCATAGCCGAGGCTGACGACTGGTGCCTGGCGGAGATCGGAAAAGCCTTTGCTGAGCCAGGACCAGGGACGGTCCAGCGGGACTTTTCGAATCTCAATCGATGGCGTGGAGGGAACAGCTGTCGCTTCGGCCATGGTCTCTCGCTCTTCTTATCGGGCATGTCGATCGACCGAACGGACTAAGCAGGCTCGTTCATTCGATGCGACAGTTCGCATTTCATCATCAATGAGTCCGAATGAGGTTCCCTTGACCTAAGTCAAAAACCCGCTCGGTCACCGTGGTTATGCTGCGATGCAGAAGAAGGCTAACGATCGAGCGGAGATCGACGTGACCGCAAGCGCTGTTTCAACAGTAGCCGATAATGGCGAGGTCCAGGTCAGGCCTAGCGACGCTGTTGCCTATAACGAGGACGTCATACGCCTGTTCACCATAGCGACAGCGTTTTGGGGTGTCGTCGCCTTCCTGATGGGCACGTTCATCGCCTTCCAGCTCGCCTATCCCGTGCTCAATTTCGGGCTTGAATACACCACCTTCGGCCGTCTTCGCCCGGTGCACACATCGGCGGCGATCTTCGCGTTCGGCGGCAATGCGCTGCTCGCGACGTCGCTCTATGTCGTGCAGCGCACCTGCCGGGCTACGCTGTTCGGCGGGCCGGCGCTGGCGAGCTTCCTGTTCTGGGGTTACCAGCTCTTTATCGTTCTCGCCGCTTCGGGCTACGTGCTCGGCGTCACCCAGGGGCGCGAATATGCAGAGCCCGAATGGTATGTCGATCTTTGGCTGACGATTGTCTGGGTGGTCTATCTGGTGATCTTCCTCGGCACGGTTTTGAAGCGGAAAGAGCCCCACATCTATGTGGCCAACTGGTTCTATCTCGCTTTCATCATCACCGTGGCGATGCTGCATATCGTCAACAACCTGGCCGTTCCGGTTTCCTTCGCCGGCTACAAGAGCTACTCGCTGTTCTCCGGTGTCCAGGACGCGCTCACCCAATGGTGGTATGGCCATAACGCCGTCGGCTTTTTCCTGACCGCCGGCTTCCTGGGCATGATGTATTACTTCGTGCCCAAGCAGGCTGAGCGCCCGGTTTACTCCTACCGCCTCTCGATCATCCACTTCTGGGCGCTGATCTTCCTCTACATCTGGGCAGGTCCCCACCACCTCCACTACACCGCCCTTCCTGACTGGGCGCAGACCCTCGGCATGACCTTCTCGGTAATGCTCTGGATGCCGTCCTGGGGTGGCATGATCAACGGCCTGATGACGCTCGCTGGCGCCTGGGACAAGCTTCGTACCGACCCTGTTCTGCGCATGCTGGTGGTCTCGGTCGCGTTCTACGGCATGAGCACCTTCGAAGGTCCGCTGATGTCGATCCGCCAGGTGAACGCGCTAAGCCACTACACCGACTGGACCGTCGGCCATGTGCATTCGGGTGCACTCGGCTGGGTCGCGTTCGTCTCCTTCGGCGCGCTCTACTTCCTGGTGCCGCGTCTCTGGGGCCGAAAGCAGCTCTACTCCCTGAAGCTGGTCGAGGTGCACTTCTGGATCGCGACGCTCGGCATCGTGCTCTACATCACCGCGATGTGGGTCTCGGGCATCATGCAGGGCCTGATGTGGCGGTCCTACGATGACCTCGGTTTTCTACAGTACGCGTTTATCGAGACCGTCGAGGCGATGCATCCCTTCTACGTGATCCGCGCATTCGGCGGCGTGCTCTTCCTCGCCGGTGCTCTGGTCATGGTCTACAACCTCTGGCGAACCGCGAAAGGCGACGTCCGAGTGGAAGAACGCTTGGGTACGCCGGTGGCCGCTGCCACCCCAGCGGAGTAGAAAAAATGTGGGAAAAACACAAGAAAATCGAGACCAACGTCATTCTGATGCTGGTGCTCACTCTGGTCACCGTTTCGATCGGCGGGCTGGTCGAAATCGTGCCGCTTTACACCATCGAGAGCACGATCGAGGAGGTGGACGGGGTGCGACCCTACACGCCGCTCGAGCTCGAAGGCCGCAACATCTACATCCGCGAGGGCTGCTACAACTGCCACAGCCAAATGGTTCGCCCCTTCCGGGACGAGGTCGAGCGCTACGGCCATTACAGCCTCGCTGCGGAGAGCATGTACGACCATCCCTTCCAGTGGGGCTCGAAGCGCACCGGGCCGGATCTGGCGCGGGTCGGCGGCAAGTATTCGGACGAATGGCATGTCGCCCATCTGATCCAGCCGAAGGACGTCGTGCCTGAGTCGATTATGCCGCCCTATCCGCACCTGATCACGCGCAATATCGACGGCACCTATATCGCCGATCACCTCCGCGCCAATGTCGCAGTCGGCGTGCCCTATACCGACGAGATGGTCGAGGCAGCCAGGGCCGATCTGTCCGCGCAGGCCGATCCTGACGGTGATCACGAGGCGCTGCTCGCTCGCTACCCGAAGGCGGCGGTAGGCGATTTCGATGGCGATCCGTCACGTCTCACCGAGATGGATGCGCTGGTCGCCTATCTGCAGATCCTGGGGCAGATGGTCGATTTCACCGACATCAAGACCGAAGACATCCTGCAGTAGAGGGCGCCATGTTCGACGACATCTACCACCTCGCCAACGCGCTCTGGCCGCTCTGGGGCATGATCCTGTTTCTCGGCATCGTCGGATGGGCGTTCTGGCCGGGCAACAAGGCCAAGTTTGAGTCCCACGGTCACATCCCGCTCGACGACGACGAGCCGAACCGCCCATCTGCCGACCATAAGAAGACGGATTGAGCCCATGCCGACCAAAGTCGAGAAGGACGATATCACCGGTCACGAGACGACCGGCCATGAATGGGACGGCATCAAGGAACTGAACCGGCCGTTGCCGAAATGGTGGCTCTACACCTTCTACGCTTCGATCGTCTACGCCGTCATCTACTGGGTGCTCTATCCAAGCTGGCCTTATGTGACCGGCTATTTCGGCGGCATCATCGGCGGCAACCAGCGCGTCCAGCTGGACGAACGCATGGCCGAGGCGCGGGCGGCGCAGGCGCAATATCTCGACCGCATCGCCGCTTCGTCGACCGAGGAGATTCTGGCCGATCCTGAGCTTCTAACCTTCGCGATGGCCGGCGGGCAGTCAGCGTTTGCTGACAATTGTGCGCCCTGCCACGGCCTTGGCGGTGCCGGCCAGGACATCTACCCGACGCTCGCCGACGATGACTGGATCTGGGGCGGGTCGTTGGACGAGATCGAGTACACCATCAATCACGGCATCCGAAATGCCAGCGACGACGCGCGTTTCAACGAGATGCCGGCCTACGGCCAGATCCTTGAGCGCCCAGACATCGAAAACGTGGCCCAATATGTGCTCTCGCTGTCCGATCCAAGTGCCGGACAAGTCAACGCCGAGGGCCGCGCCCTCTATGAGGAGAATTGTGCGGCCTGCCACGGCGAGCAGGGTGAGGGCATTCAGGAGTTGGGTGCGCCCAATCTCTCCGATCAGATCTGGCTCTATGGGGGAACGCCCGCGGCCGTCGCCGCGCAGATCAGCGCCCCGCAGCTGGGCGTGATGCCACCCTGGATCGGCCGTCTCGACGAGGAAACCATCAAGAGCCTGACCGTTTACGTCCACACGCTGGGCGGCGGGCAGTAGGTCCGAGGCGACTCGCGAATGGACGCGCATGCTGACAACACCGCTGTCGCCACGGAAAGCGCGCGCTCCTTCAAGGAGCTGAAAGAAAACCCGCTTTACGCCGATCGTATTCAGATCTACCCGAAGGCGGTGAGCGGGTTGTTCCGGCAGATCAAATGGGCCGCCCTGATCGTCCTTCTCGGCCTTTACTACATCGTCCCCTGGATCCGCTGGGATCGCGGGCCGAACGCGCCGGATCAGGCGGTGCTGGTCGATATGCCAGGACGGCGGCTCTACTTCTTCTTCATCGAGATCTGGCCGCAGGAGATCTATTATCTGACCTTTCTCCTGATGGC
>JBCCIN010000338.1:0-5884 GCA_039028235.1 Pseudomonadota bacterium
ACGAACTGCTGGACATCAATCGCCTGGAAGCCGGCACGGCAGAACTCAGCGTCGAGCCGATTGAGGTGAACACAGCAATCTCATCGGCGCTCGAAACCATATCCGGCATGACCAAGAGCGCTGGTGTAGTCGTGAGCACCGCACCCGGCCCGGACGGGCTCTCCGTGCACGCCAATCACGATCGGCTTCGCCAAGTTCTGATCAATGTCTTGTCGAACGCGGTCAAATACAACGACGCCGACGATCCCAAGATCGAGGTACGCGCCGGGCTTCGCCACCGCGCCGTTCATGTCGACGTCATCGACAACGGCGGCGGAGTCAGCCGAGAGGACGCTGCCATGGTCTTCGAGAAATTCGCCCGCGGCAGCCGCTCCAATCGCAGCCAAGGCGCTGGCCTGGGCTTACCGATCAGCCGCGCAATCATGCGCGCCATGCGCGGTGATCTAACCGTCGAGTTCGCTCCAGACGGTACCAGCTATTTCCGGCTTAGCCTGCCGCAGCACGTTTGAGTTCGACATGTTTTCTTAGCCGGAAGCAATTTTCGGCTCGTCGCGTCTTATTGCCGGAATCAAAACGTCGCCTCGCTGTCAAGCCAACGGTTTCCCAATTCTTCAATCACTGCTGATGAGCCTTTGGCAACGACGAATAAAATCTCGTCAATGTGCCCATCGTTTAAGCAGTTCGCCTGGGAATGAGGCGGGTTGAGGGGGGAGACAGCCGTCTCAACCGTTGCCTGGCATCATCCTTGCTTCACAACAAGCTGAACACCCATCCTATGGAAAAGATGACGGGTGCACGGGAGAAAGTTATGGAGCAGGAAATCGCTGATCTCGCGGCCAAGGTGGCGGCGTTGGAGGAGGGGGCCGGTTGGACCACGACCGTCAACCTCGAAGTCTTTTACTGGTGGTGCACCGCGTTCATGTTTATCATTCACGCGGGCTTCCTTGCCTATGAGATGGGCGCATCGCGCAAGAAAAACGTGCTCGCCTCGGGCATCAAGAACATTCTCGCTTTCGCGTTCATGATACCGACCTTCTTCTTCTTCGGCTGGTGGATCTACCTGGCCTTCCCGGGCGGCATCATTCCGGATTTTGAGGCTGGAGCAGGCGGCGTTCCCTGGACCGACGCCATGGGCCCCAATCTCGCCGACAATGCGACCGGCATCTTCTGGGCGGCGTTCACGCTCTTCGCCGCGACGACGGCTTCGATCTTCTCAGGTGCGGTGATCGAGCGGATCAAGCTTTCGGGCTTCATCATGCTCGCGATCCTGCTCGGTTCTGTCGTCTGGATTCTGGGGGCAAGCTGGGCATGGCATGGCGATGGCTGGCTCTTGACCCAGTTCGGCTGGCATGACTTCGGCGCTGCCGGCTGCGTGCACATGGTCGCGGCCTTCTTCGCGCTCGGCGTTCTGATCAATCTCGGGCCCAGAATCGGCAAGTTCAATCCCGACGGCAGCGCGAATGCCATCGTCCCCCACAATGTCCCCATGGCCACCTTCGGCCTGATGGTGCTGATCGTCGGCTTCTTCGGCTTCCTCGGCGGCTGCATCATCTATATGGGCGGTGAGCAGTGGGTGACGATCTTCGGCAACCCGACCACGCTGTCCGCGATCGGCTTCAACACGCTGATGTGCTTCGCAGGCGGCATCATCGGCGGCTGGATCATGACCAACGATCCGTTCTGGATGATGTCCGGCGCCCTTGCAGGCATCTTCGCAGCGGCTTCCGGGCTCGACGTCTACTGGCCGCCGCTCGCCTTCCTGCTTGGCTTCTGCGGTGGCGTGATCGCGCCAATCGGGGCGAAGTGGCTCGAAAAATTCGGGATCGACGATGCGGTCGGCGCCGTCTCAGTGCATGGGTTCGCCGGTCTCTTCGGCGTGCTCGCCTTCGGCATCGTCGCTTCGGGCTATCCCAATGGCGACTATCCCGACACCAACTTCATGGGCCAGCTCATCGGTGCGGTCACCATGCTGCTCCTCGGCCTGATCCCGGGCTATGTCGCTTCGCTGATCCTGAAGCAGGCGGGCCTGCTGCGCATTCCGGAGAGTGTCGAGATCCTCGGTATGGACGCTGCTAAGGTGCCTACGCTCGCCTATCCGGAGGGCATGCACAGCCCTGATCCGAATGGTTCAAGCGCGCCG
The DNA here is from genome assembly GCA_039028235.1 of Pseudomonadota bacterium. GTDB lineage: Bacteria > Pseudomonadota > Alphaproteobacteria > Geminicoccales > Geminicoccaceae > JANQPX01. The sequence goes on from JBCCIN010000338.1 coordinate 2,141, forward strand.
GCTGCGGCTCCTGCTGAATAACCGTTCGACCTTTATCCATACAGAACCGGAGAAACGACATGGGTTCACCGATCGATAGTTGGGAAGGGGCTGCTGCCTACTTCACAGGGGCTGGCGGCGCAAGTCCCACGATCATCCTGTTGCTTGCCGTTGCCGTTTGCGTTGGTGCCATCATCGTCGGCGCGAAAAGCGAAGAAAAGTCCTACAGCAAACACAAGTAGGACAATGCCCGTAAGGTCTCTTACGGACGGCTGAGACTTGGGAGCGGGCCGCCTGCGGGTGGCCCGTTCTTACATCGGCAATCATGGTATGGTCTGGGTTCGATCATCTCCAGTCAGGAACATCAACTTCTTTGGAGGCAATTCTCTAACGGTTCGCAGTCAGGCTTGATCAGCTCGGTCTGCTGGAAACCATCGACCGTTCAGTTGATGTCAATTCATGGTGACCAGGGCATCGACAGCGACGGCCTTCTAGGCTCCGGCGACAATGAGGTTGATCTCGAACTACGCCGGCATGTCGGCGAGATCCCAGGCCAGATAGGAAAAAATTTGACGCGCGTCGCATAACGCAACTTTGGCCAGTGGCTGGCCGCGCGAAAACCGTCCAGCGCTGTCGCCACGCTCAGGTCAGCGGGCGCCGCCGCTGCCTCGTCTGACGTGAACGGAGCCATCGGAAAACTTGTCCGGCGAACAGCTCGGCCATCACGCCGCCAGGTGCAATTCTGATCGTCGGGCCAAAGCTCGAATCCATAACCGACCCGGCTCGCCATTCGGCTGACAATATCGATCAACTCTGCGACCGGCACGTCAGGCCCGAAGCGTCGGGCAAGATCACCGTAAGCCAGAGTTACCTGCCCGATCGTCTCGAGATCCAGATGCACCACGGCATGCTCAGCCTTGTGCGCGAGTCCGGGCTGGACGGTCTTGAGAACAACGGAAAAGCCAATCCTTTTGGTTGCATCAGAAGCTTCATGCGAAGTCGAGGCGACATATGGAGCGGACAGGCAATGCCAAAGTTGGATCGGAGAGCCTGGGAATTCGGATCCTCCAATGTGCCGACCAGCACGATGTTGTCGGGACCGAACAGCGAGTTCAGCGATGGCCTGGCCAGCCTCGACATGGCTCAGGTCGATCTGACCTCTGAGCGCTGATAGGCGGCTTTGACCAGCCACTCAGGCGCGATCTCGACACCCCAACCAGGGCGATCCGTGACCCGGGCATGGCCGTCCTCGATCACGTAAGGGTCTTCGACGAATAGCCCTTCCTGCCAGGGATAGTAGTCCGTCCCCTCGATCGAGAATTCGAGATACTTACCGGCATTGGGGATGGCGCGCAGGAGGTGCATGGTGAAGAGCGTCACCATCGAGAGATTGGCGCAGTGCGGCGTGACTGGAATGCCCGCGGCCTTGGACATGCGGCAGACGCGGAGCGTGCGCGCGATACCGCCGAGATAGCCGATGTCCGGCTGCACGATGTCGACCGCGCGCGTATCGATCATTCGTTTCCAGATGGTGAGGTCGCAGTCCTGCTCGCCGCCAGCGACGTCGATGGAGAGCGCATCGGTGACCTCCTTGGTCTGTTCCAGCTCCCAATAGGGGCAAGGCTCCTCGAAGTGGCAGTAGCCATGATCCTCCAGCATGCGGCCGACCTCGATCGCGCGCTTTGGCTCGTAGCAGGAATTGGCATCGATCAAAAGATCGACATCAGGGCCGAGCGTTTGGCGCATGATGGGGATGATTTCTTCCGTCCTACCCGGCCACTCGTCCTGCCCTCGCCCCACCTCGGCTCCGGCCCGCACCTTGAAGGCGGTGAAGCCCTGATCAATGGCGAGTTTCGAGAGACGAGCCGCTTCGTCTTTCGGCTTTATGTCCCGTTTCATCGAGGAAGCATAGGCGCGGATATGCCCGGCACTGCCGCCGAGCAAGGCCGCCACCGGCTTACCGGCGAACTTGCCGCGCAAGTCCCAGATCGCGGTGTCGAAGCCGGCCAGCGCACGGCGTAGATAGGAGCCTGGAAACTTGTGCTCGCGTTCGGTAACGAGATCCAGGAGATCGTCGAGATCACTCGCATCCTGACCGAGCACCCAGGGCGCCACCTGGCGATGCAGCACCTGGCAGGTAATATCGGCATTGTAGGTTGAGACCTGACCCCAGCCTTGAGCTCCATCCTGATCGGTGACGCGCACAAAGCCGACGAATGCGTTACAAAAACTTTCGATCTGGACCGGTATCATCGCACGTCCCCGCTCATGACTTGTCTTTTTGCTTGCCGAAGAGCTGAGCCAGGATCATCAGGCCTGAGGTGATCAGGATCATGATGGTCGAGATCGAAGCGATGGTCGGATCGATCTGGTCGCGGAGCGCGTTGAACATGTTGCGGGTGAGCGTGGCGTTGTCCCCGCCCGAGATGAACATGGCGACGACCACCTCGTCGAACGACGTCAGGAACGCCAAGAGCGCTGCCGTGATCACGGAAAAGCGGATCTGCGGCAGCGTCACCGTCAGGAACGCCCGCGCCCTGGACGCGCCCAGGCTGCGCGCCGCCAGCTCCTGGTTCATGTCGTAGCTCTTCAGGCCGGACGCGGTGACGATCAGCACCAAGGGCAAGGCCAGCATCGCGTGGGCGAGCACCAGGCCGGTCAGGGTGTAGAGAATGCTGAGCTTTACATAAACATAGAAGGCGCCGATTGCGATCAGGATAAGGGGCACGATCATCGGCGTGATCAAGAGCGCGAAGATGACGCGGCCGAGGCGCATTTCCGAGGCGTGCAGCCCATAGGCGGCGAGCACGCCGATGGGGGTTGCCAGCAGCATGGTCAGGAAGGCGGCGCTGAGCGAGGTGGCGGTCGCCGACATCCATTCCGACGAGCCGAAATAGTGGCCATACCAGCGGGTCGACCAGACCTCCGGCGGGAACTCCAGATATTGGCTGTCCGAAAAGGACATCGGCATGACCACCAGCGTCGGCGCCACCAGCCAGATCATGATCAGCGCCGAAATGAGGTAAAGCCAGAGCCGCTGACCATGGCTGATCTGGGTCTCGGAGGCAGGGCTCTTCAGCCAGCCGAGCATCAGTGACCGCCTCCGGAAAAATTCTCCAGCTTCAAGAAGCGGGACGCGATCCAGAGGATGATCATGGTGAGCAGGAGAAGAACGACGCCGAGCGCGCTCGCGGCGCCCCAATTCACGAACAGCTCGATATTGGAGGCGATCTTCATCGACACCATGATCACCTTGCCGCCGCCGAGGACGGCAGGCGTCACGAAAAAGCCGAGACAGAGCACGAAGACGATGAGCGCACCTGCAAAAAGGCCCGGCACCGATTGCGGAAAAAAGACGGTCCAAAAGGCGCGCACCGGCCCAGCGCCGAGATTGGCGGCCGCGCGCAGATAGTTCCGATCGATCGCCTTCATCGAGGCGTAGGCGGGCAGGATGAGGAAGGGCAGCATGATGTGGACCATGCCGATCAGCGTGCCGGTCATGTTGTGCACGAATTTCACCGGCTCATCCCAAAGGCCGATGCCGATCGCCCAGTCATTGACGAGGCCGCGCTTTTGCAAAAGGACAAGCCAGGCATAGGTGCGTACCAGGAGGGACGTCCAGAACGGCAGAAGCACGGTGATCAGGCAGAGATTGGCGATGCGGTTCGGCAGCTGGGAGAGGAAATAGGCGAACGGATAGCCGATCAGGATGCAAAGGCCTGTCGTCAAGAGGCTGACGATGAAGGTGGTCTGGAAGATGCGGAT
>JBCCIN010000339.1:0-5880 GCA_039028235.1 Pseudomonadota bacterium
AACCCAGGTTCAGTTCTACAAGCTCTGCTCACTGACCCAAGGATCCAGGATGAGGACTGGTCCTTCTTTGATGATGATCCGTTGGCTCCACCTCCTGACCGACCAAGCATGGTTAGTGATCTGAAGACAGGGAGAGCGTTCCGCAAATTGTCTGACAAGTGGAGGGTTGGCCCTAGGACATATCTTGGTCTGGCGATGGCCGGTTTTCCCAACCTGTTCACGATCACAGGACCAGGCAGCCCGTCGGTGTTGACCAATATGCTGCCGACGATCGAACAGCATGTCGACTGGATCGCCGACTGCCTCGCTTTTCTTGAGGCGAACGACATGGTGACGATCGAGGCAAGCGCCGAGGCCGAGGCGGCCTGGGTCGACCATGTCAACGACGTGGCCGGCAGCCTGCTCTATCCACAGTGCAATTCCTGGTATCTCGGTGCCAATATCGAAGGAAAGCCGCGTGTCTTCATGCCCTATCCCGGCTTTCCGCCCTATGTCGCGACATGCGAGGCCGTGGCAGCCGGCGGCTACGAGGGTTTTGAGCTGACGCCGAAATTCTGAGCCCAGAAGATCAGCGGGTGAGCGTGCCTGAGAGGATCGCTTCGAACTCGTCGATCAGCTCATAGCAGATCTGAACCTCACGTCGGCTTCGAGACCAGTAGGCGTTGGCCCGGTTGCACACGGAAAAGCGAACGACCACCGGTACCGGCAGGTCGACGCGATCGGCAAGGTGTTGAATCCCGTCTTCGAGAAGGCCGCCATCTTGGATGAGACGATAAAGCCCTTCTTGTTCCGGCAGCGGATCGTCGAAGGCGATGGTAATGGTTGTACCTGCCGATCCTATGTCGGCGTTGAGACCACGTTCATAGGGATCGAGCACTTGCTTCCATCCCGTCTCCATGCGTGCGAAGTCATCGGCGCAGCTCGCGATCCGTTCCTCCGGCAGGCCCGCTTCGAGCGCATAGTCATAGAATCCGTCCTGATCGCTTCCGACCATGAGGCATACGATCGCGAAGTATCGCTGCTCGTCGAGCGCGTGCTTGCCCCAATAGGGCTGTGCCCCGCCCACAGCCGCGAGCTCGCTTTGCGCACGCCAGCCATCGGCGACCGCGACGATCAGGGCATCGCGCAGCGCATCCGCCGTCTCGGGGATCATAGTGACCGCGGCGAAACCGTCGACGGCATCTTCCTCCCGGCCGATCACCGGCAGGTTCAAAAGGTCGATCAAGGCGTGACCGAGTTCGTGATAGATGGTGAAGAGCGTGTTGCCGATAATGAAGACGGCATCGTCATCGGGCGACAGGCCGGATCGACCCTCGCCATCAACGGCTTTTGCCGCTGGGCTGAGCGCGTGCAAGACGAAGCCGAACGACAACAAGGTCCAGGCATAACGAGCCAAGCGAAACAAACGCGATCACCTCCGCAAGCCTTCTCGTCGTGACGTTTTGATGACGGCTTGGCGCTTTGAGGTCAACGGTGGAGCTCGCCTGGAAACTATCGGATCATCAGTCGACACAGTTGGTCAGAGGCGCCCTCGCTTTCTTAGAGCTAAGCCTCATCGAGAGGATAGAGCGCGTCTTCTTCCGGAGGCGAGGCAAGTGACAGACCGTCTGGCGATGACGCTGATCAGCGCAGCCAGAATGAGAGCACATGGCCAAAGCTGCCTCCATCGCGCGGCTAGGGCCTGAGAAAGTCCAGCGGCGTCCGATCGTCTCGTGCCACCAGGGGATCGATTTCGATCGGATCGTGATCGTAAAACACCTCCAGCACCTCATGGAGCGTGCTCCGCTGGACTGGGATGCGTCCGGCAGCGCGAATTAGCCTTGCCATTTCCTTGGGCGTCACTTCCTGACCATGGCGCGCGCCCGCCGCTCGGCTGATGCTCTCGTTCATCAGTGTGCCGCCGAGATCGTTCGCGCCGGTCTGCAGCATCCTCACGGCCATGGCCGGTCCTAGCTTCACCCAGGACACCTGAATATTGTCGATATGACCGTGCAGCATCAGCCGCGCAACCGCGTGCATTTTCATGCTCTCGTCAACGCTGGGACCCGGGCGCACATCGTCACGGCGATGGTAGAGCGGGCTGTCCCAATGCACGAAGCCGAGTGGCACCAGTTCGGTGAAGCCACCGGTCTCCTTTTGTATTTGCCTGAGCAACTCAAGATGCGCTGCCCAGTGCTCAGGGCTGTCGATATGACCATACATGATGGTGGCCGTGGTCGGGACGCCGGCGCTGTGTGCGGTCTTCACGATCGTAACCCAGTCATCCGTGCTGAGCTTGTCGCGGGTGAGCTGTCGTCGGATCGTCGTGTCGAGGATCTCTGCCGCCGTGCCCGGCAGGGAACCGAGCCCTGCTTCTTTCAGATCAAGAATGTAGTCGCGATAGGTCATTCCGGCCTGACGCGCGCCATACCAAATCTCGAACGGCGAGAACGCATGGATGTGGAGGTCCGGGACCTCGGCCTTGATTGCTTCGACGATCCTTCGGTAGTGGCGCCAGCTCAAATCGGGATTAAGCCCCCCCTGGATACAGACTTCGGTCCCGCCGCGATCATGGGTCTCGCGCGCACGGCGGACGATCTCGTCAAGATCCAGAACCTCGGCGCCTTGCTCTTCCCTCCTCTTCGCAAAGCCACAGAACTGACAGCCCATGTAGCAGATATTGGTGAAGTTGATGTTGCGGCAGACGACGAAGCTGGCGTGATCGCCGTTCGCCTGTTGCCGGAGGTGGTCGGCTGCATGGAACAACGATTCGCGATCCGCGCCGTCGGCGGCGAACAGCTTGACGGCATCAGCTTTTGAAACTTCCTTGCCGAGAAAGGGCTTTTCCAGAATTTTGGCAATGCCCGCTGACGCCCTGCTGACATCGAGATCCCACGCAGTCACGCTGCCGTCTCCCGCTGATCCTTGGCCAAACCATCGGCACGTGCGAGGCTGGACAGCTTCTCCGAGACGTCCTCCTCAATGAAGCCGCGAGCGCGCTCAAGAAAACGTGGATAGACCGTCAAACGCTCTTCGAGCTTGAAGCCGCAAGTTTCGGTCGTCTTGCGTAAACGCGCAATGGACGGCCAGGCATGGTCGGGGTTGATGTGGTCTATGGTCAGCGGAGAGATGCCGCCCCAGTCATTGATGCCGGCTTCGATATAGGCGCCATGACGCGGCTCCAGATTAGGCGGCGCCTGAAGGCTGACATCCTCAGGCAGGATCATGCGCGCGGCGGCAATCGTGCGCAGCATATCTTCCCGCGTCGGCTCGGGATGATCTTCCATCGCGATCCCAACCTTCGCCTGGAAATTCTGCACGATCACTTCTTGGATGTGACCGTAGCGCCGATGCATCTCGGCGATGGCGATGAGGCTCTCCACACGTTCCTCGAAGGTCTCGCCGATGCCGATCAGAATGCCAGTGGTAAACGGAACGCGGGCCTCCCCTGCCCTTTCGAGGGTACGTAGGCGCTGAGTTGGAACTTTGTCTGGACAGGCGTAATGAGCCATGCCCGTTGCCATCAGTCGCCGCGACACGGTTTCCAGCATCATGCCCATGGAGCCCGAGACCGGCTTCAGCATCGCAATTTCATGTTCATCCAGCGTGCCGGCATTCACATGCGGAATGAGCCCCGTTTTCTCTATGACAAGCGCGCACATGTCCCGCAGATAGCCGGTCGTGCTGTCATAACCAAGGACGGCCAGGCGATCGCGTGCTTCGGTGTAGCGGCGCTCTGGCTTTTCACCGAGGGAGAACAGCACCTCCTTGCAGCCGAGCCGCTCGCCATTCCGAGCGACGTTGAGAACCTCGGCGGGTGTCATGACCTGCGCTTCCGGCGAGCCTGGATGCTTGACGAACACGCAATAGGCGCAGCTGTCCCGGCACATATTGGTGAGCGGCACGAACACTTTTCGCGAATAGGTAATCGTCTCGCCGAAAGCGCGATCACGGATCGCAGCGGCTTTTGCCATCAGCTCGCCTAGGTCGGCTTCAAGCAGGTCAGAGGCCGAGGGCGCAGCGTTCAATGATTGATCTCGGCGTAATGGCGGGCGAGGACGTCGCCGCCGAAGTCATTGGCGAGATCGCGCCAGACGGCGTGGATATGGTTGGCACCGTTCTGGGTGTTGTCATATTCGATGAGCAGGCGTTCGCCCTGGATGCGATAGTAATGCGGCTCGTGACGTTCGGCGCTGCCTGCCCAGGCGAAGCGGATCTTGTCGAACTCACTGTCGACGAGGGCGGCCTGTTGATCGGCGAGTGCGTCCGGAAGGCGGTTCAGATAACACCCGATCAACTCGCGCAGGATGTCGACTTCTCCATGGTTGAGAGCTGTGGCGCCAATGCCTTCGGGTGCGAAGCTGATGGCAAGGCCTTCTTCGATCGAGGGGCCATCGATCGGCGACCGATTCTCGCGACTTCCAGGACGAACGAGCTGGCGGTCGCCATCGCTGACGATCGGACGGTTTCCTGTAATAAGGTCGCTCGGCGCTATCTGTGACAGGAGCGTCAGAGCACGTTTCTCCTGATCGAGGGCTCGGAAAAGCTCCCGCCCCAGATCCTCGATCGCGGCGAGCGGCCTGTGCAGATGAGGGCCGAGTAGCGGGCTGTCGGCCGGATTCGCCCCGAAGAAGTTCGGTGTCGCCGCGACGACATCGCCATCCATGATCACATAATGCAACGAGACGTGGTGGCCACCAAAACGCCAGCCCCATGGCCTTGAAAAGCCCGGCTCACCAAAAATGGTGACATAGTAGAGTTCAGGATCACGAAAACGATCGCGCCTCTCGACCTCGCGCCAGCCTTCGATTCGATCGAGGATGTTTTCGAGGCCCATGATCGTCGCTGCGGTCACGTAGCCAGCTTTGGAGAGGCCAGTCGCCACCAGCCGATGGGTGAGTTGCTGCTGTGTCGCTGTCATCCGGCCGAGATCCAGGCCGCCATGATCGGTCGGTGTGTAGAACCAGAGCCTGCGTTCGTCATCGTCGGGAAAGGTGCGGCAGGCAATCTCGGTTTGCGCGGAATCGAGCGCCTCGATAAGCCGACACGCAGCCCCGATCATCTGCTCGGCAATCTTGTCCGATCCAATTCCTGCCATGCGTCGCCCTGGCTGCCACTGATCAGATGATCAGGATCGCTCGGAATTTCATCGCTGTCGACCCGCGATCGGATCGAGCATGCCCCAACTCATGACATGGCCGATCTGAAGCGCGACCACCGGCAGATGTTGGAGACGCATGCGGCGAAGCTGCGGATAGCGTTCGCGCAGCCTGGTTTGGGCGAGGCCGTGTCGGTCACCCTCCTCCAGAATCTCGGCGGCGCCCTGAACCATCACCCAGCCTAGCTTCGACCAGTCCTCGTCATAGCGATCGACAACCACCGCCGTCTTCGGATTGGCCCTGATATTGGCGAGCCGCTTCAGCTTCCCTCTGCGGCGCTTCGGCTTTTCGTCGATCGTAAAGCAGACCGTGTCATCGAGGAGCGCATAGCAGATCGGCAGCACATGAGGCTGGCCGTCGCCATCCGCGGTGGCAAACCGTGCGACCCGTTCCGTCTCTAGAAATTGGCGTTGCTCATCAGTTAGCATGTCGGCACCGAGCGCGGTGAGCGTATCCACATGGGGAGAGACTTAGCATGAAAATCGGTCTGACACTGCCGATGCGCGGACCGCTCGCCAATGCTGCCGGCATCAGGACGCTGGTTGAGCGCGCCGAGGCGCTCGGCTTCGATCATCTCGGCGTCAATGATCACATCATCGTCCCGAAGGCCATCGACTCGCGCTATCCCTATTCGGCGACAGGCGCCTTTCCCGGTTCGACATCCGGAGAATGTCTCGACCTCTTCGCCCTGCTCGCTTATGTCGCCGCGATCAGCACCAAGCCGCGGCTGGTCACGGCGATT
>JBCCIN010000340.1:0-5880 GCA_039028235.1 Pseudomonadota bacterium
GCTCGTTCACCAAAATCGCGCCATCCGCCGTCTGAAACATCTCGACGGCGACGATCCCGACCAGCTTCAGCCCCTCGGCGATGCGCTCGGCCATCCTCACCGCCGCATCAGCCTGATCATCCGCGACCGCCGCCGGCGCGATCGTCTTCGCGAGGATATGGTTCTCATGGCGATTCTCGACCGGCACATAGCTCGCCATCTCGCCTGCAGCCGTCCTGGCGGTGATCACCGAAAGCTCGCGCTGGAAGGTCACGAAGCCTTCGAGGATGGCGTCCCGGCCGCCGATCTCCTGCCACACGGCCGCAGGATCACTAAGCTGATCGAGCTTCGCCTGCCCCTTGCCGTCATACCCCATGCGCCTGGTCTTCAGCACGGCAGGCGGGCCGAGCGCGGCCAGCGCGGCTTCGAGATCGGCGGCACTCGCCACTTCCGCCAACGGTGCCGTCGGCACGTCCAGGTCCCGAAGATACCGCTTTTCCAAGACCCGGTCTTGGCAAGTCGCCAGCACCTCGGGCGAGGGATGCACCGGCACGTCGCCGGCGATCGCCCGCAGTCCTTCGACCGGCAGGTTCTCGAACTCGATGGTCACGACATCCACCGCCTCGGCAAAACGGTGCATCGCGTCGATGTCGTCGTAGGCAGCGACTGTCACCCGATTGGTGATCTGCGCCGCCGAGCTGTCGGCCTGGTCGGTGAACACGTGGGTGCGGTAGCCGAGCCGGGCGGCCGCGAGGCCGATCATGCGACCGAGCTGCCCCCCACCGACGATCCCGATCGTGCTGTTCGGCGGCAGAGTCATGGCGTGGCGTGCGCTTTTGCGTCGACCGGCGCCTCGGCGACCGCCGCCGTCTGCTGCGCGCGCCAGGCGCTGAGGCGTTTTCCGACATTTTCGTCCTTAAGCGCGACGATCGATGCGGCCAGGAGTGCGGCATTGATCGCCCCTGCCTTGCCGATCGCGAGCGTCCCGACAGGCACCCCGCCCGGCATCTGGACGATCGAAAGCAGGCTGTCCCACCCCGAAAGCGCCTTGCTTTCGATCGGCACACCGAGCACCGGAAGCGGTGTCATCGCTGCCACCATGCCCGGCAGATGCGCCGCCCCGCCGGCACCGGCGATGATCACCTGCAACCCACGATCCGCCGCGGATTTTGCATAGTCAACCAGCCGATCCGGCGTCCGGTGCGCCGAGACGATCCGTTTTTCGTGAGGAATTTCAAACTCTTCCAGGATGGCGCCGCCATGCTGCAATGTCGGCCAGTCAGACTGGCTTCCCATGATCAGCCCGACGGCGGGCGCGCTCGCTTCATTCATATTAAGACGTCCGCGAGGTCTTTTCTGACGGGTGATCCGGCTCGCCGATGCTGCGCACCGCATCGATCGCGCGCCGATTCGCCTCCTTCACCTGCTCCACGACTTCCGCACGCAGCACTGACGCTTCCGCCGGAAAATCGAACCCGAGCTTCACCGTTTTCCCGCGCACTTCGACCACCCTGACTTCGATACTGTGATTGATGATCACCGCATCGCCCGGCTTGCGGTTCAAATAGAGCATCGCTGCACCTCTGAAGGTTCACTGTCGTCATTTTCCTCCCGAATGCGACGGTATTGGTGGCCGCTTAACCGCTTGTTAACCGCAGTTGGCTTAGCCTGCAATGGCTGCGCGGCGTCCTGCTGCGGCAGTCGTGGGTGAGATGAGCCATGAATCCGACCAATGCACCGCTTTTTAAACTGTTGTCGGCCCGCATGGGCTGGCTCTCTCAGCGCCAGACGATTCTGTCCCAGAATATCGCGAACGCCGACACGCCGGACTATCAGCCGAGAGATTTACGTGAGAGCGATTTCCTGAAGCTCGCCGAAGGATTCGCCGGACGGCCGACACGCCTTCCGATCGTTCGAACGGCCGGCAGCCACATGCTCGGCAAGGCGGGCGCGACGATCGGCCTGGCCGGCGACAGGCAGCATGAGCCCTATGAAACCGCGCCTGACGGCAATGCCGTCATTTTGGAGGAGCAGACGGCAAAGGCCGGCAAGACAGCCCTCGATCACCAGCTCGCGAGCAACATCTACAGAAAATATGTCGGCATGATCAAAATCGCACTCGGATCGAGCGGCGGATAGATGCGCCGGAACGGCATGATCAGCATCGATGCAATCGCGAAGAAGGATGAGTGATGGACCTTAGAAACGCCATGTCGATCGCCGCCTCGGGCATGAAAGTCCAGGGAACGCGGCTCCGTCTCGTCGCCCAGAACCTGGCCAACGCCAATTCGACCGGCCTCGCCCCCGGCGACGAGCCCTACAGGCGCCAGACCATCACCTTCGGCAGCGTCCTCGATCGCGAGATGGGGGTCGAACTGGTGGAGGTGAAACGAACCGGTGTCGATCCAAGCCCCTTCCCGCTGCACTACGAACCCGGCCATCCCGCCGCTGACGGCGATGGCTATGTCCAAAAGCCGAATGTCAGCTCACTGCTCGAGATGGCCGACATGCGCGAAGCACAGCGCTCCTACGAAGCCAATCTCAGCACCCTGTCTTTAGCGCGATCCATGATCCAGCGCACGCTGGATCTCCTGCGCTAGTGGCCCTCGGTACTCAGCGCCAACGTCCAGGAGACTGAATCTTGCCTTTGCCGCCAACGGTCACCCAACCGGCCTTGAACGCCTATGCCCAGGCCGCCAAGCGTGCCGATGCGCCGGCCTCCGGTGACGCCGATACCGCCACGCCGAGCTTCGGTGAGGTGCTCAGCCAGTCGATCGGCGAAGCGATCGAAGCCGGCAAGACCGGGGAGAATGTCAGCATTCAAGCAGCCTCCGGCCAAAGCAACCTGCAGGACGTGGTCGAGGCGGTTACTGCCGCGGAGGTCAGCCTTCAAACCGTTGTGTCCATAAGAGACCGCGTTCTCTCCGCCTATCAGGAAATCATGCGGATGCCGATCTGATGCCGGCATCTGTTGACTGGCGGCAGCCGGCATGAATGCCGATCACGTTCTCGACATCGCGCGCGAGTCGATTTTCGTGATGATCAAGATCGGCGCACCGGTGATGGTGGTGGCGCTTGTGGTCGGCATCGTGATCGCCCTGATCCAAGCGCTCACGCAGATGCAAGAGATGACGCTGTCATTCGTACCAAAGATCCTTGCGATCTTCGTCACGATTCTGCTGTCGCTGCCCTTCATGACCAATACGCTGATCGGCTATGGTGAAGACCTCTTCCGGCAGATCGCCCTACTCGGCTGAACGCTATGTTCGACCTGCCGACCAGCCACGACCTGTTCAATCTGATCCTCGTTTTCGTCCGCGTCGGCGCCGCGCTCATGCTGATGCCAGGCTTCAGCGAGCCCTATATCTTCAGCCGGTCGAGGCTGCTCTTTGCCTTGGTCCTGAGCTTTCTGCTGACGCCGCCCCTTTCGCCCTATCTGCCCGGCCCGCCCGACCATGTCGGTGAACTCTTCGTACTGATCGGCGGCGAGGCCCTGTTCGGGCTCTTTATCGGAACAGCGACCCGGATCATGTTCGCGACCCTGCATGTCGCCGGCAGCACGATCGCCGTCCAGTCCGGTCTGGCGACGGCATCGGTGTTCGATCCTAATCAATCGACACAGGGCACGCTGCCCGGCAATTTTCTGACGACTGTCGCCATGGTCCTGCTGTTCGTCACCGACGGCCATCATATGCTGCTGCGCGGCATCGTCGAAAGCTACGCTCATCTCGGAGCTGGCATGGCCCTGCCGCTGGGTGACATGGCCAGCTTTATCACGCGGGTCGTGCAAAAGGGCTTCAACCTCGGCGTCCAGATGGCCGCGCCGTTGCTCCTTGTCGGCCTGCTGACCAACCTGGCGATGGGCATCCTCAATCGCTTGATGCCCAGCTTTCAGGTCTTTTTCATCGCGCTGCCGCTGCAGCTTCTCCTCTCCTTCGCGACACTTATGCTGTCGTTCTCGGCCGGGCTCTTGATCTTCTTCGCCTTTCTCGAAGCCGAATACAGCCTGCTGACGTTGGGAGGCTGAGCGGCGATGGCCGAGGAGGAGGACCAGTCACAAAAAACAGAAGAACCGACTCAACGAAAACTTGAGGAGGCGCGCAAGAAAGGCCAGGTCGCGACCTCGCGGGAAATCAACAATGCGTTGATGATCTCGGCCGCAGCCGCCTTCGTTTTCCTGTTGGCACCTCAAATTGCCGATGATCTCGGCGGCGCGCTCATTCCGTTTATCGCCGTGCCCCACAGCTTCACGATCTCGATCGACGATCTGCGTCTCGTCGCCGCCGACTTGCTGGGAGATGTCGGCATCGCGCTGGTCTTGCCCGCTTTGCTTTTCATGGTGGCAGCGATCGCCAGCAGCCTTCTGCAGAACGGGATCGTGGTAAGCGCGGAGCCTCTTAAGCCGAAACTCGACAAACTCTCGCCGATCAGTGGCGCCAAGCGCTTGTTTTCGCTCAAATCCATCGTCGAATTCATCAAGGGAATCATCAAGATAACCGTGATCGGTGCCGCCGCCGTCATCCTTCTATGGCCGGCAGCGACGACCGTGATCAAGTCGGCGGAAATCGAGCTGATCGGCGTCATGTCGATCCTGCAGTCGCTGACACTGAAGCTTCTTGTTGGGATTGCCGCCCTGGTGCTGGTGATTGCCCTGATCGACGTTCTCTACCAGCGCTTTGAGCACCAAAAACAGCTTCGCATGTCGAGGAAGGACCTCCAGGACGAATACAAGCAGACCGAGGGTGATCCTCATATCAAGGCACGCCTGAAAGGCCTGCGCACTGAGCGGGCAAGGCAGCGCATGATGGCCGCCGTCCCGGACGCGACCGTGGTCATCACCAACCCGACGCATTTCGCCGTGGCCCTGCTCTACGAGCCCGATGGCATGGCCGCACCACGTGCCGTCGCGAAAGGTGCCGATCTCGTCGCACATCGCATTCGCGAGGTCGCCGAAGCGCACCAGGTCCCCGTCGTCGAAAATCCACCGCTTGCTCGTGCGCTCTTTGCAGCTGTCGGACTTGGTGACGACGTGCCGCCGGCCCATTATCAGGCGGTGGCCGAGGTCATCGGCTATGTCATGCGCCTTGAACGCCGTTAACGATATCTTCACCAAATTGCGTTAAGGACAAAGAAACCAATTTGCTCGATCAGCCAGCTTGTTCGATCGGGAAGCCGGAGGAAGGCCGACGTAGTTGACAACCCAGTGGTGATAGGACCGGCGGATGACCAGTGACGACCGTCAACGGCGACCCAAGAATGAAAGCGCCGAAGAAGATGTCGCGACAGGCTCTGGCCCAGCCGAAGCGACGGACGGCAACCCCCTCGGTCTCGATGACCTTGACCCGCCGCCACGGCCGCAGCCTTGGCGCTTGCTTGGTCTGTTCATCTTTGTCCTTCTGGCGATGTCCATGCTCGCTACGGTGGTCGTGATCGGCGCCGCTGGCGAGAAAAAAGCCGCGCTCGTGGAGGCGGAGGAGAAGCGCCTCCGCGAATCCGCTTTCGGACGGGCAAAAGTCCTTCGAACCTGGCTCGACGGGCAATTTTCAGCGAGCCGGCGGCTTACCGAATCCCAGGTCTTTCGGTTGTTTGTCCACGATCTTGCTCTTCAGGATCCAAGAGCGCCTCTGCCGCGATATCTCCAGGACCAGCGCCCCTACTTTCAACAACTGGTGACCGACTTCGCCAGACAGAACGAATTGATCCGTGCAACAATCCTGAGGCATGACGGCGCGGTCCTATTGACCAGCTCCGGTCCTGCACTCGCCGTCGACGATCTCCTGCGGCAGCTGGAAGGCAGCACTCGCAAGACTGGTGTCATCCTGTCGCCCATCCGGCAGATCACCGGCGATCAGCGCATAGTTGTCGTCGATGCCATCATACCGGTTCCCCAAGCACAATCGA
>JBCCIN010000341.1:0-5849 GCA_039028235.1 Pseudomonadota bacterium
ATGACATTGGCGAAGTTGAGCTCCAGGCCGAGAAAGACCGAGCTGCCTGCGGTGAAGAGGATGGCGAGCACCAGGGGTACGAGCACGAGAACGACGTCGATCATACGTCTCAGCACGGCGATCAAGACCAGGGTGATCAGGGAGAAGGCGATGATCGACGCTTCCACGAACGCACCGACGACGACGCGCCCGGCCTCCGTGATGATCACTGGCGTGCCCGTAGCGTTCGGCACCGCGCCGAGTGCCGCGTCGGCGAAGCGCTGGAGCGCGCGATTGTCGTGGATGCCGATCGCCGGCCGCACCATGACCTTGGCTTCGCCGGCCTCGTTGACCCAGTCCGCCCGCAGGCTTTCCGGCAAGCTGTCCAGGCTGATCTCATCCGCGGTGAGGGCTCGATCGAGTCGCTCGAGAAGATCCGGCAGGTAGCGGGTCAGGCGCTGCTCCAGATCGATGAGCGCTTCCGCCGACGGGCCATCGGTCGAAGACGCGAAGGCTTTGAGGCTGTCCAACAGTTTCCCGGCGCCATCCTTTCCTTTGGAGGATGGCCGATCCAGCGCCGCGAGCAGCTGCTCGAAGGCGGCCCTTCGCTGACCTTCGTCGATCGATGCATCGGTCGCGGGAGCAAGCGTGCCCAGAAAAAACGCCATGTCGCCGATCAGAGCCAGCTTCTCGTCCTGGTCCTTCGGCACGAAGCTTGAAAGCGTAATGACCTCACCGATCCCGCTCGTCCGGCGCAAACCATCCGCCAGACGTTCCGCCTCCCCGAGATCGGCAGCGAGGACGTTGATCACATTGGTCGCCGTGTCGGGATTGCGTTCCAGATCGAGAAAGGTCGCCACCGATTCGCTCGCTGGGTCCTTGAGATTGAGCGGATTGAAGTCGAAGGTGACACGCGGCAGCATCGGCACCAGGGCGACGGCGGCGATCACGGTGATGCCGAGAATGCTGCTGGCATATCGCTCTGTCCAGGCGGGGCCGGATGTCTGGGCGCCGTCCGGTCGTTCTTCCGGCTTCAGCGGCATCAGGCGGAGGAGAGCCGGCAGCAAAACCAGGCTTGTAGCCCACGCAACCGCCATGCCTGTTGCCGAGATAATGCCGAGTTCGGCCAGGCCCTGATAGTCCGTGGGCACGAAGGCAATGAAGCCAAGCCCGGCGCAGATCGCGCTCAGGCTGAGCGGGCGAGACAGGGCTTTGACGGCATGTCGAAGGGCATCGCCATGCGACTGAAGTTTCTGCACTTCCTCCCTGTAACGGAGGCAGAGATGAATGCCGAAGTCGACACCGAGGCCGACGAACAAGACGGCGAAAGTGACCGAAATCAGGTTGAGCTGGCCGATCGTCAGCGTCGCGAGCCCAGCCGTGATGATCAGGCCGATCAGGAGCGTGGCGAGCGTCGCCACGATCAGTCGGAGTGACCTCATCCCGAAAATGAGGAGGACGGCGACACCGGCAGTTGCCATGAGCCCCGCCCAAAGAGCACCGTTGCTCACGGTCTGCAGCTCTTCATGCTCGATCGCCGCGGATCCGGTGAGACGCATCGTCGGACCGCCGGCTACATCAATGCCGACCTCTTTTGCGAGCCGCCGCGTCGCCTCGATCGCCCCCACCGCGGGTGCCAGTGACCCGTAGTCGATCGTTGGCTCCGCGATCAGAAGACGGCGATTGCTTCTACCACGGCTGCCGCCGACATCGAGTTGCTCTTGCCAGGAAAGACTTTTCGGCCGGCCTTCGTGCGCGGCATCGGCCACCTCGGCAAGCCGTTCGAACAGGTTGTCGAGGGGTTTCGGAATGTCGGGGCTTTGCCTTTGCTCGAGAGCCAGACGAAGAAATTCGGAGATACCCTTAAGGTTCGGATCGGCAGCCAGCGCCCCTAGAAGGGGCTGCGCTGCGGCCAGGCGGTCGCTTAACGCCGCCAACGTATCGAGGTCCAGATAGAGAAGACCGTGGTGCTCGAAGAACGGATCTCCACCGGGAACCTCGACCTTCGAAAAATGCTGGCTTTCAGCGGTCATGGCCGCCGCCAAGGCCTTGACGGCTTCGTCACTTTCCTCAGGGCTGTCACCGTCGATCACAGCAACGATCGTCTCCTTGAACGCGGGAAAAGCCCGTTGCAGCGCAAGGTGATTTTGCCGAAATGGCACATCGGCGGCGATCATGTCGGTGGTATCGGTGTTGATTCGAAGGGTTTTCGCGCTGTAGATCAGGGAGGCCGCGGCCATCAGCAGCATGACCGCCAGAATCGTGAACGCATGCCGCGATGTCCCTGAGGCATCGATCAGTGGAAGGCTGCGTATGCGCTGTTCGGTCATGTAAGGTTCAGCCTTCTAAAGGCATGTTCGCGACGATGCCTGATAGAGGTCGCTGATCTGGCCTTTGGGGGTCGACGAAGGCTTTGTCGGCAATTGAGAGGAATGGTTCTTATGTCCCGATGGAGACGCCGACATGGGGCGTAGAATGCATATGTGCAGAAGGCGTTTTGCCGTCATTCTGGCGATCGTGCTGTTGGCGGCTGCCGGTGCGGCAGATCTCTCGGCCGAAGATGGTGACGTCAAAGCCATCGTTCAAAGGCTAAATACGACGCTCCTCGACGTCATGCAATCCGCGGACGCTCTCGGCTATGAAGGGCGCTACCAGAAACTCGATCCGATCCTGCGTTCGACCTTCGACTTTGCCTTCATGGCCAAAATTGCGACTGGCAGAGCGTGGAACGAGCTCGACGCGGGCAGACGTGCCGATCTGGTGGAGCGCTTCAGCCAGATGAGCATTGCCACCTTCGCCGCGCGCTTCGACGGTTATGGCGGGGAGCGGTTTGAAATCTTTGGCGACAAACCGGGGCCTCGTGGCACGGTGATCGTCGATGATCGGATTATCCGACCGAGGGATCCGGACGTCGGCCTCAACTTCGTCCTTAAAGAGACGGGCGAGGGGGACGACGGCTGGCGAATCATCGATGTGATGCTGGACGGGAAGTTCTCCGAACTGGCACGCCAGCGCGCGGAATTCTCCTCCGTTCTCAAGAGCGGCGGCTATGACGATCTGATTGCGGCACTCGATCAGCGTATCGCTGATCTCAGCGCAGAAGGTTGAGAAGTCCACGCTCAAGCGTGTGGCCGCCGATCAGGCGCCGGCCGGCTTGGGATCGAGCGTCTGATCCAAAGGCTTCGCATAGGTCAGCCGCATGGATTTGGTGTCGCCATTCAACGTTTTGACAGCATGCAGACCGTGCTTCTGTCGGCCGGCAAGATGCAGCACGCTGATCGGCTCGAAGGGTGGCATGGGACGGCAGAAGACCTGACGAGCATCGTCCCAAACCGGCTGACTGCGCGCGCAGATCCAGTTGTGTGTGCTTTCCAGATAGGACACCGGCAGGGCGTCGAGATGAAGCGCCGCCATCAAGGCATGCTGATCGAGGTTGGCGCGACCGGCGCGGATAACCGCTTGCTTATAGCGTCGCCGCCAGACGTCCCAATGTGGTGCATCAGTGCGAAGGGCGAAGGCACCTGAATTGATCCGCCGTCCGAGGCAGAGGCGAAGACCGCCGGCCGGCCCGAAGCAACGGAACGCGTTGCCGACATGCCATTTGAGCGCATAGAGTTCTGTTTGATAGGAAGGGTCCGCCTCCTCGACGACAGCGAGTGCGCCCGAGCGTGCGGCATCGAGGAATGCTTTGATGAACCGACCATCCTGGACCGAAATGTCCGCGTCCAGCCAAAGATAGGCGTCGAAGCCGGGAAAGCATTCCGGGATCGCCGGGCGCGCGGCGTAGCCGAGATTGCGAGAACGGCGAAGATCGTCCGGCGGGTCGAACCACCAGGTCGGACGAACCACATCCGCAGCAAGCCCCTCGATCGCGGTGATCTCGTCGGGTAGGAGGCCGAAATCGAGAACGAGAAGGCTCTCTGCGGGCCGGATTGTTGTGCTCGCCAGTGTTTGGAGAAGGGCGTGCATCAAAGGGAAATAGTGGTGATCGGCGCCGGTTACGATCGCTGCGCGCACGTCGAACCTCCGGGCATCGGCAAGACGGTCTGCCGAGACCGTCAATCGGCAAGGGTTCCAATTACACCAGAGGCTGGTAAAAAAATCATTAATTGAATGAAAGTGCAGAGAAAAAATTTTAGGTTGATAATCGCCGGAACGGAGAAGTCACTCTCAGGTGGCAATCATCATCTGGCGCGTACCGGCTGAGCCGAGGTTCCGCCTGATTGGCAGATGCGATCAAGCGCGTTTCGAATCGGGGTGCAGGCTCTTGCCGAG
Organism: Pseudomonadota bacterium; assembly: GCA_039028235.1. Lineage (GTDB taxonomy): Bacteria > Pseudomonadota > Alphaproteobacteria > Geminicoccales > Geminicoccaceae > JANQPX01. The sequence goes on from JBCCIN010000341.1 coordinate 4,255, forward strand.
GATATGATCGCTCGCGCCGATCACATGCGAGCTGGCGCCGACGATCAATCGGTCCGGGCCTCGTGCCACCTTCGCGCTCTTTTTGGGATAAGGCAGCCCTGCGAGAAAGTGGGCCATGCAATTCAGCCTTGCGCGTTTCTTGTCGTTGGATTTGATGACCGACCAGGGCGCGTCGGCCGTGTCCGTATAGAAGAACATGGCCTCTTTCGCTTCGGTATAGTCAGCCCAACGCTCGATCGAGGCGACATCCATCGGCGAAAGCTTCCATTGCTTGAGCGGGTCCCGTTTGCGGCGAGTGAAACGCCGTTGCTGCTCGTCTTGGGTTACGGAAAACCAGTATTTGAACAGGCGTATGCCGCTGCGCACCAGCATACGCTCCAACTCCGGTGCCTGGCGCATGAACTCGAGATATTCGTTCGGATTGCAAAAGCCCATGACCCGCTCGACCCCGGCACGGTTATACCAGGAGCGGTCGAACAGCACGATCTCGCCGGCCGTCGGGAAGTGGCGGACATAGCGCTGGAAGTACCATTGTCCGCGCTCCATTTCGGTCGGTTTTTCCAGCGCAACGACGCGCGCACCTCGCGGGTTGAGATGCTCCATGAAGCGTTTGATCGTGCCGCCTTTGCCGGCCGCATCCCGGCCCTCAAACAGGATCATGACGCGCTCGCCGGTCTCCTTGACCCAGCGCTGGACCTTGAGGAGTTCCACCTGCAGCTCGGCTTTTTGCTTCTCGTAGGCGGCCCTTGGCATTTTTGTTCTATAGGGGTACTCACCGCTTTCGAAGAAGCGCCGGATCACCTCTTCATCATGGCGCTTCTCGGCAAGGTCGTGACGGGTTCGACTACCCTGTTCGCTCGGTGAGTTGTCACCTCCGCCTGCCGACGCGGTTTTCCTTCGCTTGCGTCGGGCAGGGAGCTCTTTCGGCGACGTCTGGTCTGAGGTTGCCGCCGTCTTTACGGGCTCGCTCGCGGTGTTCTCGAGACCAGCATCCGCTGCTGCTTTGCCGTTACCGCCCTTAGCTGCCATGTCCCGCTCCAAAAAGCCGCAACGGCTCCTGTTCCATGGTTGGCTACTCCCACCATCATCGATAGGCTTTGATGATGACAATTCCGAGGTCATTGACCTAGGTCATGGACATCACCTTTAAGGGATATGCCGTCGTCTCGGCTGACGGCTTCATCGCCGATCGATCGGGACGAATGCCTGATTCGCTGCGGTTCGAGGCGGACTGGGCCTATTTTCAGGCAGCCCTCGACGCGGCCGATCTGACTTTGCTGGGGCGGCATACCCATGAGGCGGCGCCTAATCTCAAGGAGCGACGTCGATTGGTGGTGTCCAGGGGCGTACGCGCGGTCATCCAGGAAGGGCCCTCGACCTGGTGGGTCAATCCGACGGAGGTAACCCCGGCTACGGCGGTGGTCGTAGTCGCCGGGACAAGTGCCGACGTCGCCGTGGTCGGTGGCACAGGTGTGTTCGGCTGGGTTCTCGACGAGGGGGGGTATCAGGAATTCCACCTGACGATCGCCCGGCATGTCGAATTGGGCGCCGGCCGGCCGCTGTTCGACGAGGTGAGCTGCCTCGACGACGCCACG
>JBCCIN010000342.1:0-5828 GCA_039028235.1 Pseudomonadota bacterium
GCGCCCGTCCTGGTCGTTTCAACCTTGCCCGGCCGGCGACGGCGTCCTGCAAGAAACACCGTCGCCGATCCGAGATATGGCTACGTCAACCAGGTGCTGGCAGCACCTATTGGCGGTACTCGGCCCATTTGTAGTAGCCCTCGCGTTCCATGATGGCGCGGGCCTTTTCGTTGGCTTCGTCCATGATGGGCTGGATGGGCTTGTCTGTGGTGATGACCTCGGTAAGCGCCTGGCCGAGCACGTCGATATTGAGCTCGTTCCACTCCGGGATCAGTGGACGCCAGTCAGGATCCGCGCAAGGCAACTGCTCGGCGACCACCGGATATTCCGGGAACTGCTCGACGAAATCGGGATCGTTCAGAGTCGAAATGCGGATCGGATCGCCGCCAAGCTCGACCATGCGCCGATCGCCGGCCTTGCTGGTCATGTACTGAATGAACAGGAACGCGGCTTCCTTGTTCGGTGCGTTCGCCGGGATACCCATGGCGAAGCCGCCGGTCTCGGAGCCGCAGCGGGATCCCACCGGATGCAGTGCGAAACCGACCTTGCCGTCGACCTTGGAGAGCTTTTCGTTCCTGGACATCGCCGCGATCTTCAGCGTGTCCAGATACATGGCCGCGTCGCCTTGGAGGAAAGCGGCGGACGCCTCGGAGAAGCCGTAGGACGGGATGCCTGTCGGTCCCGTCTGTGCAATGGTGCGCATGATCTCAGCCGCCTGAACCGCCTCCGGGCTGTTGATCACGGGGTTCCACTCATCGTCAAAGATCTTGCCGCCGAGTGGAGCCAGATGCAAAAGCCAGCCGGCCGTCACCTGATGACCGGTCTTGCCGCGCGAGGTCATAGCGCCGATGCTGGCCTTGTCCTGGATCTCCGGCATGAGGGCGGCGAGCTCGTCATAGGTTGCCGGCACCTCGAAGCCGTGTTCCTCGAAGATGTCCTTCCGGTAGGCGAGGATCGACGTCTCCGCACCGAACGGAATGCCATAGAGCGCTCCGGACTTGCCGGGCATATAGCCCTTCTTACCGCCAACCACACCGCCATTCTGCAGATAGGCATCGGCGATATCGTCGATGTCATATTGCGGATCGACCAAAGCACCATTGGTGAAGAACTGGCTTAGCGGTGTCAGGAGGCCCTTCGAGACATACTCGCCCTTCCACATGACGACCCAGGAAACGACGTCATATTCACCCTCGTCCTTGGACATTTCGAGGAGCTGACGATCGCGCAGCTTCAGATACTGAAGCGCATCCACCTCGACCTCGATACCGGTCTCCTCGGTGAATTCCTCGATCAGCGTTTCGGCCGCTTGGAAATGGCTGAGCGCCGGCCAACTGACGACGATCGTGGTGCCTTCGTAGTCCTCGTAAGGATTGGCAATGGCCGCGGAGCCGAAGCTCAGCAGCGCGCCGATGGTGGCGGTGGCTAGCAAAGATCGCATTAGGAACCTCCCCTTTTTTGTCGACGATCAGGTTGAGACAGCGGTGTCATTTCGGGCTCTCAGATAGCAGCATAGGTGTCGATCCCGCAGCCCTAGCGGGTGAATAGAAAAATGAGAATGCGAAAAACTTTTGCTGCGATCCAAGGCAGCAGTTCCGGCCAGATCGGCGCCGGCCTCGGTCGGCACCCCTTGGAGGCGCGCAGCCAGGCGCTGATCATCTGCAGCCATCCCAGCATAAAGAGATCCAAGCGTTCGCCTCCCTCTCAAGGTCTCACCTCCACCTGTCGATCGACCGCCTCAAGCAGCATAGCGATGGTCTCGATATGATCCTGCATGGCCGCCGCCGCCGCATCAGGATCACGCGCCTGGAGGGCTTCGAAAATGTGCTCATGGTGGCGGATCGCGATCCGAATGCCATCGTGATGACGCATCAGATCGCGCCGGTAGGTGTAAGCATAGGCGTAGGCTTGCGCAGCAAAGCCGATCAGAACCTGATTGCCGGCCGTCTCGAAGATCGATTGGTGAAATTCGCGATCCGAGATCTGAAAGCGCACCGGATCGTCCAGCATGTCGTGCTGCGCGTCGATGAGCTTAGCGAGGCGGGACAATGTCGGTGCGTCGATCCGCTCGGCCGCACGCCGCGTGAGGTCAGGCTCCAGCAGACGCCGCGCATCGAATACGGTCTCGTCGGTAAGATCAGGCAACTGGCGGAGATCGAAACGCCGGCTCTCGTCAATTGTCGCCGCGCTGGTCCGCACCCTGGTCCGTGTTCCATGGCCAATCTCTAGGATGCCGCGCTCAGCCAGAAGCCGCAGCGCACCGCGCACGCTGTCGCGGCTTACCTCTAGAATGGCAGCAAGTTCACGCTCTGCCGGCAGCTCATCACCTTCCTGCAAAAGACCGGCTGCGATTAGGTCGGCGAGGCTCGATGCGATCCGTTCGCGCAAGGGCAGTCGCCTGATGCCGTCCCGAAGGGCAGGCCCGAGAAGGACAGATGCGCCTGTTTTTGACAAATTTGCCAAGTGCCTCTCACTGGTCTGATTACTCTACCAGTGAGAGGCACTTGGCAAATTGTCAAGCGTCAGCGATGCGCCGACCGAGTCTTGTTGAAGGCTGGTTGCCTCCGATCTCCACGGCCTATGGTCTCAACGCCTGACTTCCGATAGGCAGGAACACAAGGTCAGACATTGAGGTCGTGGGTATGTGGCAGTTCTGGATCGATCGTGGCGGCACCTTCACGGATATCGTTGCCAAAGCGCCTGACGGTGCGATGCAAACCCATAAGCTGCTCTCGGAGAACCCCGAGCGCTACAAGGATGCTGCCGTCCAAGGCGTGAGAGAGGTCCTGGGCCTCGCTTCAGGCGATGCCTTGCCCGACGGCACGTCGATCAAGATGGGCACAACAGTCGCGACCAATGCCCTTTTGGAGCGAAAAGGTGACAGAACGCTCCTGCTGATCACCAAAGGCCTCGGCGACCTTCTGCGCATCGGCTATCAGAACCGGCCGAAGCTCTTCGATATGCACATCGTCCTCCCTTCTATGCTGTATGAGCGCGCCGTCGAGATCGAGGAACGCATCGGGGCACATGGTGATGTGATCACCGCATTGGACGAAGTGCGAGCCGCACGGGCTTTGCAAGAGGCCTACGACGATGGGATCCGCGCCGTCGCCATCGCCTTCATGCACGGCTATCGCTACACCACCCACGAGGCGAAGGTCGCCAGCCTCGCGGAGGAAATAGGCTTCACGCAGATCTCGGTGAGTCACGAGGTAAGCCCCTTGATGAAGCTGGTGTCCCGCGGAGACACCACGGTCGTTGATGCCTATCTTTCACCGATTTTGCGGCGCTATGTCGATCAGGTCGCGGGCGAACTCCAGGTTGACCGTGCGGGCGGCCGCCTGCTGTTCATGCAGTCCAATGGCGGGTTGACCGATGCCCGGCTGTTTCAGGGCAAGGATGCGATCCTGTCCGGCCCGGCCGGCGGTGTGGTCGGCATGGTCCAGACTGGGAAGATCGCAGGTTTCAGCAAATTGATCGGGTTCGACATGGGCGGCACCTCGACCGACGTTGCCCATTTCGACGGCGCCTACGAACGTGCCTTCGAGACGGAGGTGGCCGGCGTTCGCATGCGCGCGCCGATGATGCACATTCACACGGTTGCGGCCGGCGGCGGGTCGATCCTGCATTTCGATGGTGCGCGTTTCCGCGTTGGCCCCGACAGTGCGGGCGCCAACCCGGGTCCCGCCTGTTATCGAAGAGGTGGCCCCCTGGCCGTGACAGATGCCAATGTCCTCCTCGGCAAGATCCAACCTGATCACTTCCCTGAGGTCTTCGGACCAAAAGCCAACGAGCCGCTCGATGCCGAAGTCGTGCGCAGGAAGTTCCTGGAACTTGCTGAAAACATTGCTGAATCGACGGAAGGGCAAGCGCCCGGCGTCGAGGAGGTCGCCGAGGGTTTCCTACGCATTGCAGTCGAGAACATGGCCAATGCAATCAAGAAAATCAGCGTACAGCGCGGCTACGATGTCACCGAGTACACCCTCAACTGCTTCGGTGGGGCAGGGGGGCAGCACGCCTGTCTGGTCGCGGATTCTCTGGGCATTTCAAAGGTATTGCTCCATCCCTTCGCCGGCGTCCTATCTGCATACGGCATGGGTCTCGCCGACATTCGTGCCATGCGCGAAACCCAGATCGAACTACCGTTGACCGACAACGTACAGGATGAGCTCGCTCGGAATTTCAAACGGTTGGAGCAAGATGCAGCCCGAGAACTGGAAGAGCAGGGGCTAAGCCGCGACAGGATCAAAGTGATACGCCAGGTGCACATCCGCTATGAGGGTACGCACCAACCGCTTCTCGTGGATTTTGCGGGTATTCATGAGATGCATCACGCCTTTGAAAACGCTCATAAATCGCGATTTGGCTTTGCCGTGCCCGAACGCAAGCTAGTGGTCGAAGCGCTCTCCCTTGAGGCCATTGCCCAGATGGACGTTGCAGATGAGGTCGAGGCCGTCGGGGCCGACAATGCAGATCAGCTAACCATCAGAAAAACCGTCAAAATGTGGAGTGACGGGGCTTGGCGGGATGTGCCGCTCTACCATCGGGACGATCTTGCACCCGGCCACGTGATCGACGGTCCGGCGATCATCGTCGAGGCCAACAGCACCAACGCCATCGAGGCGGGATGGCGCGCTGATTTCAATCGCTTCGGGCATCTTCTTCTAACCAGGGTTCAACCCAAAGAAGAAACTGAAGCCGTCGGCACCTCGGTCGACCCGGTCATGCTGGAGGTCTTCAACAACCTCTTCATGTCGATCGCCGAGCAGATGGGCGTGACCCTCGCGAATACGGCCTATTCCGTTAACATCAAGGAAAGGCTGGATTTTTCCTGCGCGCTCTTCGATAGCGAAGGCGCTCTGGTCGCGAACGCGCCCCATGTTCCAGTGCACCTCGGATCGATGAGCGATTCGATCAGAACCATCGCGAGGTTGAACGCCGGTGAGATGAAGCCCGGTGATGTCTTCATGCTCAACGCCCCCTTCAACGGGGGCACGCATCTCCCCGATGTTACCGTGATTACACCGGTCTTCGATGAGAGCGGTAAGAGCATCTTGTTCTATGTCGGCTCGCGCGGTCACCACGCCGACATCGGCGGCCGGACACCAGGCTCCGCTCCGCCGGACAGCCGGCACATCGAAGAGGAAGGCGTCCTCATCGACAACTGGAAGTTGGTCGATCAAGGCATTCTACGCGAACAGGAAACGCGGGATCTTCTCGCATCGGGGCGATATCCCTGCCGCAATGTCGATCAGAACATGGCTGATATTACCGCGCAGATCGCGGCTAATGAGACCGGTGCCGCCGAGATCCGAAAGATGGTCGCGCATTTCGGCCTTGACGTCGTGCAGGCCTATATGGGCCATGTCCAGGACAACGCCGAGGAGATGGTTCGCCGCGTGATCGACGTGCTCAAGGACAGCTCGTTCACCTATCCTCTTGATAGTGGTGCGAAAATCAAGGTTGCGATCATGGTCGACAAGGCCGGCCGCTCGGCGGTGATCGACTTCACCGGCACGTCCGATCAGGACGAGAAGAACTACAACGCACCGCTGGCCGTGACCAAGGCCGCTGTTCTTTATGTTTTCAGGACGTTAGTTGATGATGACATCCCTCTGAACGAAGGCTGCCTGAAGCCACTCAAGGTCATCGCGCCTGAAGGATCGATGATCAACGCACAATATCCGGCTGCGGTCATCGCTGGAAATACCGAAGTTTCGCAGTCATGCCTTCCCTCCTCTATTGCGGAAATACCAACTTTGAAGTAAATAATTTGTTGTCATAATGCAAGTATAAAGCAAGAAAAGAAGGACAAACAAGGCTGGGAA
>JBCCIN010000343.1:0-5781 GCA_039028235.1 Pseudomonadota bacterium
AAGTCGATCGCCGGAATCGCCGAGACCGCCGCCTTCGGGCCAAGCCGCCCGATCACCGTCGGCGACGTCAATGGCCAGCGCTTCGCGATCGTGGCCAGTGTCGGGCTCGATGCCGAGGTCGTGGCCCATGTCAATTTGGGACTGAAGCGTCACATCGGAAAATGGGCCTATCTCTACGAGACACTGAAGCGAGCGGTGCTTTCCCCATCTGAGCCCTTTCGATTTCGGTTGAACGATCACGAGCATCAAGCCCATGGCATCGTCGTCGCTAATGGGCGCCACTACGCAGGCGCCTTTGTAACGTCGCCCGAAGCGCATCTCGAAAAGCACAGCTTCGAAGTCTGTCAACTGACCCGCCCCGGACGTCTGGCGGCACTCCGTTACCTGACATCCCTTATTGCCGGCCGCTTTGCCCAACGCGCCGACGTAAGGATCGATGAAGCGATGGATCTCGAGATCCTGGGACCGGAAGGTGCCCCGATTCAAATGGACGGTGACGTGCTGTGCCGGCTGCCAGCGACCATCCGGGTTCTACCGGACTCCGTTGAGCTGATTTTTCCCGAGAGCCAGACAGCGTCGGTTCCATCCGGTCCGTGATGGACAGCCGCGCACCGCTCCGGTCAACCATAGACAGCAGGCTATCATCCAATAGAAACGCTTGGATTGGCCCGAGACGCTTGACAGCCCGCCCGGTCTAAGTGTCAATCCGCCGCGATAACCTCCTGCGGGGAAAGCGCAAACCACGGATGTTCAAGAAGAACGACATCAAGATCGGCATTGTCTGGCGGCTGATCGAAGTGGTCGGTGCGGAGTTCTTCGCCTTTTGCTCCTTTCTCCTGCTGACGCGGCTCCTCGCGCCTGAGCATTTCGGTATCGTGGCCCTTGCCACCATCCTGATCCTGGTGGCGCAGTTGGTGCTCTATCAAGGCGTCGGCGAGGCGCTGGTGCAGATCGAGGACGTCGAGGATAGCTGGTTTTCGAGCGGCCTTTGGCTGAATGTCGGGCTTGCGGCACTCGCTGCGCTGATCCTGATCATCGGAGCGCCCGCAATCGCCGCCGGCTTCGGCGAGCCGCGCTTCGGCCCGGTGCTGCGGGCCATCGCGCCGCTGCTCCTGATCTACTCGGTGAGCGGCATTCTGCAGGCAAAGCTGCGCCGCGACCTGAAGCTGAAGGGTTTCGCCTTCGCCTCGATCTTCGCGGTCATTCTAGGGGCCATCGTCGCCGCGATCATGGCGATCAACGGCTTCGAGGTCTGGAGCCTAGTTCTTCAGCAGTGGACCTATGCCATTGTCAGCACCTCGATGTTTCTGCTGCACGCCCGCTGGCTGCCGAAGCTGATCGTCAGGAAAGCGCATATCGAGCGGATGGCGGGTTTCAGCTTCAACACCATCGGCGCCGCCCTCCTGCGCTTCTCGATTCGCCAGATCGATCTCCTGTTCCTGGGCGTTCACCTGCCCTCGAAGCAGGTCGGCCTCTATTTCCTTGCGACCCGCATTCTGAACACCGTCGGACAGCTGACGTACTACTCGATCCAGCGCCTCGGCCTCCCGGTGCTCGCCCGGCTCCAGAACGACCCGGTCCGCCAGCAGGCAGCGATCGTCTCGATACTCCGGATCACCTGCCTGGTTTGCCTGCCGGTCTTCTTCGGCATGGCGATGACCGCCGATCTCGCCATTCCGATCGTCTTCGGCGAGGAGTGGCGCGGCAGCATCCAGCCTTTCCGCATTCTCTGCCTGTTCAGCATCTTTTACGCGCTCTCCCTGATCGCCAACCAGATCCTTCTGTCTGCCGGCTTCGCGTCCGCCGTCTTCCGCCTGTCGATCATGAACGCGCTGCTGTTCGCCATCGCCGTCGCCTTCGCCGCACCGCATGGCATCGTAGCAACCGCGATCGCTGGCGGCGTCGCGAATGCACTCTGCCTGCCGATCTATTTCTACGTTCTCAGACAAAGACTCAGGCTCGATCTCGGGCACGTCGTCGCCGATCTTCTGCCGATCTGGATTGCTGCCATGACCATGATCGCAGCACTCTTGGTTGCACGTTCCACCGTCCTGGATGTCCTTAGCCCGCTGCTCGCTCTCGTACTATCGATCCTTCTCGGTATCCTGCTGTTCGCTGGCACCATCTGGCTTCTCCGCCGCGACTATGTCGATGAGCTGACCACGGTCGTCCTTGGCGATCGACGATGAAGCGGCCGGCTGCTATCGGTAGCCCTGGGCAGCCGCATTGATCGGATCGGAGGGAGCATGAAGGCCATTGGGGTGATCGGGCTTGGCGATATGGGATCGGGCCTTGCAAAAAACCTGCTTTCGGCGGGCTTCGATGTCGTCGGCTTCGATCTCAGCGACGAGCGCATGCGCGCTTTCGCCGAGATGGGCGGGACGCCCGCCTCTGATCCTTCGGATCTTGGTGCCAGGGTCGATGCCGCGTTCGTCATGGTGATGAACGGCGATCAGGCCAAGGCCGTCATCCTGGGCGACGGGCTGCTCACCAGCATGAAGCCGGGCGGCGTCATCCTCCTGACGGCGACGATCAAACCCTCCGAAGCCCGCGAGATCGCTGCCAGCCTCGACGGCAGCGATCTTGAGATGATCGACAGCCCGGTGAGCGGCGGTTTTCCGGGCGCCCAGGCAGGCACGCTCACCATGATGGCGGCCGGCCCCGACGACGTGCTCGCCCGCTGCCGGCCAGTGATGGAGGCCGTCGGCAAGGACATCTACATCGTCGGCGACCAGGTGGGGATGGGTCAGACGGTAAAGGCCTGTCTGCAGTCGGTAATGGGCTCGATCGTCACCGCGACCACGGAAGCCGCGGGCCTCGCCGCCAAAGCAGGTGTCGACGGCGAGGTGTTTCATCAGGTGCTCAGCACCTCGTCCGCGGGCTGCGGCCTCGCCAATACCTGCTTGCAGAACATCGTCGATCGCAAGTTCGAAAAGACCGGCAGCCATATCCGCACCATGTACAAGGACCTGACCATCAGCCTCGACATGGCACGCGAGCTCGGCGTGCCGATCCACACAGCGGCGACAGCGATGCAGCTCTTCCAGGCCGGCATCAGTCGGTTCCCCGACGGGGATAACTGGGCTGTCGCGCGACTGACGGAAGAGATCACCGGCGCCGAGCTGCACAAGAAGGCCGGCGGGCGCGGCCCGGGCGTCGACAAATCATGAAACTTGGCGTGATCACGGACGGCATCTCGCGCGATCTCGGCCATGCGCTCGCCGTCATGGACGAGTTCGGCCTCGACCATGCCGAGTTGCAGTTCATCGGGACGAAGGAGGTCGGCGATCTCGATGCTGGCGAGCGTTCCCATGTCATGGAACTTCTGAAAAAACACGAGAAGCACGTTGCCTGCATCTCGCGCCATGTGTTTGCCGGCATGCCCATGACCACGAAGCCGGGCGATGCCCTGCATACGGAGCATATGGACGGGCTCAAGCGCTGCATCGAGATGGCGCATGAGGTTGGGAGCCCGCTGGTGCGCATCATGTCCGGCCGAAAGGAGATGATTCTTTTTGGACGGAACGGTGCGGAACAGTGGAACGTGGCGAAAGGGGCCTGGGATGCCCTCCCCCCGCTGATCGCGCCCGCGGTCGAACTCGCCAAGACCGAGGGCGTCACGCTGGTGGTCGAAACCGGCAACGGCACCATGGTCAATTCCTGCTGGACCGGCAAAAAGCTGATCGATGATTTGGATGGCAAGGATGTCCTGAAAATCCTTTGGGATCCCGCCAATAATTGCTGGGCACACGAAACCGCCTGGCCAGATGGCTACGAGCTGATGCGGGATGGCTATCTCGGCCATGTGCACATCAAGGACATTTTCGTGGATACGCCGAAAGCGACCCTGGAAGTTCGAAGAATGGGCGAAGGGCAGCTCGCCCATCAATTCCAGCCGATCGGCGACGCGCTCAGACGGGACGGCTATGACGGTGTCGTGTCGTTCGAGAGCGTCTATCACCCCGGCGACGGCGATTTCGAAGCGGGCTTCCGCCAGTGTGTCGGGCAATTCAAGGATATTTTCGGAGACAGGAATTGAGCGAAACTGTGCAGATCGATTGCGTGGTCGACGCCAAGGCCAAGACCGGCGAAGGCGCTTTCTGGGACATTGATCGCCAATGCCTCTGGTGGGTCGATATTCCGTCGGGCATTGTCTATCGCTACGATCCGTCATCAGGCGAGAACCGTGCCCACCAGCTCGACGAGCCCGTCGGCTGTCTGGCGCCGACAGTGAAAGGCGACCTTCTCCTGGCGACACGCTCCGGCTTCTGGCGCTTCGATCCCGAGACGAGCGCGATGACGGCGCTGCACGACCCGGAAGCTGATCGTCCCGCTAACCGCTTCAACGACGGCACTACCGATTCAAAAGGCCGCCTCTGGGCCGGCACCATGAAGGACGACGGCACCCCGCCCTCTCCCGAGGGCGCCTTTTATCGCCTGGATCCGGACCTGACCTCGATCAAATGGGTCGACGGCATCTACACCACCAATGGCCTCGCCTTCAGCCCCGACGGCCGGACCATGTACAGCGCCGACTCCAATCCCTCCGTGCAGACGGTGTGGGCGGCGGACTATGACATTGAGACCGGCATGCCTGGCGAACGCCGCCCGTTCTTCGATGCACGCGAAGTCGCTGGCCGACCGGATGGCGGTACCGTCGATGCCGATGGCTGCTACTGGATGGCTGGGGTCAGCGGCTGGCAGCTGGTGCGCATCACGCCGGCCGGGAAGATCGACCGCATCATCGAGCTCCCGATCGAGCGCCCGTCGAAGCCGATGTTCGGCGGGTCGACGCTCGACGTTCTCTATGTGACCTCGATCGGAACGGGTCTCACGGCAGGCAGCGAGGCGAGACAGCCCCATGCCGGCGGCCTGTTCGCGATTACCGGACTCGGCATCCAGGGGCTGCCACAGACGCGGTTCGCCGGCTGACGAACCAGCTTACCGAGTGATGGGCCAGGCGCTCATGGGATACTGACGGCAGCGGCAAGGCAAGGCGAAATGGCACGCAGGTCATCGGCGAGGCGCTGACATTTCCTTGACCTTTCTTTTGCCATGATCAACTTGCCGGTCCATGCGACCCTGGGAATCCGAGCCTCGCCCAACCATCAGATTCAGGCGGGCGGATTCCCAGGGTCGCATGGACCGGATCATGAGCTTAGTCGACAATGGTGAAGAAAGAGCTAAATCAGGGCTCGCGATAGGGATGGTGCTGGGCCTGGACGGCCTGATATCGTTTGAGGCCGGCGATCCAAGAGAGACCGACGGGGAGGACGTCGAGCGCCTCAATATCGATCGGGACCGGCGACCAAGGCGGGATCGACGAGGCGGACGTGGAGCGGCCATATGTCGATCGGGACTGACGATCTAGGTGAGATCGGATGGACAGACATGAGTCGGCCCGATACCCATCGGTACCGGCGATCCAGGGGAGACCGACGGGACAGACGTGAAATGGCCAGACGTCGATCGGGTCCAGTGATTTACGCGGATCGACGGGACGGACGTGCAAGATCGGTGCTTGGCTGGACGGATGACGAATTGATGTCGCGATGGGTTTGATACATCTGCCTATGCGACATCGCCTTGGGCGGGTGACAAAAAGGAAGAGAAAAAATGGTGACGAGGCTTGAGCGAATCTGGGGTGAAGGCGGGACGGTGGTGAATGGCTGGCTGTCGATCCCGAGCAGCATCACGGCGGAGCTGGTAGCGCGGCAGGGTTATGACAGCATCGTGGTCGATCTGCAGCATGGGCTGATCGACTATCAGACGGCTCTTGGG
>JBCCIN010000344.1:0-5749 GCA_039028235.1 Pseudomonadota bacterium
GTCGACGAGTTCAACACAGCCGCGATCTACATCACCCACGATCTCGCCGTGGTCGCACAGATGGCCGATCGCATCATGGTCCTTCGCTACGGCAATCTGGTCGAAGAGGCGACCACCCGCGAGATGATGTCAGATCCCAAGGAGGATTACACCAAGACCCTTTGGGCGGTGCGCTCGTTCACGAAGGACAAGGCAGAAGAGCCGGGTGACGTGGTACCGCTGATCGAGGTGGATCGCGTCACCGCGGGCTACGGCAAGCTGACCGTGCTGAAGGACATCTCGTTCAGGATTTACCCTAAGCGCACGGTCGCGGTGGTCGGGGAATCCGGGAGCGGCAAGAGCACGGCGGCGCGGGTCATCACCGGTCTGCTGCCGCCGCAAAGTGGCCGGATATTGAGCAAGGGTGAAGAGCTTCCGGGCGACTTTCGAAAGCGCTCGAAAAACCAGCTCCGACAGGCGCAGATGATCTATCAGATGGCGGATACCGCGATTAATCCGCGCCAACGGATCAGGGACATCATCGGCAGGCCGCTGGCCTTCTATCTCGGCCTCAAAGGCGGTGAGCTGGAGCGGCGTATTCTTGATCTTCTCCAGATGATCGAACTCGAGCCCCGGCAGTTCATCGACCGTTTTCCGGGTGAGCTCTCCGGCGGTCAGAAGCAGCGTGTCTGCATCGCGCGGGCACTCGCCGCGGAGCCCGAATTCATCATCTGCGACGAGGTCACGTCAGCCCTCGATCAGATCGTTGCCGAGGGGATCTTGAAACTGCTCGACCGGCTCCAGCAGGAACTCAACCTCGCCTATATGTTCATCACCCACGATCTCGCCACCGTGCGCGCCATCGCCGATGAGGTGATCGTGATGTATCAGGGCGAGATCGTCGAGCAGGGTGAGAAGGACGCCATGTTCACGCCGCCCCACCACGACTATACCGACCTTCTGTTGTCGTCGGTGCCGGAGATGGATCCCGACTGGCTGGATCGGCTGCTGGCTGAGCGTAGCGAGCGGACCGGTGGTCTGACTTCTGCGGGCAACTGACAAAACACTGATCACTTGGCAGGCGGGACCGGCGCGATCTCGTCTCGATCACCTGGAGCATGACATTGGAGCCCATCCACATTCAATTCACCCTGTTCTCGGCCTTCTATTCGCCGCTGATCGCGACCATGGCCGGCGGTTTTCTGAAGGACGAGGGCCTGGATGCCTCCTGGTCGGTCGCACTGCCGGGTGTCTCGGCGATCAAGGCACTCGAAGCGGGCGAAGCCGACGTTATCCAGACGGCGCCGAGCCAGGCCTTCAACTCGCTCGCCAAAGGTGAGACTCCGACGGCGGTGCATTTCGCCCAGATCAACGAGATGGACGGCTTTTTTGTGACGGGCAGAGAGCCCGACCCGGATTTTTCGTGGAAGAAGCTGGAGGGGGCTGAGGTCATCCTGTTCGGCGGCGGTCAGCCGAGAGCGATGTTCGATTATGCCTGTCACAAGGCAGGCATCAATGCGGACAAAATCGACGCGATCGTCGTCGGTGGTGCCGCCGACATGGACAAGGCGTTTCGCGACGGACAGGGCTCCTATATCCAGCAGCAGGGTCCCTTCCCCCAGCAGCTCGCCGCCGATGGTGTCGGCCATGTCCTTGCCCAAGCCGGGCCGCTGATCGGTGCCTGTGCCTTCTCCAGCGTGGCCGCGACGCACGAATGGCTGGCAACTGACAAGGCCAAGGCATTCATGCGCGCCTATGAGAAGACACGCGTCTATATGAACGAGGCGTCGGCCGACGAGATCGCTTCATCACAGGCTTCCTATTTTCCGAAGATCGACCGCGAGGTGCTCGCCGACTGCATCGGGACCTACCAGAAACTCGGCTGCTGGACGCCGCATGCCGAGATCACGCGCCCTGCTTTCGAGGTGACGCTCGACGTGTTCGAACATGCCGGCACGCTCAAGGAACGCTATGCCTACGAGCAGGTATGCGCACTGCCGCCCGCGACCTCGTGACGCCGACGTCGCGATAGCGGTAGCGCATGTCGGCTTGGATCAAGTGCCGTGACGACCCTATTTCACAATTAATGGGGCGGACACCAATAGGGGTGCCGGCTGCAAGTCGAGGGGTAGCGTCAGGAGATGTATCGAGCCCGCCTCTTTGCCGTCCGCCATGCCGGTTTTTTCGAGCGTATCTACAAAGTCGTCGAACGCGTGATGGTAGCGCTTGATCCTATGTTCGAGAAAATCGGCTATAGCCGTGTCGAGCGGCCGGTGGCCGTGGTTGAGAAAACGGTTAAGACGCTCTTATTCGATTGCAAGATGTGCGGGCAGTGCGTGCTGTCCTCCACCGGCATGTCCTGTCCGATGAACTGCCCGAAGGAGCTCAGAAATGGCCCCTGCGGCGGCGTGCGTCCGGGCGGGTTCTGCGAGGTCAAGCCGGAGATGCGCTGCGTCTGGGTGCAAGCCTGGGACGGGGCGACACGGATGACGAACGGCCATCAGATCAACGAGGTGCTGCCACCGGTCGACCGCTCGCTTCAGGGATCGTCGAGCTGGCTGCGCGCGGCGCGCGAAAAGGCGGTCGCCAAACGCGAGGCGGATGCGGCGAGGAAGGCGCTCGCGGCGGCCTTTCCGGAGGCGCGTTCCCATGAGCCGGTGACGGCACCGCTCGCCGATGAACCCGAACGCCGGCAGCCACCTCGCTGAGCGGATAACGATGTGAACGATCTTGCCCAACCTTACGAGAAGCCGCCCGAAGGCTACGTTTCCGGCAGCCGGCTCGAGCGTGTGCTGAAGAGCGGCAAATTCGCGGTGACCGCCGAACTCAACCCGCCGGACAGCGCCGATCCTGAGGACGTATTCGAGGCCGCGCGCCCGCTCGGCGAAGTGGCCGATGCAATCAATGCGACCGACGCGTCCGGCGCCAATTGCCATATGTCGTCGATCGGCATCTGCACGCTCCTGTCGCGAGCCGGCTATGGCAGCGTCTACCAGATCTCCTGCCGGGACCGGAACCGCATCGCCATACAAGGCGACGTCCTCGGCGCTGCGGCGATGGGCGTTCGCAACGTTCTTTGCCTGACCGGTGACGGTGTCGGCGTGGGCGATCAGCCCGGTGCGAAGCCGGTGTTTGACTTCGACAGCCTGTCGCTGCTTCGCACCATCAAGACCATGCGCGACCAGGGCACGTTTCTCTCCGGCCGAAAGATCAAGAGCCCGCCGCACCTGTTCCTGGGCGCTGCCGAGAACCCCTGCATCCCGCCCTATGACTGGCGCCCGGAGCGCCTCGCCAAGAAGGTCGAGGCGGGGGCGGAGTTCATCCAGACCAACTACATCTACGACATCCCGCTGTTCGAAAAATTCATGACGCGTGTGCGCGATCTCGGCCTGCATGAGCGCGTGTTCATCCTCGCCGGCGTCGGCCCCCTCGCCTCGGCCAAGGCAGCACGTTGGATGCGCACCAACGTGCCGGGCATTCATATTCCCGACCCGGTGATCGAGCGCAGGGAAAAGGCCGAAAAACCGGGCGAGGAAGGTAAGCGGCTTTGCATCGAATTGATCCAGCAAATCCGCGAGATCGACGGTGTCGCCGGCGTCCATGTCATGGCCTATCGGCGCGAGCATCTCGTTTCCGAGATCGTTCAGGAGTCAGGCGTGCTCGCCGGTCGGCGGCCCGTCGCACTCAGACGTCAGCGCGCTCGGGCCTGAACGGAGAGCCGATCGTCAGGACGCGTCGTCCTTGGGCATCGCCTCATCATCGAGCGCCATCGCGCGTCGGTAGGCGTCGCGGTCGCGCGTGCGTCCGGCATAGTCCTCAAAGACAGGCCGCTTTTCGATCGTGCCGAACTCCAGCCCCCAGCCGAGATTGGCGCCGACATAGACATCCGCTGCCGTGAAACGATCGCCGCAGAGAAAGCCGCTGGTCGGCAGGCGCTGCTCGAGCACGTCGAGGATCAGGGTGTAATTGCCGTAGCCGATCATGCCCTCCTTGTCCGCGGGTGGGGTGACACCGAGCGCCTTGTTGATCGCGGCCTGTTCCATCGGCCCGGCGGCGAAGAACAGCCAGTGATAATAGGCGCCACGGTCCTTAGGATCGGGCGCCAAGCCCGCCTCGGGAAAGGCATCGGCGAGATAGGCGCAGATCGCGGAACATTCGGTCACAACGGTGTCGCCATGCTTGATCGCTGGCACCTTGCCCATGGCGTTGATCGCCAGATAGTCCGGCGACTTCATCGGCGGGCCATAGTTGACGATCTCGGCCCGATAAGGTGCGCCGACCTCCTCCAGCATCCAGCGCGCGATCCGGCCGCGCGACATCGGATTGGTATAAAAGATCAAATCATCGCTCACTGTCAGTCTCCCTCGTCCATAACGCCTGTGAATCGGCCCGAACATGCCAGCTCATCCACGACAGGTCGATGGCATCGGCAAAAGCCGAGTGAAATCCGACGTCAGCAGATGCCGCCCGGACTGACGGCGGTCCGTTCTCGCCCCGGTTTTACGTTTTCTTAACGACCGCCCGCTATAAGACTTCAGTGTCCTGGTCCATGCGATCCTGGGAGTCCGAGCCTCGCCCCAGTTATTGAGTAGGCGGTTGGATTCCCAGGGTCGCATGGACCAGGTGATGCGGTGATCCTAACGAGTGGCGGTTAATGCGAGGTAAAAGTCGGTGAGGTAGATGATGGAGACGATGTGAGGGGCAGCATCCTCGTCGTTGACAACAGGCTATCGGCTGGCAAGAGGCTCCTGGCTGATAACGGGGCTCCGATCGTTCATGATTCGCCACGGCGATGCTCGCTGCGGTCCATGACCAGCGGCATGACGGCGGCGAGCGTGATCAGGAGGCTTCCGATCACTGTTGCCAGATCGGGCCTTTCCTGAAACAGGACGATGCCGATCAACCCCGCCCAGACCAGGCGGAGATAGTCGAAAAGGCCGACCAGCGAGGCGTCGGCACGGCGAAGGGCGACGATGCCGGCATAATGGGCGGCGATCGACAAGAGGGCGACGATACCGAGACCGAAGAACGCCGTGGCGTCCGGCCAGTGCCAGACGCTGATCGCGAGCGGCGTGCAGAAAAAGGTGAGCGTGGCATAGAGGTAAAAGAGAATCGACAGATCGTCGGCCACCCAGGTTTGTGTTTTGCCGATCAAAAAGGCCGCGGCGAAGAGTGCTGCCGATATCAGGATCAGCATGCCGCCCGATCCGAGCCAGCCGGGGCCAGGCGGTGATACCACCAGAACGCCGAGAAGGCCGATCAGCGCCGACAGCCAGCGCACGAGCGTGGGCCGCTCGCTGAGAAAGATCACACTGCCCAACAACATGAACGCGGGTGTCGCGAAGGTGAGCGCCGTCGCTTCGGCAAACGGCAGACGATCGAGGCCCATGATCAGCAGCACCATCGCGGCGGTGTTGGCGATACCGCGAAGGAGATGACGTCGAAGCGCGCCCGGCCCCGATCGCCAGGCGCGCCGTATCGTCACCCAAGGCAGGATCAGGATGAGACAAAGGGCGTTTCGCCAGAACGCGATCAGAAACGGCTCAAGCTCGACCCAGCGCATGGTCGCATGGATGCACGCCGTCGTGATGGACGCGGTGACGGCAAGGCGGATGCCGAGCGCCGTGTCAGGCTTGGTGTCGATCGACAAGGTCGGTGGCGTCGCGAAGCCGGCTCATCGCTCGAACCGACGCGTGCGATGCTCGATCCGGCCGAACAGCCAGGCCAGACTGTAGCAAAGCAGGAAGTACATCGCCGCGATCGTGATCCA
>JBCCIN010000345.1:0-5743 GCA_039028235.1 Pseudomonadota bacterium
GGTCAGTCCCCCCGAGGCGACGATCACGTCGAGGACCGTGATATGCGGCCGATAGGGAACGCCTGCCGGGCTTCTCACCTCTCCCAAGACCTGGACCGCCTGCAGTGAGTTGTCGGCAAAGCTTTCGACAACGACCGAGGCTTTGGGATTCTGGACGAAGGGCTTAAGGGCCTTCTCAACATCTCTGGAGAGCTGTTTCGGCGTCTTGCCAGCAGCCTGAAGTTCCTCCACCAGCGGAACGGAAATGCGGCCGTCCGGGCGGACGGGGACGGTTACCGACAGCTCGGGCGAACGCCAGACGAAGATCTGCAGCGTGTCGAGAGGGACGATCCGGTATTCCGGCGTGTCGAAGACCTCTTCGTCGCTCAGCGAGGGGGGATCTTCCAGGCCGGAACAGCCTGCCAGCGACAAAGCCGCAAATCCCAATAACGAGAAGACGACAACATAGCGCTGCAACGTCATTTCTTGCCCCACATAATTGGTGGCTCGGCCGCGCCCTCCGCGACCTTGTTTGGGACGCTCTCATGGTGCGTCCAAGGGCACATCATCACTGGCTGGCACACCGATTCTTCACCGGGGCGACATCATGCCGGCGTCGCTTCCAGCTAGTCTCCCACGCCGCATCGATGCAGTGCGCCCATCAAACGGCGGTCGGCCTATAGCACTGAGCGATCGAGTCTGCGTGATAGATACATCTGAACAACGAGCGTGGCGTAGGTTATAGCGACGACAAAAGCAAGATTTACAGCAAATACAATTCAAATGCCATGTGAATGTGATTCAATTACCACATCATCGTATGTCCCTTGACAGCCCGCACCGATTTGGTCATGGCCCAGTCGGCAAACAATCGATAAGGACGTTGGGGAGTGGTTCGACAATAGCACCCGATCGAGCATCAGCCATTGCCGGGGGGTGCTGCCATGATGATGAGCCGCTCGGCTCGGACATTTGCCCCGATACGCCCTGGAAAGGCCGGCTTGATGGTGGGAAAGCGCAAGATCAGATCGCTCTATACTGAAATGAACCGCTTCCTCGGCCGCCGGCCAGGTGCCGCCTCGGCTTTTGTATCGAACGACGGCACCGAAACGGGTTCCGGCGGTTGCTCCTGGACATCGGTCTCGACCGGCACTTTCATCGCCAGCATGCCGTCTTGCCCCGCCACGCTGGCGCGCTGGTCGTTGCGGTGCGCCCATAAGGCGACCGCGACAAGGCCGCAAATCGAAATCAAGAAGAACAGTGTATTCATGCCGTTCGCCTTCGGGGACATGTTTGACTGCAGCCTGCATAGGTTGGACGCCACCGTCAATTCTCCCGGTTCAGAACACAAGATCTGCAGCAAGTAGGCCTATGCGCGATCTCCTGTTCGTGATGATTTTTCTGCCCATGCCGGTCATTTGTTTTCTAAGGCCGTGGATCGGGCTGCTCATCTGGGCCTGGTTCGCGTCGACCTTTCCGATGTCCCATCTCTGGGGGTTCGCCACGACCCTGCCCGGCAATATGGTGGTGACGGCCGCAACCTTGCTCGGCTGGCTTGTCGCCAAAGACGAAGCCAAATCGCCTCCGGGGGATCGAACTAACCTGCTGTTCATGGCCCTGGCGCTGGTGACCTCGATCTCGATCCTCCTGTCGCGCGCGCCAGATTATACGGCCATCAAGACCACGGAATATTTAAGCATTTTTCTCTATCTCATCCTGTTGTCGATGTTCCTGCGAACGACGGAACGATTTCACGCCTTCATCTGGATGATCGCGTTCTCCTTCGCCTATTTCGCCGTGAAGTGCTCCGCTTCGGTCATCGTGACGGCTGGCGCGCACAAATGCGTCGGGCCGTCCGGCACGATCATCTCGGACAGAAATCATTTCGCGCTCGCCTGCCTCATCGTCATTCCCCTGCTCAACTACCTCCGTCTGCAAGCGCGGCACCATTGGGTAAGCCTGACACTGTTTTTCACCATGATGCTGACATGCCTGGCCGTGGTCGGCACGCACTCACGCGGCGGCTTCATCGGCCTGGTTTGCCTGCTTGCCTATTTCTGGTGGAACGCAGGGCGTAAGATCGGCTATCTGATCGTCATGGCGGCCGGGCTCGTCGTGGTCTTCCACACGGCGTCGGACAGTTGGCTGTCGCGTATGCAATCCATCGAGACGGCTAGCGAAGACGACCGATCCTTTCAAGGAAGGCTTTACGCCTGGGGCATATACTACCGCGCGGCTCTCGACCGCCCACTGATCGGTGTCGGACCCAAGGCGCTGGAAAGCCGAGCGGTCGTCGCCAATTATCTCGAGGTGCAAACAGATCAGGTGAAGGCGCTTGCCGCTCACAGCATTTACTTCCAGGTGATGGGTGAGCTCGGATTTGTCGCCCTCGGGATCTATATAGCGCTGCTCTATACGGGATGGGCGAACGGCAGGTGGATCGCGCGCCGGACCCGGGACCATCCAGCGCTCGCCTGGGCTGGCGATCTTGCTCGAATGTGTCAGATCAGTATCGTCGTCTTCGCGATCGCCGGCGCCGCCCTGTCGATGGCGATTTTCGATCTGCTGTTAAGCATACTGATCGTGCTCGCCGCCCTTCGCCGCTTCGTCGCCCACCGGCTTAAATCCGTTCAGGAATCGACTGCTCCGCCATTAGCCGATGCAGCGCCGGCCGCCAGCCCGTAAAGAGCGGCGGCACGGCGCGTGTATCTACTCAAGTCTAGGAAAAACGAAAAGATGGCTCACCACGATCGCATTCAACGCCGGGTCTGCCTGGTCGGTGCCGGCTTCATTTCACAGCTTCATGCGGAAGCCTTGTCCTCACGTCCCGGCATGCGTGTGCAGGCGATCGTCGACCCCCATTCGGATGCCGCCCGAAGGCTTGCCGGCCGCTGGCAGATTCCAGCGGTCCATTCCTCTTTGAACGACGCTCTCGAGGCGGGCGGCATCGATGCCGTTCATGTCCTGACGCCACCCAATCTGCATGAAGACCTCACCCGCCAGGCTCTCAAGGCCGGTCTGCCGACGCTCGTCGAGAAGCCCCTGACGCCGTCCAAGACGTCATCGGCGGCCCTCACCGCATTTGCCGAAAGCGAAGGGGTCACGCTCGGGGTCAATCAGAACGTGGTTTTTCACCCGGCGTTCGTCCGGCTGAAAGCGCTTCTCGACGCAGGTGCCTGCGGACGGCTGAAGAATCTCACCTGCATCTATCGAATGCCCCTTCGTCAGCTCCAGGGCCGGCAGTTCGGCCACTGGATGTTTCAGGCCCCGCAGAACCTGCTCCTGGAGCAGGCGGTCCATCCGCTTTCCCAGATCAGAGCCATCGTTCCCGACGCCGCCCTGGCCAGCGTCACCGTCGGCGATCGGCTGACGCTCGGCGCCGGGAATTCCCTTCTGAAAGAAGTCGACGTCAGTCTTCGCGAGTCCGATAAAAGCGTTCAGTTCCATTTCGACCTCGGCGCTGACTTCCCGCATTGGGAGCTGATTGCCAGCTGCACCGACGGCATCATCCATGCGGATATCGTCAACAATCGCTGCTACACGCGCCGATGGACACGCTGGCTCGAGCCGTCGGATCAGATGGTGAGCGGCCTCAGGACGGCTGCCGAGCTTGCCGGCAGCGCCATTCGCGGCGCGGTCGGCCACGGGCTTTCCATGGTCAAGCTCCGCTCCCGCAGCGATTCCTTCTATCTCAGCATGAAGGGATCGATCGACAATTTCCATCAGGCGCTCGACCGGCAGGAGCAGCCTTTGAGCGATGGTGGCTTCGCCACCGATCTGGTCGATCTGTGCGAGCAGATCACCGTCGGCGCCGGCTTCAAGATCGAGCCTGCCGGGCAGACCGCGAAAACCAAGCCGAAGGCGGTCCCGTCATCGGGGCGGGCGGCGCATGAAAACCATGACCTGCTGCTGATCGGCGGCACGGGCTTCATCGGGCGCGCGGTCTTGAAGCAACTTGCCGACGACGGCCGTCGGATCGCCGTTCTCGCCCGCAACATCACCAACCTGTCGCCCGACTTCGAGAAGCCCAACATCACGCTTGTTCGCGGCAGCTTCACCGACCCGGACGCCGTTGGCCGCGCCATGGCCGGCTGCCGCCAGGTTGTCCATCTCGCCCACGGCATGGGATCGGGCGGCGATCTGATCGAGACCATGCGTGCGGGCACCAGGCTCATCGCCGAGCAATGCCTCGATCATGGAGTCGAGCGGCTGGTCTACATCAGCTCGATCGCCGCCCTCTATCTCGGCGATGCGGCGGACAGGATCACCGCCGCCACCCCGACCGATCCGAGGATCGAGGAGCGCGGCGAGTACGGCAGGGCGAAGGCGCTCTGCGATCAGGACCTGTTCGCTTTGCACAAGGAGCGCGGGCTCCCGGTCGTCATCCTTCGGCCTGCGCTGGTGGTCGGCGAAGGCGGCATGCCGCTGCACGGCGGGCTGGGCTTCTACAATAACGATCAGCATTGCATGGGCTGGAGCGCCGGGCATCATCCTTTGCCGTTCGTGCTGGTCGAGGATGTGGCGAGCGCGATCCTCGGGGCGCTGGAGGCCGAATCGATCGAGGGCAATGCCTACAATATCGCCGGCGATGTCCGCATCAGTGCACGGCGCTATATGGAGACGCTGGCTTCCGCTCTGGGCCGTCCGCTTCGCTATCACGGTCAATCGGTCAATCGGCTGTATGCGGTCGAGTGGGCGAAATGGTGCATCAAACGGCTTAGCGGGCGCCAGGTGCCGCCGCCAAGCCGGCGCGACCTTGCCTCTCGCGCGCTGTTCGCCCGCTTCGACTGCACGACCGAAAAGCGCGATCTGGATTGGCGGCCCAATGCCGACGAAGCCGCCTTTATCGAACGCGGCATCAAGGTTCATGGAGATCCGGTGCCTGCCATGTCCGGCGAGATCGTCGACCTGACCACGCGCTCGGATGCCGCCGACGATGAGCGGAAGCGCTATGGCGCCAGCGGGGCATGATGATCGCGCCGCTTCGCTTCCTCCATGTCTTTTCGACCTTCGGAACAGGCGGGCCGCAGGTGCGCTTCGCGCAGATCGCCAATGACCTCGCCCGTCATGGCGCCTCGCCGATCGAGCATGTCATCTGCGCCATGGATGGCCGTCATGACGCGCTTTCCAAGCTCGATCCCGATGTCCGCTACCGGATCGTCGAAGCGCCGCGGAGCGGGCGCTCGGTGGTGCGGACCATCAACGCCTTTCGCCAGGCGTTCAGGCATCACGCCCCCGATCTGCTCCTGACTTATAACTGGGGCGCGATCGAATGCAGCATGGCCAATATCCTGCATCGCCTGCCGGAAATTCACTTCGAGGACGGTTTCGGCCCTGACGAAGCCGCCGGCCAGCTGCGGCGGCGCATTCTCACCCGCCGGCTCGTGCTGCGCCGCCAAGCGCTCACCGTCATGCCCTCCCAGGTGCTTCTCGATCACGCCCGGACACTCTGGCGCCTGCCATCCTCGCGTTTGACCTATATTCCCAACGGAATCGATTGTTCGCGCTTCGATGTCGGCAGACGCGCCGATGCCGATGGAGGAGACGGGAACACCCGGGTGGTCATCGGCACGGTGGCGGGCCTGCGCAAGGAAAAGAACCTCGCCCGCCTGCTCCAGGCCTTCGCAAAGCTGCCGGAACCGCACGAGGCCTCACTCGTCATCGTCGGCTCGGGGCCGGAGGAAGAGACGCTGAAAGCCATGGCCCTTTCCCTCGGCGTCGCCGACCGTGTGCAGTTCAAAGGCTTTTGTGCCCGGCCGGAAAC
>JBCCIN010000346.1:0-5672 GCA_039028235.1 Pseudomonadota bacterium
GCCCAAACGCCAGCGGTGCCTGCAATGGCACGGCGTCGAAGTGACCGAGCCGCCGGCCGGCGCCGTCATCCTTGCGTCCTCGCCCGTCTGCCAGGTGCAGGCGCTGCGCGTCGGAGATCATGCCTGGTCCATGCAGTATCACGTTGAGGTCGAGGACGACACCGTCGACAATTGGGGTGTGATACCGGCCTATCGTGACGCGCTGGAGAGGAGCCTCGGCCCGGGTGCCATCGACGATCTCCGGCGGGACGCGAGCCGAGCCATGCCGGGCTTTGTCGACAATGCCGCCAAGCTCTACGCCAACTTTCGAACGGCGGTCGCGGACACCCTCTGAGCTGGTGCTACGCGGCGTGTCTGGCTTGGATCGGTCGGACACCCATGCTCGCTTGAGCGATGGCGCATGCGATCGTGGAAGACCTCGCGGAGAGGTCATCGCTCAGACATTCGCCTGTCAATCGAGACGACCAGAACGAAAAACGCCGGTGAACCTGAGTTCACCGGCGTTTCGAAAGACGGTGGCCTTTCGGCCTTGGTCTTACTGAGTCTCGATGGCGGCCCGTCGGTTCTGACGCATGGCAACACCGTCCTCGGTCGCAACCGCCGGCTCGGTCTCACCATAACCCATGGTGCTGATCGCCGCCTCGGGGATGCCCGCCGCGACCAGCGCATCCGCAATGGTCTTCGCACGGCGCTCGGACAGATCCATGTTGTAGTCGTCGCCACCGGAGCGGTCGGCGTGGCCCATCACCGTGACGCTGGCCGGACCTTGTGATGCGACCGCCGCAACGATGTCGTCGAGCATCGCCTGATCTTCGGCATCGAGCTGATCCGAATCCAGCGAGAAATACACCATGCCGTCATGCGGCAGCGAGGCCGGTACAGCCGCCGCATCGGCGTCACCAGCGTCCGTTGTCTCAGTCTCGACCGCTGCAACCTGCTCGGCTGCAGGGCATGGTTCACTACTGCCAAGCAGCAACGGCTTGCCGCTGCTGGTCGTCACCATGTCGGCATCAGCCTCCATGACACCGCCGCAAAGAT
This sequence comes from Pseudomonadota bacterium, assembly GCA_039028235.1. GTDB lineage: Bacteria > Pseudomonadota > Alphaproteobacteria > Geminicoccales > Geminicoccaceae > JANQPX01. The sequence goes on from JBCCIN010000346.1 coordinate 1,039, forward strand.
CGTCGCGACCGTCATGCGCTTGGGCTGACAAACTGCCAACCAGCAACGCAGCGGCGGCGACTGCAGAACAACCGAAGAACGTCTTGAGCATGAGGTGCCCCCCTCAATATTCCATGTTAGTCGATGCAGCACCTGTGTAGTGTTGCCGCTCTCTACGGCTTGCACCACCGCATGATGCAAAGTCGCGATCAATCCAAAAGGCGCTTCCTGACTTTGTCAATCGAGCGAACGTTAGATTAGATCAGCGTCATACGAAAATATGCCGTAGAATAACCCCGCGGTTACGTCAACGGTGGTTTTCTTTTTTCAATGAAATGTACAGGTGAAAAAGTGAAGATTATCGCTTTAGTTGTTTTTACTTCGGCGCATGTCATTTTACAGTTTTATTGAGCGTCGTGTCGGCATGCTCGCGAAAAAGCATGCCGACACATTCTCAGATTTCTGTAGTCAAGCGACTGCTTGCTCAGCCTTCAGTAGCTAGGCGTGACGGCCACCCTGCGATTGCTGGCCTCGCGCGTGCCGTCGCCGGTCTCGACGGCGAGGTCTTCCTCACCTGAGGCACCGCGTGAGATCATGCCGGCCGGCACGCCCGCTTGGATCAGGGCCGCCGCCACGTTGTCGGCGCGGGCCTCAGAAAGCCGCGCATTCAGATCGGCCGATCCGGAGGTGTCGGTATAACCGACCACGGTCAGCGCCTTGGGCGCGGTCGCCATGAGCTCGGCGACATACGCGTTGACTTCCGCCTGAGCTCCCGCATCCAGCTCGTCCTGGTTGACATCGAAATAGACGATGAGCGGATCGACCACCGTGGTGACGCCTTCGGTCTCGTCGACGGCGGCGGTCTGCTGCTCCGCTTCCGAGTTTTCGACGGTGCCGGCATCGGCGCCTGCGGGGCAGTCGCTGCTGTTGCTGTGCGCGATATCGTCGGAATCGCTTTCGAGCACGGGTTCGCCGTCACCGTCCAGAACGACATTGCAGAGCTTGCTGCCCTCATGGGCAGGCGCGGCCGTCGGAAGGCCGGTGAGCAGGGCGAGAAGAGCTAGCGCCGATGATGCACCGATCACATTGCGATACATGAGCTGATCCTTTGAAAGAGGTGAGAGGACCGGCATTGAGGCTGATGAACCCCATCGGCACCGCTGTCGATCACCATCAGCGGCACCCGGCGCTCGAAAAAAGGACTCTCCCAGCCTGAAAGCGCACGTCCTCGCATTTCCGCTATGCGGACGTCCAGTGGTCGTCCCCACCTAGCGTCCACGCAGGCCACGTGTGGTACAGACCTTCGCTGTGAACTTCAAGTCTCCGGCGCTGTCTGATCAAGGTGATCACCAAGAATTTATAAAGGAGCGTTGGTATCCAGCGCATCCGTGTTGTTAGGTCATTATTTTATCTCTTGAGTATTGCCGTGCAGATCTTGTGCTCTTCTCGGTTGCTTGCCTCGTCGATGACGCGCGCCGGGCACGCCGTAGCTCCAACTCGGCGGGATCGTTATCCCGAGCATGACCGCGCCGGTCGGTTCCGGTCGGATGAGCTTGTCACGGCCCGCCGGTCCCTCATTCGCCCGCTGATCACTCATTCGAAAGAGGCTCGCAAAAAAGGCACGTTTGTTCGATATCTGTTCGTCAGAATCGCACGCATTTTGTGCACTCAGAGACCCTGCCCGGTTGCGAATTGCGTAAAATTCCGTCATACCGCGCAGGTAGCCGCTCCGGCGAAATGCCCTTCGGATTCGCCCCAAAACCACGGAACCATTGAATGAAGCAAGAACCACGCCTTCGCGTTGGCGTCATCGGGACCGGCTTTGTCTCGCGCCACTTCGTTCATGAACTCGCACGCCGCCCGAGCTACGAGCTCGGCAAGGTCCTGACCCGGCGCCCGCTGGAAAGCTGCGGCGAGTATCCGCGCCAGGATGCGCTCACCGCGTCGCTCGACGAACTGATCGAGACGAGCGACGTGATCTTCGAATGCACCGGCGACGTGCCTTACGCCGCCGCGACCGTCGGTCCGGTGCTCGATGCCGGCAAGCCGGTGGTCACCCTGAATGCCGAGTTTCACACGACCGTCGGTTCGCATTTCGTCGACCGTGGATTGCTTAGTGAGGCCGAGGGCGATCAGCCCGGCTGCCTCGCTGCCCTCCACGAAGAAGCCGTCTCCATGGGTTTCTCGCCCTTGGTTTACGGCAATATGAAAGCCTTCCTGAACCGCAATCCCTCGCCCGAGGACATGCAGTTCTGGGCGGACAAGCAGGACTATTCGGTGCCGATGGTCACCTCCTTCACCGACGGCACCAAGGTGCAGATCGAGCAGTGTCTGGTGGCCAACGGCCTCGGCGCCGGAATCGCCAAGGAAGACCTGATCGGCCTCGAGACCGGCGATCTCAAACATGCCGCCCAGGAGCTTGGCAAGGCCGCGGATCAGGCCGGCTACCCGATCAGCGAGTACATCCTGGACCGCGGCCTCCAGCACGGCGTCTTTATCGTCGCGCGCCATGACGACCACCAAAAGCAGCCGCTGCAGAACTTCAAGTTCGGCGAAGGTCCTTACTACCTCCTGATCAAGGACTATTGCCTCGTCCATCTCGAAGTGTTCAAGACCATCGAGCGTGTCGCACGCGGCGGTCGGGCTCTGCTCAACAACAGTGCGAAGCCGCGCGTCGGCGTCGCCGCGGTGGCCAAGCGCGACCTCGCACCCGGCACCCGCATCGAACGCGGCTGCGGCAGCTTCGATCTGCGCGGCATCTGCGTCAATCTCGCCGACCGGCCGGGACATCTGCCGATCTGCCTCGCCAACGACCTCGAGGTGCAGCGACCGGTTGCCGCCGGCGAGGTGCTGACCGCCGATGATGTCGCCATGCCCGAGACCGAGGCGCTGAAGATTTGGAAGACAATCGAGCGTGAAGCGTTGACATTGGACAGACGCGCTTCTTGAGGAGAGCGATCGGCTGGGTCGGTGTGACCACTTAAGAGTTGTCATCCAACCCTTTGCCGGTCGAAAAAGAACAACAATGGACGTTATCGAAACCAGCCTGCCGGACGTGAAGCTCATCACGCCTCCGCGCTTCGGCGATCAACGCGGCTTTTTTTCCGAGATCTACAACCGGCGGGCCCTCGCTGAGGTGGGCATCACCGTCGAGTTCATCCAGGAAAATCATTCCTACTCCGCTGATGTGGGCACCCTGCGCGGCCTGCATTTCCAGGCTCCGCCCGCCACCCAGACCAAGCTCGTGCGCGTCCTGCGCGGCGCCATCCTGGATGTGTGCGTGGACCTCCGCCATGGTTCGCCCCACTTCGGCAAGCATGTGATGGTCGAGATGACCGCGGAGAGCGGCCAGCAGATCCTTTGCCCGCAGGGCTTCGCCCACGGCCTGCTCACGCTCAAGCCCCATACCGAAATCGCCTACAAGGTCGACGCCTACTACGCGCCCGAGCTTGATCTCGGCGTGCGTTATGACGATCCGGACCTCAGCATCGACTGGCCATTGCCGGGCGATGAACTGGTTCTTTCGGAGAAGGACCGAAATCAGCCGAGCCTTCGCGATTTGCCAGAGATTTTCACGTATTCTTAACCCTGAAGCCTCACTATCCGAATCGAAAATCACACCAGAGAGAGACGCTGACATGGAACGTGTTCTCGTCACCGGCGGCGGTGGCTATATCGGAACGACCCTGGTGCCCATGCTGCTCGCCGGCGGCTACAAGGTGCGCGTTCTCGATCGTCTGTTCTTCGGGCGCGAGCTTTTGCCCGAGCATGACAATCTTGAGATCATACGCGCGGACAGCCGTCTCCTGGAGCCCGCCAATTTCGAGGGTGTCGACCATGTGATCGATCTGGTCGCCATCTCCAACGACCCGAGCGGCGAGCTCTTCCAGAAGCCGACCTATCAGATCAACCACGAGAGCCGCGTTCAGTGCGCCAAAATGGCCAAGGCGGCGGGTGCCAAGCGCTACGTTCTCCCCTCGTCCTGCAGCATTTATGGCTTCCAGGAGCCGGGTGTGATCTGCGACGAGACCTACAAGACCAACCCGCTCACCACCTATGCCAAAGCCAACGAGATGGCGGAGCATGGCGTGTTCGCCGAGGCGTCCGACGATTTCTGCGTGGTCGTGCTGCGTCAGGCCACGGTCTACGGCTACAGCCCGCGGATGCGCTTCGATCTCGCGATCAACGGCATGACCTATGGTGCCTGGAAGACTGGCGTCCTCCCCCTCATGCGGGACGGCAGCCAGTGGCGGCCGATGGTGCATGTCAGCGACACGGCGTCCGCCCAGATGTTCATGCTCACGGCGCCCAAGGACAAGGTGAACGGCCAGCTCTTCAATGTCGGCTCGGATCAGAACAACTACCAGCTTGGCCCGCTCGCCGAGCTGATCTCCGAGGTCCTGCCGCGCGACGTCAAGATCGACTGGTACGGTGACGCCGACCATCGCTCCTATCGCGTCAACTTCGACAAGATCGAGGGGCTCGGCTGGAAGGCCGGGAAGACCGCGAGGGACGGTGCTCTCGAAATCTATGAGCGGCTCGAAGCCGGCACCCTCGATCGCAGCACCGAGACCATCACCCTCGACTGGTATCAGAACCTCTCGACCTGGCATCGGCGGATCAAGGAAGTCGAGCTGCATGGCGGCATTCTCGAA
>JBCCIN010000347.1:0-5655 GCA_039028235.1 Pseudomonadota bacterium
AAGCCCAAAAGACCCATGGCGTCCTCCGCGGTGAGCTTCGCATCAACATGCCCTACATCGCCTATCAGATCGCGCTCGCGGAGCACTTGAGCGACTTTCAGCGAACCTATCCGGAGATCGGGCTCGACTTCACCATGTCGGACCAGCTGGTCGACATCGTCGCCGAAGGCTTTCATGCCGGCATCCGATTCGGCGGTCACGTGCAGCAGGACATGATCGCCGTCCAGATCTCACCGCCGAACGTAGCTACGGCGTTTGCGTCGTCCGCCTATCTAAGGGCGCATGGCGAGCCCGAGACACCGGCTGACCTCCTGGCCCATAACTGCCTTCGCTACAGGTTCATCAGTTCGAAGCGCCTGGCCGATTGGGACTTCGATGGCCCGGACGGACCGATTGCGGTCGAGGTCAGGGGAACGCTCGTCACCGATTCGCAGATCACGCTCGTCAATCGAGCCCTTGCCGGGCATGGCGTGATCCATGTGCCAAGCCGCTTCGTCCAGGCGCATGTCGACGACGGCGCGCTCGTTCCCATCCTGAAACCGTTCGCCCACACCTATCCGCCGCTCTATCTCTATTACCCCCGCGAGAACCGAAACAGCGAAATCCTGCGCGCTTTCGTGAGGTTCTTTCAGTGGAGGCGAAAGTCGGCGTGACTCCTGGAATTAGGTCAGTCTGCATCCGTCGCAAACTCAAGACTGGATTGCGCGGCAAAGTTCTGACTTTATGCGCGGCTTGGTCAAACTGGGAGCGGCCTGGATCGTCCTATGAAAACCATCGGCATCCTTGGCGGCATGTCAGCGGCCTCCACGCAGATCTACTATCGCGAACTTTGCGATCTGACGCGACAACGTCTCGGCGGGCTGCATTCACCGGAGCTTCTGATACGGTCACTGGACTTTGCCAGGATCGAAGATCTGCAAATGCAGGGTCATTGGGATGCGGCCGGAGCCATCCTGAACGACGAGGCGAAGTCCCTCGAAAGAGGCGGCGCTGACATGATCGTTCTGGCCACCAACACCATGCACAAGCTCGCCGCCGAGATGATGGAAGGCGTGAGCATTCCCATGCTGCACATTGCCGATGCCACGGCTGATGCGATCAAACGGAAAGGTCTGAGATCGCCTGGTCTGATGGCGACAGCGTTCACCATGGAGCAGACATTCTACACCGATCGCCTGAAGGCAGCGGGCTTGACCCCGATCATCCCGAATGACGGGAATCGCACCCTGGTGCATCGCATCATCTATGAGGAATTGTGCAAGGGCGTCATCACGGAAGAGAGCGAAGCCGACTATGTCGCGATTGCCGAACACCTCGTGGACGAAGGTGCCGACGGCCTCATTCTTGGCTGCACGGAAGTCGGCATGCTGCTGAACCAGAGCAACGTCCCCGTCCCGGTTTTCGATACGACTCTGATCCACTGCGCCGCCGCCCTTGATCAGGCATTGACGTAACGTCGACGACGGAAACTACTGAATCTCCGGCGGGTCCGCCGTAATCTGCACCATGGTAACGGATCAGCGCTTCGCCCTCCTTCATTGCCGTTTGATCGACGATGCGCTGTTTAGGTGCGGACGTCAGGCGGCCTTAGGCAAGTTGAAGCCGCTGGCCTCGCGCTCGATCTCCTCCGCCAGCGCATGAACGGCCCTTGATGTGGACTTCGCGGATGCTCTTATCACATAGGCGATATTCGGCGGTTCAGCGAACCCGTCGTCAAGCACACCCATTCCTTTGCTGACATGCCTTCGATTGAGAATCGCGACGCCCAAACCGGCCTCGACGCCTGCGATGATGCCGGCATTGCTCGCGCATTCGAGCACGGTCTCGAACGTCCGACCGGCGGAGGCTTCCTGCTCCAGCATCCACTTCCTGTAGAAGCAATTGTCGTCATAGGAAAGGAAGGGGATGGGGCGGTCCCAATTCAGTTCGAGATCGACCGCTTTCGCCCAAACCAAGCTGTCTCGATAGAGCACACGATCGCGTGCTTGGATGTCCCGGGCGAAAATCTGCATGACCGCGAGATCGATCGTTCCGTCTTTCAATTCACTTTGCAGCGTCAGACTCTGGGCAACATGGGTTCGGACCGTAACGTCCGGAAACAGCCGGGTGAATCTCCCGAGAATGCGCGCGAGGCCGCTGCTGGTGGTGTCTTCGGTCATGCCGAGGCGAATTTTCCCGGAAAGCGTCCGCGCGCTCAGGGACTGAAGGGCTTCGTCGTGCAGATTGAGGATACGACCGGCATAGCCGAGCAGGCGGCGGCCTGATTCCGTCAGCAGCGGGCTCCCTGCCCTTCTGTTCAGCAAGCTACAGCCGATCGTTTCCTCCAGGCGCCTGATCTTGTGGCTAACGGCGGACTGGGAGAGCGCCAGATGGTCGGCCGCGCGCGTAACGCCTCCCTGCGCAGCGACCGCCTGAAGAGCTCTCAAGGCGTCGATATCGAGACGGCGGGACATGGACATGATCCTCGACTGTGGCGGCCACATATGACAAATTTCGATGAAAATATCAAATCAATTCATTTGATGAAACAGGCCTTTTTGAACCACTGTGGTGACAATCCAAGACAACACGGAGCCCGATTGATGGCATCTCTCGTCGACGACCACGTCCTCATCAACGACGCCCGCATAGCCCATGGCGTGCATGGCGACGGTGAACCAGTCGTACTGATCCATGGTACGCCGTCATCGTCCTACATCTGGCGGAGAACCCTCCCTGCCCTCCTTGATGCGGGCTATCGCGTCCACCTCTACGACCTGCTCGGTTATGGCCTGTCCGAGCGTCCCTGGAGTCGGGAGGTCGACACATCCGTGACCGCTCAGGTGCCGATCCTGGAAGGGTTGATGGCCCATTGGGGCCTGGAGGACGCCCACATGATTTCCCACGATATTGGTGGTGCGATCGCGCAGCGTTTCGCTGTGTTCTCGCCTGGCCGTGTCAGGTCCCTGACCCTGATCGACGTTTGCAGCTTCGACAGCTGGCCATCGAAACGCACCCGCGAGCAGATGCAGGAAGGTTTGGAGCGCCTGATCGACAAGCCGGATGCGGAGCACCGGGAGCATTTCCGTGAATGGCTCCTCTCCGCAGTGAATGACAAACAGGGCCTCCGCGAGGGCGCGCTTGAGATCTACCTCGACTATATCGCCGGCCCGATCGGGCAAGGCAGCCTGTTTCAGCATCAGATCGGCCACTACGACCCGAAGCACACGCTGGAGATTGCGGAGCGATTGCCGGAGCTTGCCCCTCTGCCCGTGCAAATTATCTGGGGAGAGGATGACGCCTGGCAGGTCGTGGATTGGGCGCACAAGCTTCAGGCTGCCATTCCCAGCTCAACGCTCCACATCCTCAAGGACTGCGGGCATTTCGCGATGGAGGACAAGCCGGACGAGATCAACCGGCACCTCGTCGCCTTCCTGGCTGCGCGCAAAGGAACCTAGGCCGCTTCCAGAACGCCACCACTATGAAAGGGAAAAGAGTGGCTGAAGTCGCTGCCCGGAGGCGAAGCCTGACCACGGTCTTCGAAGTGACAGGGTCGACGCTCGCCATCGTCTACGCGCTGCTCATCGCCTCGAACACTGGCAACGAGGTTCTCGGATTCGCGCTGCTGCTCGTCTCCTCAGGCCTCTTCACCGCCTGGGCCGTCATCGACCGGCGCTGGGCGTTCCTCGCTCTCCAGTTCTTCTACGCGGGGTCAGCGATCATTGGACTGATCCGCTGGGGGTGAACTGCGTCAACTGTCGTCATCGAAGGCCAGTGCTGTTTGTCATCAATTGACCCAAGGCGACTGTAATGAAAGCAGATTAGACTACTGTCTCGAAATCGACTTCAGGCCAAGCAGGACAGCGGCAAGGATCATGAAGCTTCCACCGAGACGCTCGATCCATGCCTTCGCGGTGCCTCGAAGGCGTCTCGATATCCAGCTTGCACCAATGCCGTAGGCGGAGAGAAAGCATCCGTCGATGACGAGGTAGGTTGCGGACAGGATAAGGAGCTGGGGCCAAAAAGGGTTATCGCCCTGAAGGAACTGTGGGAAGAGGGCCGCAAAAAAGACGACGGCCTTGGGATTGGCTGCTGACGTCACAAAGCCCTGTAGCCAGAGGCTGCGTAAGGAGACGACCTGCTGGGCTTGGCCCAATGCCGCGTTGTTCGGATTGGCGCGCCTTATCATGCGGATGCCGAGCCAGATCAGATAGGCCACGCCCGCCCACTTGATGACCGTGAGCGCAGCGCCCGACGCCGCAATGACAGCGGCCAGACCCAGCCCGGCCGCCAGCATCTGAAGGGCGTTCGCACTCAGGTCTCCGGCGGCCGTCGCCAGAGACCGGCGAAAGCCATGGGCGCCACTGTTCGACAACATAAGAAGTTGGCTTGGCCCCGGCGTGCTCATCAGCGCCAGCACGGTTGCGATGTAAAGCATCCATATTTCAAAGGTCATTACAGGCCCCTTCTCTCTCCGCAGATGCTAGGCTGGAGATCATTCTGCGTCGAGCTCGTGGAGTTTCTTAGCTGCGCGGGACGCGACCGACTTTCGGCTGTCGGCGGACAACCGCACCAGGTGCGGCCTCAGCCATTGCTTCAGACCGTGGTCGCCGACGGCCCATGCGGCCAGCGTCTCGATGGTCGTGTTGAGAACGATCCAGTCCTCATGGTCGGCGAGGTTGCGTTTCATGATCTCTAGAGCGGCCGCACGCTGGCAATTGGTCATATCCTCAGACAAACGCTCGAAGAGCTGTGCTAGCGTCCACTGCGCCGACGCTTGGTCAAGCTGCCCGATCTCATCGATGAAACGGTCGATATAGGGAACAAGCAGATCATGACGTTCGGCTTCGATGCGCTTCATCGCGTTCGACGTCCGCAGGCGGACTACGGCATCATCGCTCTTGTAGCAACCGAACAACTCGTCAAAGCGATCCGGCTTCGAAAGGACCTGGTCGACGACCTCGACGGTTCTTCCAAGCGAGTTGGGATGTCCTCCCGTCAGCATCTGTTCGAATGTTTCGGCCATGACAGAGCCTTACCATTTTCTTGACGATCACAAGCAGCAACTCGGTGTGCTTGCGATGGACGCCGCGGATATGAAGTGCTTGCCCACCAAAGATTCCCTCGAACCAGTTCGTACAGGGGTTCTCTACGGATCGTCCAACCCAGATTGATCTGTTAGATCTTCAAAGATGGGCCTGGGGCAAGGCTGCGCCGACGTAGCGAGGACGGGCTAAGTGACAAACGATGCGGGCATCTTGGCGATCTGGAACCGTTGTGCGTCTGGGATGGAGACAGAATACGAGGCATGGTACCAGACCGAGCATCTCCATGAGCGATTGTCGATCGCAGGATTTAGGCGCGGCCGTCGTTACCAGGCGATCGAGCCTGACGATGGCTACTTCACCTACTACGAGACGGATGGGCCGGATGTGCTGACATGCGATGCCTATTTGCAGCGCGTCAACAACCCTACGCCCATGACCGAGCGCATCATGCGCGATAGCTTCACTGATATGAGCCGCACCGTATGCCAGCGGGCTTTCGTGACTGGACAGATGCGAGGCGCGTTTGCGGCAACGCTTCAGATGAACCGCCTATCGCCGGAGGCCTGGCTCCGCGACTGGGCCGCATCGGAGCCATGGGTTGCGTCGATCGCACGGATTGAAGGATGGC
>JBCCIN010000348.1:0-5651 GCA_039028235.1 Pseudomonadota bacterium
ATCACACTTTCGGTGATCCAGGCAGGCCTGCAGCAGGTCTGCGACGAGATGGATCTCAGTTTTTCACGCGCCGCCTTCTCACCGGTCATCGCCGAAGCCAATGACCGCTCTGACGGCATCTATGCCGCGGAGGACGGGGCGCTCATCGCCCAGGGCGCCGGCGGCCTCCCGGTGTTCGTCGGCACCATGCAATATTCGACGCGCACCCTGATCGAGATGATCGCAAGCGGCAAGGCGCCGGCTCCAAGGCCTGATGACATCTACATCGTCAATGACCCCTATCTCGGCGGCACCCATCTGATGGACGTGCGCTTTGCCCGGCCGTTCTACCGAAAGGGCGAGATTTTCTGCTGGCTCTCCAATACCGGCCACTGGCCTGATATCGGCGGGTCGGTGCCTGGCGGCTTCTCGGCCTCGGCCACGGCGGTCGAGCAAGAGGGACTCCGACTTCCTCCCGTAAGGCTCTTCAAACAAGGAAAACTCGATCCCGAAATCTATAGCATCATCTGTTCCAACATCCGGGTTGCCGATCAGCGCATCGGGGACGTCAAGGCGCAGGCGGCTGCTCTCATGGTCGGTGAGGATCGGCTGCATGCGCTGCTTGATCGCTATGGCGACAACGTTGTGCGCTCGGCGATCGAAGAACTGCGCGCGCGCGCCGAAACCCAGATGCGGACCCTGATCGACGAAATCCCCGATGGCCACTATAGCTCGACCGCCTGGGTCGATAGTGACGGCGTGGTCAACGAGCCTTTGCAGATCCGTTTGACGGTCGAGAAGACGCTTGGCCATCTTCGTTTCGACTTTTCCAAGTCAAGCCCGCCTTGCCAAGGCCCGATGAATTCGGTGCTGGCGACCACGCTGTCATCCGTCTATCTCGCTATGCGCCACATCTTTCCGGAGGTGCCGATCAGCGCCGGCGCCTTCGCTCCGCTGGAGGTGGTTCGTCCAGAGGGCACCTTCCTTGATGCGCGTTATCCGCGGCCGGTCTCCGGTTGTGCCGCAGAAGTCAGCCAGCGCATCGCCGAGGCCGTGTTCGCTGCACTGGTGGAGCCGTTGCCGCAGCGGGTGACCGCAGCACCCGCCGGCACCAGCGGCAATTTTGCGCTCGGTGGGCATGATCCCGAAAGGGGACGGGATTTCGTGATGTATCAGCTTTCCGGCGGCGGCTATGGCGGCAATGCCGACCATGACGGTCTCGCCAATGGCTGCTCGACCATCGGGATTTCAAAGGCGCCGCCGGTGGAGATCATGGAGCAGAATTTTCCGGTGCTTTACCACCGCTACGCTCTCCGTGAGGGCTCCGGCGGCGCCGGCCGTCATCGGGGCGGTCTCGGGCTTGACTATGAGGTCGAGCTCCTGCGTGGGCAGGCGCGCGCAAGCTTCGTCATGGACCACGGCCGCTTCGGACCGCAGGGGGCGCTTGGCGGCGAAGACGGCGCGCCGAACGACGTCGAGGTCCGGCGAGACGGCGTGAAATACACACCGGAGCATCTCTCCAAGGAGCAGGACATTCCGCTTCAGGCCGGGGACCGGGTCCGCGTCAGGACGCCGGGTGGCGGTGGTTATGGTCCTGCTTCGGAGCGCGACCCTGTGCTGATCGCCGAAGACGAGCGCTTGGGACGGGTGATCACGTCCTGAGCTCGTCGAGGTCGCGGTAAAGGTCGAGCGCCTTGGGGTTGGCGAGCGCTTCGACGTTCTTGACCTCGCGCCCGTGGAGGATTTCTCTGACGGCGAGCTCCACGATCTTGCCGCTCATCGTGCGCGGAATGTCGGCGACCTGGACGACTTTGGCCGGGACATGGCGGGGTGTGGTGTTCTGCCGGATGCGTTTTCGGATGCGATCGATCAGAGCGTCGTCGAGCGTGATACCGTCGCGAAGCCGGACGAACAGCACGACGCGCACGTCGCCCTGCCAGTCCTGGCCGACGGCGATGGACTCGACCACTTCGTCGATCTGCTCGACCTGACGGTAGATTTCCGCCGTGCCGATGCGTACCCCGCCAGGATTGAGCACCGCGTCCGAGCGCCCATGGATGACATAGCCGCCGTTCGGCGTCTGCTCGATCATGTCCCCATGGGTCCAGATGCCCGGAAAGCGCTCGAAATAGGCGCCGCGGTAGCGTGATCCGTCCGGGTCGTTCCAGAAGCTGACCGGCATGGAGGGGAAGGGTTTGACGCAGACCAGCTCGCCGCGCTCGCCCTGGACGGGCTTGCCGTCGTCGTCCCAGACCTCGACCGCCATGCCGAGGCCCGCCGTCTGGATTTCGCCACGATGAACCGGGCCGATCGGGTTGCCGAGAACGAAGCAGGAGACGATGTCGGTGCCGCCCGAGATCGAGGCGAGGTGCAGGTCATTTTTGATGTTGTCATAGACAAAATCAAAGCTCTCGGCGACCAACGGCGACCCCGTGGAGAGCACGGCTCTCAGCGTTGACAGGTCGTGCGTTGTCGCTGGGGACAGGCCCGCTTTCTTGACCGCGTCGATGAACTTCGCCGATGTGCCGAAATGGCTGATGCGGTCCTCCTGCAGGATGTCGAAGAGCTTGTTGCCGTCTGGATAGAAGGGTGAGCCGTCATAGGTGACGACCGTGGCACCGGTGCCAAGTGCGCTCACCTGCCAGTTCCACATCATCCAGCCGCAGGTGGTGAAGTAGAAGAGCATGTCCTCGCGCTTGAGGTCGGTATGCAGCATCAGCTCCTTTTGATGCTGCAAAAGCGTGCCGCCGGTGCCGTGCACGATCGCCTTGGGAACACCGGTGGTGCCGGACGAATAGAGGATGAAGCCCGGGTGGTCGAACGGCAGTTGCTCGAAGCTGACGTCGCTCGCGTCGTTGTCGGTGTAGTCGGTGTAGAGAACCGCATTCCCCAGGCCATCCGGTTTGGTGTCCGCGTTCAGGAAGGGCACCAGGACGACGCGCTTGAGCGTCGGCAGCTCGGCTACAAGCTCTCCGATCTTTGAGCCAATGTCCTGCGGCTTGCCGTTGTAGCGATAGCCGTCGATGGTGATCAGCACCTTGGCATCGATCTGGCCGAAGCGGTCGACCAGGCCCTGCTTGCCGAAATCGGGGGAGCAGGAGGACCAGATGGCGCCGATCGAGGTGGTCGCCAGCATGGCGACGATGGTCTCGATCGTATGTGGCATGACCGCGGCGACCCGATCGCCAACACCGACGCCGTCCGATTTCAGAGCGGCGGCAAGTCTGGCGACGGCCAGGTAAAGCTCGCCGTAGCTTATGGCTCGCCGCTGGCGATCTTCGGTCCAGGCGATGATGGCGGGGTGATCGTCGCGGTGGCGGAGAAGATTCTCGGCGAAGTTCAGACAGGCCCCCTCGAACCATGTCGCACCAGGCATCTTGCCGCCATCGGTCAGGACCTGATCCCAAGGCCGGCTCGCCTCGATCCCGGCGAAGCGCCAAAAGGCGGGCCAGAACGCCTCCGGTCGATCGACCGACCAACCTCTAAGCGCACCGAAGGTCACCGGCGCTTCGTCCATTTCCTCCGCCAGGAAGCTCAGGAAGGCGGTCAGATTGGCATCGGCGATGCGCTGCTCCGAGGGCTGCCAGAGAATGTCGGTCATGGTCTCGCTCTTGGGATCATCTTTTCGAGATTGGCTTCGCTATCATCACCCATAGTCCGGGCCAGCGTCCTCGCTTGCAAGGGGTTCTAACGCATGGTGGTTAAGATGGCGTTAACGATGCCTGCGACAGGCATGGATTTACCCGGCGGCGAACAAGGCGTATGAGTGCGGCGCACGAAACCAGCGGCCATGTTCATGAGGAGAGGGTGGGTGCCTGCGGTCGACATCCCCTATGACGACTATCGTTCTTCCCATCAGGGCAAGGGACAGGACTATCACGATCGGTTTGCCGGATCGTCGCATCGTGCCCTGATGTGGCGGATCGAGCAGCGCATTCTCAAGGATGTGCTCAAGGCCCATTTCGCCGAACCTAACACGGTGCGGCTGCTTGACTTTGCCTGCGGCACCGGGCGGATCCTGAAACTACTCGAAAACCATGTCGGCAGTGCGACGGGCGTCGACGTTGCCCCCTCCATGCTCGAGGTGGCCGAGCGCGATCTCGAGAAAAGCCGGCTGCTCTCTACCGACATCACGACTTCGGGCGATCTGGACGGCGAACATTTCGATCTGATCACGGCCTTTCGCTTTTTCCCCAATGCCGAGCCGGCCCTTCGCGATCAGGCCATGGCCAAGCTGGTGACGCTGCTCGCACCTGGCGGCCTTTTAGTGTTCAACAATCATCTGCGCGAGGGCAGCCTTCGCCACCGCGCCCTTCTGGCCAGACATCGGCGCGGAGCGCTCAAGAACATGCGCCGCCTGCACGTCATGTCGGACCAGGAGGTCGCCGAGCTTGCCGAGCGCCACGGCCTCACCATGGTCGAGAGCCGTCATCTCGGCGTTCTACCGATCCGAAAAGAGCAAAAGCCGCTCCGGTTCAGCGGCCTAATGCTCGGCGTGGAGCGTCTGGCGATGCGGAGCAGGCTCACCGCATCCTGGGCGGGCCTGAAGATTCACGTTTTGCGGGCGGCTTGATGCTGGTCGAGCTGATCGGTCCGGCCGGTGCCGGCAAGACGTCGACGGTGAAGCGGGCGGAGGCGCTCTTGACCGAGCGGGGCCTCGATGTCCTGGCCTTCGACGAGCTTGAGCGGCTCGAAAGCGAGATCGGTACCCGCTCCTTCAAGGGGATCAGTGGCTTCAAGCGTCGGCTGATCATCGGCGGCCTTCTTATGAGACGGCCGGATATTGTGCTGCCGATCCTGATGCTTTCCTGGCTCTATGGACCGGAGGAGAGCACCGGGTCGAACAAGCGCCGGCGGCAGCGGACCAGGCGGGTTCTCGGCCATATCCGCCTCATGCTGTCGCTTCGAGCAGGGCAGCAAGATCGGGGAGCAGGGCAGCAGGATCAGGTCGTGCTGTTGCATGAGGGCTTCACGCAGGTTCTCTGGACGCTTCTGATCGATTCGCCTGCGCTCAAGGCGACATGGCTGATCCGCTTCGTTCTTGCGCGCTATCACGCCGCCATGGGGCAGCGTGGCGTCCGCATCGACGTCGACGATGCGACGGTGATGCGCAGGGTGTTCGATCGGGACGATAGCGGACGCTTCAATCGGGACAGCAGTGAACGGCAGCGGTATGATTTTCCCACCTGGCTTGGCTTTCACAGGTCCCTGGTGGGTCTGTTGCCGCGCCGGATGGAGGTCGTCGGCATCGATGGACAGAGTCCGAGTGACTTCGTGGCGGAAGAGCTTGCGGCTGCCGTCGAATCCTTCTCGAAGGCAGCCGATCGGAAGGCATCGGCTGTGTCTTTGGCGCAACCGATCACCGGATAGGAGCGCGTGACATGACGGGCGGCAGGCATATCGGCCTCTTCATGTATGGGCTCACCAGCGGGGGTGTCGCCCGCCGTATGGTGACGCTCGCCGGTGGCCTGGCCGCGCGCGGCAACCAGGTCGATTTGCTGCTGGTACGCGGCCAAAACATCGCCGGCATCGAGATCGACGATCGAGTCCAGGTAACCGGCCTCGCCGGTTGGCAAAGTTATCTGCCCTGGGTCCGCAAAAAGCGCCGGCGGGAGTTTCGTTATGCTCGGGAACCCCTTGCCGCCTATCTGGAAAGGGCGCGGCCTGATGCC